>JBGTNX010000013.1:0-43365 GCA_041742825.1 Acidimicrobiia bacterium | reverse complement strand
GAAAAGTCCCCGGACGTCGGGCAGAACGAGGACCGCGGCACCGGATGGATCCGGTGGCTCTGCGGCAAGCGCGTTGAAGCGGTTCCCGTCGGCGGCCTCGAGAACCACATGTTCTGAAACCGGGCTCTGCAGACCGGGGGGGAGGGCAGGAAGTTCTGCACCATGATTTACACACATAGGGCGATCTTCGCAGAGAGGAACTCTTCCCGCCACCGGCCCGGGGCCATGTTTCCCGGTGTACCGCGAAGCCTGTCCTGGCTGCCACCCCGCCGCCAGCGTAAGACCTGAATTGCCAGGATCTCAGAAGGGGCAAGGTGGCTCGAAGGGTGGAGACGGTCACTGCAACCTGACGTGAGCTCTCCAGCCAGCCGTCGTCGGGAACGGAGGCCTTCAGCCGGGTCAGCAGGTTCAGACCGTCGATCTCGGGCCAAGTTGAGGAAAGAGTTCCAAAATCGGGGGCAAATCGGACAGAAGAATGGGGGTAAACAGATTGAGCGAATCGGGATCGCCGTCAACGACAACCAAGGAATTCTGAATCTGGTTGGAGGTTCCTCGTCATCTCTGAAACTGTTGCGACGGCAGGGACCTGGCGAAGCGGCGGGACGATTGCAGGTGACTTCGCCGGGCTGAGGGCGGGGGCGTTCCCATCCGGAAACGTGCTGCTCGGAGGAATCACTACACAATCCCGGCCACTCGTCCGATCAATAGACGAAGTCGAAAGTGTGATGCCAGGTGAAACCCCGATACATAGCTGTGGTCGTGTTTGTGCTGATCGTTGCGATGACCAGTGTCATCGACAATTTTGCGCGCGATACCCACCTCTCCAGCGTCGAAGCAAGGTATACCGCTGAGGCCGCCGAGATGGCAAGAAATATCAGCGACGTCATCGCCAGAGAGACAGCTTCGGTCGAGACGCTGGCTGCTTTCGTAGAGATAACCCGCGACGACCCGGAACGGATGGCTGAGGACTTTGGTATCTTCGCCAGCGCACTCATCGATTCAGGGCAGACGATCCGCGCGGTTCAGCTCGCCCCCGACTCGGTAATCCGCCTGGTGGCTCCGTTGCAAGGCAACGAGGCCGCTGTCGATCTCGATCTGCTCGCCGACCCCGACCGAAAGGCCCTTCTCGAACCGGCGATACGTGACGGGACCACCGTGGTTCAGGGCCCGGTGGAACTGGTGCAGGGGGGCCTCGGAATCCTCGTCCGCCGTCCGATCTACAACGAAGACGGCTCATATTGGGGTTTGGCAGCCGTGCTCCTCGACTGGCCTGCAATTGCGCTGCTGACCGATCTCGACAATCCGGGCCGGGGTACTCTCGCCGCCGCTCGCCTGTCCGGGACTGAATTGATTCTCGCCGGCGACCCCGAAGCCTTCGAGGGAGCCCCGGTTCTCCACAAAGTTCGCATCGGGGCCACGGACACCGAATGGGATATCGCCGTCCAACCTACCGCGGGATGGCCCTCAGCGGCGCGAGCGACCCCGTCGATCTGGATCGCTGGCGTCCTCGTCGGTCTCGCCGCCGCTCTGGCTTTCTACACACTGGCCAAACGACCGCAGGCGCTCCGGGACGAGCGCGAAAAGGCGCTGCGCGAACTCGAGGTCGCAGAAGCCCGCTACCAGGCAACTTTTGAGCATGCCGGTCTGGGCATCGCTATCTCCGACACCTCGGGCGTGTTGTTGTCGGTCAACCCGGCGATCAAGGCATTGATAGGACGCGGCGATGAGACGCTGGAGGGAAGGTACGCCAACGACCTCGTGCATCACGAAGACCGCCCCGGTCACGATGCGCTGGTTCGCCAGTTGTATTTCGGAGAGAGCGACGTGGTGCTCAGCGAGGTACGAATCGACGGCGCCGAGGAGAGATGGGCTCGAATCAATATGACAATGATCGAGGGCGCAACCGAGCGCCTGTTCGTTTCGATGGTCGAAGATGTGACCGACCAGAAGAACGCCGAAGCCGCCCTGGCAGAGTCCGAATTTCGATTCCGCCAACTGTTCGAGCAGGCCCCGATCGCAATACAACGCGAAGACCATTCTTCGGTGATCGAGGCCTACGCCCTCCTTCGTGCCGGGGGCGTCACGGATGTCCGCAGCTACCTGATGGGTTCGGAGGAGCGCATCTTGGACATTCTCTCCGGGATCCAGGTCATCGATGCCAACCCGGCGGCACGCACTCTGCTGCGTCACATCGAAGGCGACTACGGGCAGATGACTCTCATCGACCGCCACACCGAACCCTCCGCCGACACCTACATCGAGACCCTCGCGGCGATCTGGGAAGGCAAGACCTACCTCGAGCAGTCGGTTGAATCCATTGGCCCGGATGGGTCGGTCAATTTCCTCGATGTCCGCTGGCACGTTCCGCTTGTGGGCAACACCCCCGACTACTCGAGGGTCATGGTGACGATCGCCGACATCACCGAATTGCGTGAGGCCCAGCGACAGCTCGAGAACCTCATCGAATCCAAGGACCGTTTCCTGGCGTCGGTCGCCCACGAGTTGCGGACGCCCCTGACCGCCGTGGTCGGTTTCGCCCAGGAACTCAAGGACGAGTTCCATCTCTACGGCGAGCCCGAAAAGGAGGAGTTCAGGGAACTGATCGCCTTCCACAGCGCTGAGCTATCCCATCTGATCGAGGACCTACTTGTGTGGGCCCGAGGAGATATCGGCGAAGTGCAAGTCCAGCCAGAGCGGATCGACCTCGGCGAAGCCGTGCGCCGCAGCATGCAGGCCATCCCGGGGATCACCCTAGAAGTGGAAGCTCCCGACGGACTTGTCGAGGCCTACGCCGACCCGGCCCGCCTCCGACAGATCATCCGCAATCTCACCACCAACGCGGTCCGATACGGCGGGAACCATGTCAGAGTCAGCGTCGGACGCATCGACGGACAGGCAATTGTCGAGGTCAGCGACAACGGCCCCCCGATGAACACGTCGGACATGAACCGGATCTTCGAGCCATACACAAGATCGGAAGCGATAATTGCCGCCCCTGGCTCCATCGGGCTCGGTCTGACGGTTTCCCGCTCGCTGGCCCGGCTCCAGGACGGAGACCTGGTCTGCGTGCGCGAGGGTCCCTACAACGTGTTCCGGGTCTCGCTTCCCCTGGCGTCGGAGTTCATTCTCACTGACACCACGGCCTGACTCGATCTCTCAGGCTCTTTCGCTTCCGGGTGTGACTGTCGGGGATCTTGAAAGAGTCGGTACCGAATATCCCGCTGAGCTCCCCGCTGTGAAACTGTCGGGGCCATGAGGCCCGTTGAGACAATCGCGCTAGGGGCGCCGGGAGCCGGTCAGCGGCAAACCGTTGGACCGCACCGGAGCTTCCTCGGCTGAAATTTGAGTCTTGACCGGGAGGGTAAGCCGGAAAATGGTCCAGGCTCCCTTTCGCTGGTGGGTCATCTCACCATCCATGAGGTCGGCTAGCTGCCTGGAAACGCTGAGTCCGAGACCGAGCGATTCGGTTACCCCGGGCGTGTCCGCTGCGTGTTGGTAGGGCTCAAACAACGTGTTGAGGATCGATACCGGGACTCCGGACCCGTCGTCGCGCATCTCGACCCAAAGGCTTCCCGGGGACCGTGCTATCTCGATCTCGATTCTGGTACCGCCGTAGCGGTGAGCGTTTTCCAGAAGATTGCGGAGGATCTGGCGAACCCGAACGGGATCCCCAATCGCCACTTCAGGACCGTCTGCGGCCGGCCAGATCACAACCCGGTCGCCGAGCCCCGAAACGCCGACCACGGCTTGAACCTCGTCGCGCAGTGCGACAGGAGATTTAGCCACAACCAACTGTCCAATTTCGCCACGCGCCGCCACCAATAGGTCATCGATGATGTGCGCAAGGTCGGTGGCTTCCTCTGTAATCGCCTTCATCATCGAATACCGCTCTTCGGTACTCAAATCGTCCCCGTCCTTGAGGATGTCTGCAAAACCAAGCACGGAAGTCAAAGGTGTCCGCAATTCGTGGCTGATCGCGGCGATGAAACGAACCTTGGCGTCAGTCGACTGGTTAGCAGCCTCCAACTCGGCCGCACCCTCCACCCTTTGTCGGTAAAGATGCACGGCAGCCATTGCAAGTAGGGTCGCGACAAAGCCGAGGAGGAGCACTACGTATCCGCCATTGTGGTCCGGCCCAAACGGCGAGTCGGCTGTTGGTGCGACATTGATCAGCCAGTCACGGCCCCCGTAAGAGAGCACGGAGGTGCCGGCTGCACCGGTCGCCGGGACTGCCGGGTCAACCTCGCTGAATTGCCAATCGAGATAGGACTCGACTCCCGACGGGATATGCGACAGGAGAAGATCGCTGAAGTCCATGAGGGCCACCACCATCGCCAAATGCTCCCCAGTCGTTGGGTCGTTCACCGAGAGGAACATGAGGAAGGTGTCGGCATCTGCTTCGCCGGGAAGGGTGATGAACGGGGTCATTGCCACCCTTCCGGTATCGATCGCCGAGTTGAAATCGGACTCGATGTCGGGCAACGCCCCGAGGTCGAGACCCTGAAGCGACTCCCACTCGAGTCGGGGCGACACGTACTGGACGAGGTGGTATCGGTCACGCAGGCCGAGTTCAGTGGGCATCCCGCTGGCGTCCAATTGATATGCGGTTTTTTTCGAGCCACTCTGGCTCCCGAGGAGGATTTCTGCAGCAGAAAGGCCCTCAGCGTCGACAGAAATCACATATCCGATCCCCGCCATGCCATCCTCGACGCCGACATCATCGGTGAACCGCTGGAATTCCCCTGGAGTGACCATGACGCTCGACCGGAAGAAACCGCTCAAAGAGACCAATTTGGCGTCGACCGTGGCAAGGGCGGTGGAGGTGAGTTCCGCCGCTGACTCGACCTGGGAGGTAAGCCGATCATCCGCTTCCCTCTTGGCCTGGCCCCACAACGTCACGAACACAGCGGCGGTTAGAGCCAGTCCGACAAGCCCGATAGCGATTGACGCTCCGAACGAAAGATCGTTGCGCTCCTGACGGCGGGACACATTTAGGCGTTGAATGGTCGACGATCGTTCACCTTGTTGGTATCGGCTCATTGGCACATTCCCTGTAGGAGTCGCCACCACCAATCCGGACGCTCACGATCGTCCCGGGTCTAGGATTCGCGCCATGTTCAACAAGACGAAAGCGTTCAGTGGATTCTCGGTCGACGACATTCCTGCGGCCCAAGAGTTCTATGGAGGAACCCTCGGCATCGAGGTGTCAGAAGAGTACGGAATGCTGACCCTTCACATTGCAGGCGAGCGGGACATCCTGGTCTACCCGAAAGGCGAGAGCCACCTCCCCGCCACCTATACGATCCTGAATTTCCCCGTCGCTGACGTTGATGTCGCTGTCGATGAGCTCGTCGAGCGAGGGGTGGAGTTCGAGAAGTATGACTACGCCGACGAAAAGGGGATCGCCCGGGGCGAGGGCCCACCGATCGCCTGGTTCAAGGATCCCGCCGGCAACATCCTCTCGGTGCTGCAACTCGATTGACCCGCGGCCTCCCCGCTTCCTTCCTTTCACTCTGGATTAAGGCAATTGCGTAACGTCCACCCACAGGAGCAGTGCGTTGGCGAGAAGACCTGGGCCGCCGACCGGGGCCAGAGCTGTGCCGTCAGCCCCACCGGCGACGGTATAGGCGCGATGTTGGTTCTAATCGGCGGACCGATCGAAACCCTCACAGCCGGCGCCTTCCAGTACCAGAAAGCCCCCGTCCGGCAACTCGGTAGCTTCGCCCGACACCACCTCAGACCCTTCGACAACGAGCGACCCCTGAGTGGGGGCGAGCAAGACGATTTCGCCTCCATGGTTCTCTTGAAACGGCTCGAGATACGCTTCAACTGCATCCGCGGAAGCGACAAGTCCTGCAGTTCCTTCAGGCACCGATCCTTCCTCTGCCCAGACTGTCGTCGGATCACAGTCGAGCTCACCATCGGCGGTGGGACGTTCAGCACCGCAACCGGCTACCGCGAGAGCCGCAATCGCGGTTGTGAGAGCTACGCGTCCGCGACTGATAGTTGGCGTCATGGTCAAGAGGATATCGCTACGGGAATGGGGAGCCGTTTACGACCCTCATCGCCGCTCGAAGCTCTGCGGCCGCGCCGCTACCGGTCGTTAGGAAAGGGGTGTAGGCGCCGCGGCTGATGATGGGTCGCATCCGGCTGGGCTGACCCGGCGAGGGTCAGGCGGGTTCGGCTTGGAACGGCCTCAACTCGACCGGTCCACGACAGGCGACGCTGGCTCCGCGAGCCCAATCGAGAGCGGCGTCGAGGTTCTCCGCTTCGATCACCCAGAAGCCGCCGATTTGCTCCTTGGCTTCCGGGAAAGGCCCATCGGTGACGACAAAGCCGTCACTGCCGCCCGTGACGACTTTGGCGGCATCGGGCGGCTCCAAGCCTCCACCGAACACCCACACGCCCGCTTTCTCCATTTTCTTGTTGTAAGCGTCGACATCGGCGTACATCTCCTGGATCTCCTCGGGGGAGGGGTCCTCGACGCCTTCTTCGTAGTAGACGGACATCAGATACTGGCTCATCGCCTTATCTCCTGAGTTGTGGCCGGGAACTTACCCGGTCTGTCGACTTTTATACGAAGGCCGGCTCCGGTTTTCGACACAATGCCCGGAAATTCTCAAATGACCCACGGAACGCGAACATCGGATCCCTCTGTTCATTTCGGGCTATCCCACCAGCGGAGGACCCGAAGAGCCCGCAAAGTGTTCCACCGGCTCGGTGCCCGCCCGGTTTCCATGTTGAACCAAACCCTGGCGCCGTAGTTCGGGTGGATCGGCCACCGCCCGTCTTTGCGGCGATGACCGAGCAGAACCTCGACCGGGTCTTCGAGGCGGGGGTCGCGCTCGGCCCCGGCTGCCCGAAAGCAGTCGAGGCCCCGCAGAACGTCGTAATGCCAGCGCGGGGGGAAGGGGAGCAGGGTCATTCGCTCGTCGGGGATCCTTCCACTCCGATGGGAGCGGTAGAGGTGGTGCTCACAGAAGAACTCCCGTGCGCGTGCTTCAGCTGCCTCGACGGCAGGGCCTTGGGGTCCGCCCGAAAGGCAATATTCCCGAAGACCCTCGAGGACGTTGATCGTGGTGTGGAACGAGCTGTGCGCCGATGGCGTCCGCGTTCGGCAGTTCCAACCTCCGTCGTCGAGCTGTCGCCCGAGGATCCCTCCGACGAGTCTTTCTCGCGGTTCGCCTCCGATGGTGAACCAACTGGACAGCGAGAGCCCGAACCCCGCAACACACTCGTCGCGCTTGGCTTTGTCCCCCTCGCCAAAAGACCCAAACCGGCCTGTCCATGAGGAGCTGGGTGGATGCCACTGCCGGCTCGTTGTCGCGAGGCAGCCCCGTCCGTCAAAGCTGGAGAAGCGTGTAGGTGGTCGAGGTCCATTTCGGGGTATAAAGGCCCTCGGCCCACCGCCCACTGGCACTGCGTTCATTGAGAAGACGTCGGCCCCACCCTTCTAGCGACAAGCTCTTGGTCTCCTCTCCACACTTCGTCCGGTGAGTCGAGGAGGTAGCGCTGTACCTGCCAGCGGATCGAAGGATCGCCCTCCAGCAGCCAGCCGGCCGTTGCTCCGTCCATGGATAAAGATGATAAGACCGATACACGAGCCCAGGCCGGGGATGTAGCGTCGGGGCGGTGACCGAATCCACCATCCGTGATGCCCAGGAACTGTTTGCTCCCCTCGCCCCCGGTTACGAACGCTGGGGCAATATTCTCAGCATGGGCCAGGATCCTCGCTGGCGTCGACGAATGGTCGAAGGCCTCGACATCAGGAGAGGGTCGGAGGTTCTCGACATTGCCGCCGGCACCGGACTGATCACCCGACTCCTCCAGGCGCGGGGCTCTGACGTGATCTCCCTCGACCAGAGCCACCGAATGCTGCGGCCGGCGGTTGACCGTGGCGCCGTGGGCGTCATCGCCACCGCCGAATCCCTCCCCTTCCCCGACGCCTCCTTCGATGCAGTCACCTTCGGGTACCTGCTTCGCTATGTCGACGACGTCACCGGGTGCATGTCCGAGATCGCTCGGGTCCTTCGACCCCGGGGGCGGGTGGGGATGGTCGAGTTCGGGCGGCCCCGAGGTCTCTGGAGACCGTTGTGGTGGGCATACACCCGTCTGCTTCTTCCGGCAGCAGGACTGCTGGCAGGGCGCGGCTGGTTCCGGGTTGGCCGCTTCCTCGGTCCGAGCATCGACGGTTTCGCCGACCGCTACTCGCCCGATCGGCTGTCTACGGCATGGGAGGATGCCGGCTTCACCAATGTGCAAGTCGAGCCGATGTCGCTGGGCGGCGGCATGGTCATGTGGGCCGAGAAAACGTGAGTGAACGCCCGGCTTTTTACGCGCCGACCGGGTCTGGTTGGGGTGACTTCGTGTCGCTGCTCCACATCCCTTACACGCTCTGGCACCTGTCGTATGTCGCCATCGGCTCTGCACTTGCTCCCGAACTCGACTGGCGAATTCTCGCCGGGACCCTGACCGCATTCGGGCTCGGACTCGGCGTCGGTGCCCACGCCCTTGATGAGGTGAAGAGCCGACCGCTCGGGACCGGGTTCTCTGACCGTGCACTTTGGCTCCTCGGCTTCGGCGCAATGGCGGCCACCCTCGCGATCGCCGCGCTCGGCGCCGCCGAAGTTTCGCCATGGATCTATGCCTGGGCGGCAGCAGGGGTGCTGCTTGCGGTGGGGTACGCCCTGGAATGGCCCGTGGTCCACACGGACCTCGGATTCGCCGTCGCCTGGGGAGCCTTCCCAGTGGTCGTTGGCTATTGGGCGCAAACTGGCGGAGTCTCCCTCCCGGTAGTCATAGTCGCGGTCGCATCCGTCCTCCTCAGCCTCGCGCAGCGGGCCTTGAGCACTCCGGCGAGGTTCGTCAGACGGACGACCACAGAGTCGGTGACGAGCTTCGACGCCAACCGAAGCTGGCAACGCGAACAGCTGCTCGCCACCTGGGAGACCCCGCTCCGCCTTCTCACTTGGACGACGGTTGCGATAGCAATCGGCCTTCTCGCGACACACGCCTGACGGGACCACGACATTTTCGTATCTCGAGCCGATGGTTCACCTCTTTCCCGATGTCACCCGACAGGGCGACAGCGAGGGACAGAAAGGGAGAGAAAATGACCGTCCTACAGAAAAACGCAGCATCAGGTGTCGACGTCGGGCAACTGGCAGGGACTATTGGCAAGGCGCTGGCGATCGGTGCGATTGTCATCGGTGTGGTGTTTGCAGTGAACCCGGCCAGCGAGCCGCAGGGTATGAGCGCGGCACAGCTCGAAGCAGGGAATGCTCTGAACGTCGCCGACCTCGGGAGGCCGCAGGCTTTGGTTGTTGGCGGGGGGGCCGCTGCGGTGGTCGCCGGAGACAAAGCCGATCTGGTGTTCAAGCAGAAGGGCGCTGCGCTGGCCGACCCGGCAGACCGGATCCACAAGCAGAAGGCAGACGAGCTGGCCAACTAGGAAATCCCGGGAAACGAGGGGGGACCGGCTCGGTCCCCCCTCGTTGTCGTCCACTTGACTTCGGCTGTTGTTGAAGTTCTATCTTGTCCGCCATGGCAATAACCCCCGAGGACTTGGACCGCTTCGCCTCGATCCGCACAATCGATCTCACCACCTTCGGCCGGAGGTCGGGAGAACCCCGTCGCATCGAGATCTGGTGGTTCCGCGTCAACGACAGCTTCATCGTCACCGGCACTCCCGGGCGCCGCGACTGGCTCGCCAACGTGAAAGCGAACCCAAACATCGTGATCCATGTCGACGGTCGAGACATCGAGACAACAGCGAGGGTGATCGAGGACAGGCAACAACGGCTGGAAGTGTTCAACCAGCCCGAAACCAGGTGGTATTCATCTCAAGCCCAACTCGATCAGCTCATCGACGAGGCCCCAATGATCGAGGTCCATTTGCCAATTGGGGATTGAGACTCTCCAAGCTGCAATCTGATGGAGGGTGGCAAGCGGACACTTCCTCTACTTCAAATCATTGTTGTTCGGCGAAACGCTAGAACCTCAACCAAACGGGAAGTCAAATCTTGAACACCTACTGATATAACGAACCGCGTAGCCCTGAACCGACACCCAAATTTCTATCCCGACAACTGCCCGAGGCGCCGATATCATCACCCTCGAAGGAGTTCGACTCAGTGATTTGCCATGGACGCTGACGCCCGTTCGGCCGGTCCCACCATCGCCCTGTTTGCGCTGGCCGTGACCCTCGGCGGTGCCAACTTCATCGGGGTTCGTTTCAGCAACCGCGAGCTGGAGCCGTTCTGGGGCGCTGGACTCCGTTTCAGTCTCGCCGCAGTGCTGTTGATCATCATCGCCGCTTTCCTCAAGCTCAGCGCCCCTAAGGGCGGCCACCTCGGGATGACCATTCTCTACGGGCTCCTCAGCTTTGCGGTCTCCTACGCCCTTATGTATTGGGCCCTGGTGCGAGTTACCGCAGGGGTGGCGACGGTGATCCTCGCCATCGTCCCGTTGGTCACGCTGCTGCTCGCCGCCGCCCACGGTATGGAGCAGCTCGGTGTCAGACCCCTGGTCGGCTCGCTGCTGGCGGTTGGCGGGATCTTCTGGATGGCGGTGGGTCCGCAGGAAATCCACCTTCCATTCACATCACTTCTCGCGATGCTGGTCGCTGCCACTTCCTTCGGGGAGGGCGTGATCATCAGCAAAAAGGTGTCGGGCCATCACCCGGTGATGACGAATGCGGTGGGGATGACGACGGGTGCTCTTGCCTTGCTGGGAATTTCGGTGGTGGCCGGCGAGCAGTGGGTTATTCCGGGGGAGACCGAAGTGATCTGGTCGGTGGCCTATCTGGCCACTTTCGGGTCGGTGGGGCTCTTTCTCCTTCTCCTCCTGGTCATCAGGCAGTGGACCGCTTCCGCATCTTCTTATGCCTTCGTCTTGTTCCCGTTGGTGACGATGCTCCTCGGAGCCTGGCTCGCCGACGAACCGATCACGTTCCGGGGTGTGACCGGGGCGATTGTGGTGATGTCAGGCGTCTGGTTCGGTGCCTTGTCGCCTGGAGCGCGCCGCACTCCCCTTCCCGAACCTCATCCCGCTGCCTGAGATGACTCCAGAGAAGATCGACTTCAAGAAGACCCTCCAGCATCTCTACGCGCCCTCACCCGGCGCTTTCTCATTTGTCGATGTGCCCGGGATGCAGTTCCTTGGGGTGGACGGCATCGGCGATCCCGGTAGTTCGACAATGTATGCCGATGCTGTCGCATGGCTATATGCGGTGGCCTATCCGATCAAGTTCATCTCCAAGAAGGAAGTCGGGAGGGACTACACCATCCCGCCGCTGGAGGGGCTGTGGTGGGCCGAAGACCTGTCGGTATTCGCCGGCGGTGATCGGGACAGCTGGCAGTGGACGATGATGCTGATGCAGCCCGACTGGGTCACTGACGAGATGGTCGATACCGGGTTGGAGAAAGCGATCCAGAAGTTGGGGAAACGGCCCGCGAGCTTCCGCTTCGAGCCCTTCCATGAGGGTCTCTCAGTGCAGATACTGCATGTGGGTTCCTACGCCGCCGAGGCGCCGACCATCGCCCGACTCCACAGAGAGTTCATTCCGGAGAATGGTCTCATCGAGAACGGGGACCACCACGTGATCTATCTCGGCGACCCTCGCAAGACTGCCCCCGAAAAACTGAAGACGGTTCTCCGCCAGCCGGTGAAGAGGATCTGACGGTGGTGGCGAGCGTTGCGCTTCGTCCTACCGGCCAGGCATTCGATGTCGTACTCTGCCCGCCTTGAGCTCAGGAGACAGAGACTCGGAAATTCGAGACTTGATCGAATCTGCGTTTCACGCTGCCCTGTCGGAAGTGAACCCGGAACATTGCGTGGGGCGCCATCTGCATCGGGAGGGCTCGTCAATTGTCGTCGACGGGCAATACATCGAGGTCAAAGGCGCGATGCGAATCGCCTCGATCGGCAAAGCGGCAGCCTCGATGGCGCGCTCAGCCGCGGAAATCCTCGGTGACCTCGTCGAGGACGGGGTGGTTGTCACAGACCACATCGAGTCCGTGCCACCACCCCTCCGACTATTTACCGGCGAGCACCCCTACCCCGGCGCCGGCAGCGTCGAGGGCGGGGCGGCCCTCCTGCGTTTGGCCGAAGAGAGTGGGGAAGACGACCTTTTGCTGGCGCTCATATCGGGTGGCGGTTCTTCATTGGCCGAAGTCCCGATCGCAGGGCTCGACATGGACGACCTCCTCATCGTTTCCCGGGAGATGATGGCCGCCGGTGCGCCCATCGAGGAATTGAATTGCGTCCGGAGACACATGTCCCGCCTCAAGAACGGCGGGCTGCTCGAAGCCGCCGGCAGGACGAGGGTCATCTCTCTGCTCATTTCGGACGTCGTCGACAGCCCGCCAAACGTGATCGCATCGGGGCCAACAATGTCCGACAGCACTGAGCCCGAACAGGCCATTGCCATTCTGAAGAGGCGACTCGGCTCACAGCTGCCCTCCAGGGTGCTTCAGGTGCTCGGGAAAATCCCGCAACGGCCACCCCAGACCTCGGACCACATATGGAAAGTCGTCGCCGACGGCGCAATGGCGGCCCATGCGGCTGCGACAACACTCCAGGACGCCGGGGAGCCGGCCACCGTTGCGTCCACGGCTCTCCGGGGGGAGTCACGGAGCGAAGCTCAGAGAATCGTCATTGAGTCGCCCACCGGAATCTCGATCCTTGCAGGAGAGACCATCGTGTCGGGTGCCATATCGGGACAGGGAGGGCGAAACCAAGAGGCCGCCCTTGCCGCGGCAATCACCATCGCTGGTCGAAAGGGGTACATGTTTGCTGCGCTTGGCACCGATGGCATCGATGGCCCAACCGACGCCGCCGGCGCCATCGTCGACTCCGAGACAGTGACACGCGGCCAAGCACTGGGAAGCGACGCCATCTCGCATCTGGAGTCTCACGACAGCCACCCATTCCTGGCCGCCTCGGGCGACCTCCTCGTGACCGGACCAACCGGTACCAATGTGGGTGACCTCTGGTTCGTATCTTCACCCTGACGACCAGGGAGCCTCGCGGCTTCATTGGACGGGTTCGGATTCCCAACCAAAATCGACAATTCCCCACGCTTATGTGCGTGGATCCAAGGATGCGGAAATCATGACTCGTTCAATCGCATGCATGATCCCCGCATTGGCCATACGAAGCAACAAACGCGGCGTCACGGGGCGAGGTTGCCTGACTATATTCGCAACAGGCCGGTGGCGGCATACGTCGGGCAACCGGGTGTCAAGTCGAGGAGGATCCCGCCGTGGACGACCAAAGACCTGCAGGACTCAAGACGATGGATCGTCGCAATTTCCTGAAAAAGGCTGGCTATGTAGGTGCGGGAGTTGCCGCCCTCGGGTTGGCCGCATGCACCGAGGATGGCGCCACAGCTACCACAGGCGACCCCGATCTCGATGACGCAGTAGCGACCAACGATCTCCCGGAACTGAACTGGGAGATCGCCACGAGCTGGCCCACCGCTTTGGACACCATCTTCGGAGGTGCGGTCACATTCAGTGAGGCAGTCACGGCGATGACCGGCGGAAAGTTCACCATGACCGCCCGGGCTGCTGGCGAACTCGTTCCCGGTCTCGAAGTTTTGCAGTCGGTGCAGGCGGGGAGTATCGACGGCGGACATACCGCGTCGTATTACTACCGGGGTCTCGCCGAAGTCGTGGCCTTCGGGACAGCCCTCCCGTTCGGTCTGACCGACCGCCAGCAAAACGCCTGGCTGTACGAAGCCGGCGGACTGGAGATGCTCCAGGAGATCTACCGGGAAAGGTTCGGGGTCATCCAATTCCCCGCGGGGAACACAGGCGTCCAGATGGGCGGGTGGTTCAATAAGGAGATCAACTCGACCGCCGACCTGCAGGCCCTGGTGATGCGGATTCCAGGACTTGGCGGAGCGGTGATGGAGCGTCTGGGTGTGACCGTCCAGGTGATTGCCGGCGGGGAGATCTTCCAGGCTCTCCAGACGGGGACGGTGGACGCAGCCGAGTGGGTAGGCCCGTACGACGACCAACAACTCGACTTCCAGAGCGTCGCCCAGTTCTACTACTACCCGGGTTGGTGGGAGCCGGGGCCGACACTCGAGGTCCAGTTTCCGGTGGATGCCTACGACGGACTACCAGAGGAATACCAGGCGGTAATTCAATCGGCGGCTGCCCATGCCAACGTTTCGATGATGTCGCGATACGACGCCTTGAACCCACCTGCGATGCAAGAGATCATGGAAAACTCCGACGTCCAGGTGCTGCCGTTCCCCGACGATGTGATGGGCGCTGCGGAAGAGGCGGCGTTCGAGCTCTACGAGACGAACGCAAGTGCCGACCCGGACTTTCGTTCGGTGTTGGACAGCTGGACCGCCTTCCGAACCCAGGTGCAGAGCTGGCACGCAATCGCCGAACGCGCGATGATGAACTACGAGTCGCAAGTCTGACCGACCCGTTTTGGTGGAAAGGCCCCGACTGTTGTCGGGGCCTTCCATATGCCTTCTAGAGACCTACCTGCTGCACCAACCAGGTCACCGTGGACGGCACCAGCATCACAATGATTAGGCCGATGAGCTGCAAGCCCATGAATGGCAGGGCTCCCCTGTGGATGTCTGAGGTCTTCACCTCTGGTGGCGCCACCGACTGGAGATAGAAAAGCGAAAAGCCGACCGGCGGCGAGATGAAGGCGATGTTGAGATTGATCGCCATCAACACGCTGAACCAGACCAGGTCGACACCAAGAGCAAGAGCAGCCGGTACGAACAATGGCATAACGATGAAGGAGATCTCGAGGAACTCGAGGTTGATGCCGAGCACGAACACAATTATGTTCGCCATGATGATGAACCCCCAGAAGCCTCCGGGAAGCCCGGTGAGAAAGTCGGTGATCAGCCGTTGCCCGCCCAGCCTGTCGAAGACCAGGGCGAAAAACGTCGATGCGAACAAGATCTGCAGTACCAGAGACGTTATATCGGCAGTCGACCGGGCCGAGTCACCGATCATCTTCCAGTTGAACGTCCGAGCACCGACAGCGAGCATGACGGCCCCGAAAGCACCCACAGCGCCGGCTTCGGATGGGGTTGCAATCCCGAAGAAGATCGAGCCGAGCACAGCGCCGATGAGCAGCAAAGGCGGCACAATCGAAACAAGTGACTCCCGAACGAGTGCCCATCCCCTAATTACGCGCTCGTCTTCAGGGATCGCCGGAGCCATCTCCGGCTTCAGCCAGGCGATGACCAGGACGTAGATGGCGTATATCACCGCAAGCATCACGCCCGGGATCAAAGCCCCGGCGAACAATTCCCCGACTGAGACCGGGATGAACTGGGCGAGCACGATCAACACCAGGCTTGGCGGAACCAGCTGCGCCAGTGTTCCCGAAGCGACGATCACTCCCGTCGCGAGCCTGTGGTCGTAGTTGTAACGGACCATCACCGGGAGCGATAACAGCCCCATGACGATCACGGTGGCTGCCACCACCCCGGTGGCAGCGGAAAGCAGGGTTCCAACGAATACGACGGCGACTGCGACACCTCCGCGGAGCGGACCCATGAGCATCCCGATGGTCGTCAGGAGACGTTCGGCAAGCCCCGACTTCTCGAACACCGCCCCCATGAACACGAAGAACGGGATCGCCAGGAACGTCAGATTCGACACCGAGTCTGAGAACCACTTCGAGAACAAGCCGCCGAGGACGCTGACTGAGACCGCTCCCGTCACCCAGCCCAGAACGAAGAAAATGATTGCGGTTCCTGCAAAAGAGAAAGCCACCGGATAGCCCGAAAGGATCAGCCCCAGAAACAGGACGAACATGATGATCGCAAGCCATTCGGGGTTCATGAGTCCATGCCTCCCGTCATTCGACCCGAATCGGGGAGTCGGGCTCTTCGATTTCTACATCGATGCCGCGCAGAATGGCAATGAGCTTGATCACCTCAGAGATTGCCTGCAGCAGCAAAAGCACGAAGGCCACCAGGATCATCGTCTTTATGGGGGCCCGCGGGAGCCCGCCGGCGTCAGGAGACTGCTCGTTTAGCTGCCACGAAGTCTGCACCTGCGGCAAGGACACCCAGATGCCTAGAAGCGCGAATGGGACCAGGCCGATGAAATGGCCGATGACGTCGATCCAGGCCTTCTTCTTCTTCGCCATGTCGGCGTACCAGAAGTCGACCCGGACGTTGATCTGATGTTTGAGGATGTAGGCGAAGCCGAGCAGGAAGATCAACGAGTAGAGGTACCACTGCAACTCGACAATGGTGTTGCTGGTGAGCCGGACCCCGAAGAACTGGCCCGTATAGCGGAGTATCACGTTGGCCAGTCCGACGAAGATGGTCGGAACCACCACCCATTTCGATAGCCACCCGGTCCCCTCGGCGAAGCGATCAGCAGCCCGGGAGTAGGCGAGAGCACCACGCATCAACACGGCTCGGCTCCCTCACAAGGTCGCCTGTGCTTAGTTGCGGGCCGAAACCGCATCACCGCTGCCGCCTAACGTTGACTCGGGCCGGAGCATACACATCGCGGTCCAAGCGCTGCGGTCTGGGTGCAGGTCCGCGGACCTGCCACGAGTAGTGTCGCTTCATGCCACGCGGCGCTCCAACCATAAGCCGGACGGCCTTCACAATTCTCCTTGCAGCAGCAATGGCGGCCGCCACCTTCGCCGGGCCGGCATTCGCGGTACTGGCGCGGTTCATCATCGACGAACTGGGACTGACTCGTGCCGAGTTCGGTTGGGTGGTGGCCGCCTTCTCTGCTGTAGGGGCATTGGCTTCTCCAACCGTAGGGCGGCTCACCGATTCGATAGGCGGCCGGAAGGCGCTGGCTGCCATCTTCGTCCTCAGCGGGACCGGCCTGCTGGCGATCGCATCTGCGCCCACCTATTTGTGGCTGATTGCGACTGCAGCTCTTGCAGGACTGGGACAGGCGTTCGGGAATCCCGGCACCAACAAGCTGATCTCGGTGCACGTGCCCGTAGGGCAGCGGGGCGCCATCACGGGTTGGAAGCAGTCGGGGGTGCAAGCCGGGGTGTTCCTGGCCGGGATGCTGCTTCCTGCTGGAGCTCTCGCCTGGGGTTGGCGCCCCACGATGGCCATAGCCGGCGCGTTCGCCCTGCTCACGGTGGGCATGGTCGGCTATATCGTTCCCCAGGACCCGCCCCGTGCCCCCGGGCGGCGTGTTTCGCGACGGTTGGTGTGGTCCGCTCCAATCGTCTGGCTCACGATCTACGGGTTCCTCATGGGGGCCGCCGGCGGTGCGGTGAATACCTACGTCCCCTTGTATGGGCAGGAGAGTTTGGGGCTGTCGGTGGCCGTCGCCGGTTCGGTGGCAGGGCTGGCCGGTCTTGTGGCGTTCTTCTCCCGGGTGTTGTGGGCTCGTCACAGTGAGAAAGGGCCAAGCTACATCCGGTCGCTGATCTTGATTGCTGCGCTGTCGGTTGTCTTCACCGGGGCGATACTGGCTGCTTCCCATTGGGGAAGTTGGTTGCTCTGGGTGGGTGCCCTGGGGTTGGGAGCGTCGTCGACCTCTTGGAATTCGGTGGGGATGCTGGCATTGATGGTGTATGCAGGAGAGGACCAAGCAGGCGGCGCGTCCGGAGCGGTTCTTCTCGGTTTCCTTGCCGGGCTCGGCCTCGGACCGCCTGCTTTCGGGTGGTCAGTCGACCATTTCGACGACTACGCGCCGGGCCTTTGGAGCGTGGCTGCGGTATTCATGATCGCCACAGTGCTCGGGCTCTCGTGGCGGCGAACAAATAGGCGAACCAGTGCCGGATCTCCGGTGGTGGGCTGACTGCATTGCCGCTGCCATCTAATACTCCTGGAAAGTGGGGAGGGCCGGGCGCTCTGGGAACCGCTGCTTTGACTTGCGAAGAAGATGGAGGAGCCCTGCATTCGAGGGCCGTATCGCGTGACCCGCAGTTTCGCGCCATAGTGGTTGGGAACCAGGTAGAAACAGGACAACGGGAATGAAGGAGCAGCTATTCGATGTCGATTCTGGAGGTCACCGGGCAGATGGATCTCAGGAATCCTGTTCTCGTGGTTGCGATAAGTGGATGGGTCGACGCCGGAGCGGTGGCAACCACCGTCGGCGGACACCTCAGCTCCGGCGGCGAGGTGGTCGCCGAGTTCGACCCCGATGCCGTTTACGACTACTCCTCGAGTCGCCCCACGATGGAGTTCTCCGGTGGCGCGGCCGCAAAGATCCATTGGCCGTCGCTCACCGTCACCGCGGTGCCCGGTGACCGTAACGACCTCCTCATAGTGTCCGGGACCGAGCCCGACTCCAGATGGAAGGAGGCGTCGGCAGAACTCGCCCGACTGGCAACCACCAACGGTGTGACAAAGGTCGTTGCTGTTGGTGCGATTGCGGCTGCAGTCCCCCACACACTCGCCACGCCGATCATGATCAGTTCAACCGACCCCGATCTCGAACCGGTCGGAATCCCGACTGCGCGTTTTAGCGTCCCCGCATCGTTCGTCAATGCATCGACTCATGTGGTTTCCCGGAAAAGCAGGATTCCATCGATTGGCTTCTGGGCGCAGGTACCTCACTACGTCTCGGGGATCTACTGGCCGGCCGCAGAGGCGCTTTTGACCCGGATGTCCGGCTTCCTCGATGTCGACCTCGACCTCACCGACCTGCACACCCAGGCACAGGACATGATCGCAAGGCTCAACGAGGCAGTTTCGGAACGGCCCGACGCCCGGGAGCTGATCCAGAGCCTCGAGGCCGGCACCCCGGACTTCGCCTTCGATGACGGTTCGAACATTGCTGACGAGGTCGAATCGTTCCTCAGAGGCGTTGGAGACGAAGACAACCCCTTCAACTGAGCTCGCTAGCGGGGAGATTGCGAGGCCCGTTTTCCAAGCATTCGAGAGCCGCCGCGGAGTAAGTTGTTTTTGGCAATGGGCGCATTCGGGGCTTGGTGAAGGAGCGAAGCATGTCATCGGAGCACCAGTCGTCGACCCTGGCCGAGGATGTCGTCGGCTTTCCTACCGCCCTGGCCACCTCGGTCGGGCTGATCATCGCGGCCTCGGTGGTTCTGACCGCCACCCAGGGTTTCGGTATCGCTGGCGGGACTTTTGCGATCGCCATCGTCATCGCCTACGTGGTGATGCTGGCCCAGTCGTCGAGCTTCGGCGAGGCGGCCGGCATCCTCCCGACTGCAGGGTCGGTTTACGACTATGTGGCTGCCGGTATGGGGCGCTTCTTTGCCATCACCGGAACCCTCGCCGCGTACCTCATAGTGCACCTCTTCGCCGGTACCGCCGAGACCGCAAGCGCGGGCCTTTTCGCCGCCGCCTCTTTCGAGCCGCTCGAAGGCCTTTTGGACGGCGGTTCATGGGTGATAGGCGTCGGCCTCCTGCTGATCTTCGCCATCGTCAACTATCTCGGTATCGAGCTATACGGACGGGTCGAGGTAGGTCTCACCGCCTTCATGTGGGTCACGCTGTTCATCTTCGGCCTGATCGGGACGCTCAAGGCGAAGGCCGCCCCGATCGAGGGCTTCTTCGGGACCGGGCTGATCGGTCCTGGTCCCGACTTCGAGACCATCCTCTCCATGGTCGGCCTGGCAATGTTTTTGTTCGTCGGTGTCGAATACGTC
The DNA here is from genome assembly GCA_041742825.1 of Acidimicrobiia bacterium. Lineage (GTDB taxonomy): Bacteria > Actinomycetota > Acidimicrobiia > Spongiisociales > ZC4RG35 > MA-ANB-1. The sequence goes on along the minus strand of JBGTNX010000013.1, from coordinate 23,769 downwards.
ACACCACTCGCATCGGAACTGAAGGACCCGTTCAAGAACGTGCCCAAAGCGATGTACGTGGGGGTGACCATGGTGGCGGTCGCAATGTTCCTCTATGGCGCCGGAGTGACCCGCCAGGTGGAAAACGTACTACTCGACGAAGAAGCCGGGGTGTTTCTCTTCGACACTCCCCTGGCAATACCCGAATTCGCTCGCTCGATTATGGGTGACTTCGGTGTCTGGTGGCTCGGCCTGGCGGTTCTCGTCGCCTCGGCGGCCACGATCAACACTTTGATGGCTGGCATCCCCCGCATCCTTTACGGGATGGCGAAAGACGGGACAATGCCTGAGGTCTTCGGACGCGTCCATCCCCGGTACAAGAGCCCGTATCTGGGCATTGTGGTCGCCTTCCTGATCCCGGCGATCTACGCGATAGTCATCGACGGAGACATCGACTCGATTTTCGTTCTGATTCTGGCCGCGGTATGCGCATGGTTGTTTAGCTACATCCTGGTCAATATCTCGGTGATCAGCCTCCGCGTCCGCAAGCCTGAGCTGGAGCGTCCTTTCAAAGCGCCGCTTTACCCGGTGCCACAGATCGTGGCGATCGGGGCGCTGCTGGTGACGATGTGGTACATCGCTCCGCCCTTCCTGACCAGGGGCGAGATCTACGTCAGGTTCTTTCTGATGCTCGGTCTGTCGGCGGCGTATGCGCTTGTCTGGCTGCTGGTGGTCAAGAAGAAGGAGGCCTGGCACCCGGTCGAGCCGTCGGTGTTAATTGCCGAAGAACGGCTGTGACCCAGCTGGTCACCCAACCGGGGAAGCTGCTTGCGCCCGTCCTCGCCGAGTTGGGCCTCAAACACGAGGTGCACGGCTCTCAGGCAGCATCGGTCCGCACTGGAGACTTGAGGTTCAATGTGACCCTCCGGGTGGAGCGACACTTCCTGATGCGGATCGAGATCGCCGAGTTCACCGTGCCAATGAAGGTGAAGGGTGAGCCGGGAAGAATCGAGCTCGGCCATCGCGGCAGGCGCGGAAGGACACGAATCATCGCAAGTCCCGTCTCCGATCGCCCCGACCTCAACGCGATAAGTCGAGCACTGGAAGGGAGCCGTGCTTTCGAGAGCGCTTTTCTCGGCCTCGACTCGAAACGCGCCACCGTGGAGGTCGGCCCGGGACTGTCGGTGGGCCGGATCCGGCACCTCGGGTTCTCGCGGGTGGTGATGGCTTTCCCTCCAACCCAAAAGTACGTAGCGGCTGGCCCGGACCAGGTCGAAGCGCTCATAAACACCCTCAGAGAACTCGCCCGGTTCGAATAGGAGGATCCGGGCCTTCCCCAACGGTCGGACTGGGGCATGGCCTCCGAACCGCGTCGCAGGGTCGACAAGTGCCGTTGGTGGGAACGCCCACCTCCCTTCCGACCTACCGGTCGGAGGTCTCCGTCCACAAGCGGAGGGAGAGATGATGGCGGAGCGAGATACAGCCGCTGATGGACGCGATCGGTAACGTGCCGCCATGAGCCCATCTGAGTTGCTGCGAGCGCTTCAGCCAGCGCTCCCTTCCGAACCCATCACCGGGTCGTCCTGGGATGCGATCGTGGTAGGTGGCGGGCACAACGGTTTGGCGGCGGCAGCCTATTTGGCCCGGGCCGGCAAGCGGGTGGTGGTCTTGGAGAGGCGCGACCGGTTGGGCGGGGCGGCGACCCTCGAGGAGTTGTGGCCGGGTTATGTGATCTCGCCTTGTGCCTACCTCGCCGGGTTGTTCCACCAGAAGGTGATCGACGACCTCGAGCTTCGTTCCTACGGCCTGAAGATCGTCATCGGCGACCCGACCTACTTTGCACCGTTCGAGGACGGGCACTCCTTCACCGCCTGGGCCGACGATGCCAGGACTGCGAAGTCGATCAGCGCCTTCGCTCCCGACGACGTCGAGGGCCACTTCGCCCGCCAGCGTCTCTTCACCCGGATCCGCAATGCACTTCGCCCCGACGGCGACCGCGACATGTGGCTTGGTAATCCGCCGGGCCGGGAAGAGATCGAAAAGCGTCTTGGCGGCGACGAGGAGATGATCGCGACGGTTTTCGAGGACAGCCAGGTCGAGCATCTCCGCCGCTTCTACACCGACGAACGAATGGTCACCGCTTATGCGGGCCAGGGAATCATCGGGACCAACGCTTCACCGTTCGACCGGGGCACTGCATCGATCGACTTCCATCATTCCTCAGGGCGTCAGGAGGGCAAACCCGGTGAGTGGGGATTCGTGATGGGCGGGATGGGTGCGGTGTCCCACGCCCTCCACCAGGCAGCAATCTCCGCCGGTGCGGTTGTCGTCGTCGACCACCCGGTTTCGAGGATCATCCCCACCGAGGGTGTTGAACTGGTGGCCGGTGGCATGATCAACGCTCCGGTTGTGCTCGCCAACGCCGACCCGGCCGTCACCGCCAGCCTTCTCGGTCGTGACGCACCGGCCGATTTCACCAGGGCAGTGCAAGCTGTTCCCCGGGAAAGCGCCACGGTCAAGGTGACGTTCGCCCTCAGCGGTCTGCCCGACTTCGGAGCACCCCACGCCGCGCGAGCCCAGGTCGAGATCGTCAGGTCGGCGGAGGCGCTACACGAGTCGTACCTTGCAGCAAGACGGGGCGAGGTCTCCGATGAGCTGTGGTGTGAGCTCTACTTTCAGACCCCGTACGACCCCTCCATCGCCCCTCCGGACAAGCACGTTCTCTCTGCCTTTTGCCAGTACGTGCCGTATCGGTGGGCCGACGGCCGGAGCTGGGACGAGCACCGGGACGATGTCGGCAACCGAGTGATTGCATCGATTGCGCGGTTCGCGCCGGGGTTTGCCGATTTGGTCGAGTACATCCATGTCGACGGGCCCCCCGACCTCGAGTCCCGGGTCGGGCTCACCGGGGGACACATCTTCCACGGCTCCTGCCTGCCCGAGCACATGTGGGACCGCCGCCTCCCCTACCGCACTGGCGCCCCTGATGTCTACCTGTGCGGCGCCGGCACCTACCCGGGCGGTTCGGTGATCGGGATCAACGGCCGCAACGCTGCGCTTGCGGTCCTGGATGACTTTGACCGTTCTCTCTAGCGCCGCAGGGCGTTGGCGAGGTGGGCAACCAGGGCGGCGGCGACACTTCCATCAGGATCGAGACGGGGATTGAGGATTGTCACCTCCAGTCCGACGAAGCCCGGGCTGGCAACTGCTGACCCGAGGATCTCCTCCAGCTCCATCCCGCTCAGACCACCAGGGAGCCGGTAGTCGACGGCGGGCATGATGGTGTCGTCGAGAGCATCGCAATCGAGGTGGATCCAGAAACCGTCGAGATTCGAGCGGGACAGGTTTACCACCGCTTCCCTCGCGGTCCGGGCGGCGCCCTGGAGGCGCAGGGTGGCGAGATCGACGACGGTGATGGCACTGTCCTCGATTCGCTGCGAGCCGGCCGCTTCAGCTTCCTCGGCGTCTCTCGTGCCAGGTGGACCACATCCTCTTCGCGGACCAGAGGTTGTCGGCATTCGAGGTTGGTGACGATGTCCGGACCACGTCCGGTGGCCAAGGCGAGGTCCATGGAGGCCGCCTCACCATTGGGCTCGGCCTCGGGCTGGTAGTAGTCCGCGTGCCCATCGATGAATAGAAGTCCGTACCTCCCTCGCCACTTCAAAGCGAGCATCGTGCCGAGGAGGATCGAACAGTCGCCTCCAAGGACCAACGGGACGTCCCCAGCGGCCAACACCTTCTCGGTGGTGTTGGCCAGGGCAAGTGCGTAGTCACGCAAACCTGCCGGGTTGAGCAGGCCGGTGCCGGGGTCACGCTTCCACGACCAAACTCGATCCGGGCCGCTTCGAACCCGAAAAGGCGCCCGATCCGCGGATAGTGGGCCTTGTAGATCGATTCTTTGGCGCAGAGGTCTCGATGGTCGCATCTTTCCTCGCCGGCGGCTCCATCTGGCGGACGGCGACAAGTTCCTCTTCTCCAGCGATTTCGGTCTCCAGTTCGGAGAAGTAACGATCTCGAGCTTTGAGGTCGATACCAATCCCGCCCGCGTCGGAGCGAAAGGCGACCGCCGCAACCGCACTTTCACCGGCGTGTGTGATCGAGCCGACGACACCCGCTGGCCAAAGCGGATCGCGATGCGGCCGCGCAAGATTGGCTGGGGTGGATGCCCAATCGCGTCGATGGGCGCGATGCGCCGCCCGACGACCCAAACGAAACTCGGCTGCCCTGAGTGGTGTGGTCCTCGCTGGCAGGAACCGCATCTCCTCGGCAAAGATCTCGAGATCGGTTTCGTCAGACCCTTTCAAGGCAATGAGAGAAACGTGGGAGGGGAACGAGCGGATACCTTCAGATAGGTCCATGGTCTCTTCCCGCCGAGCGACCTATACAACAATCATGATGGTGTATTCGACTCGAGATAGCGAGCAAGACCGGGCCGACAAGTGGTGCTATCGCAGGCTGATAAGATTCTCTTTAGGAAGACGTGCCCTGCAAAGGGCTGGGGAGATGAGCGGGAATGATAAAGGCTGGGTCCGTGGATCCTCGGATTGAGACAGCCGAGCCAGGGCGCGCGCCGCTTTCACCCGCCCAACGGGGGATCTGGTTCCTTGACAGGGCCGGCAGCGGTGGTGCCTACAACATCGCTGTAGCTCGACGCCTCAAAGGCCCCCTTAAAATCGACCTGCTCGAGGACGCTCAGCGATTTGTGGTGGAAAGACATGAGATCCTACGCACCCGCTATCTCGACGATGACGGCGTGCCATTTCACGTCGTAGACCCTCCGGGGGCGGTTGACTTCGAGGTCATCTCCCTGATAGAAGAGGAGGTCAATCAGTACCTCCAGTTTGAAGGCTCCCGCCGCTTCGACCTCGCCAGCGACGGGATGTGGCGCGTGAGGTTGATCAAACTTCGGAAGGACGATCACATCCTCCTCGACGTCGTACATCACATCGCAGCTGACGGGTGGTCCTTTCCCAGAATACGTTCTGAAGCAGGCTTTTACTACCGGGCCGTCGAACAGGGCGATAAATATGACCTGCCGCCGCCAGTGCAATATCGGGAAGTCTCCGACAGGACAGCTTTGCTTGGCGGCGGGGACCTGGCAGCGCGCCTCGAATACTGGAAAACGGCTCTTGATGGAGTAGCCGAACGCCTCCCATTCCCTACTGACCGGCCCACCGGTGCGGCACGAACCGACCGGGGGCTGTGGAGGACTGCAGTAGTCCCGGGCCTCTCCGAGGTGGAACTCGAGCGTCTGGCAGGTGAGCTTGGGGCCACGCCATCGATGATCGGTCTATCGGTATTCGCCTCTTTTCTGGCGCGATACGCAAATGTGGGTGAAGTGGTCGTTGGCTTACCGGTGACCGGCCGTTCCGCGTCGAATACCGAGGGAGTGATTGGGCCGTTCTTCAATAGCCTTCCGATCCGACTCCGCATCGAACCGGAAATGTCATTTCGCGCGTTGGTCGACCGGACCAGAGCACAAGTTCTCGACGCGTTGGATCATGAAGTTCCGTTTGACGAACTCGTCAGAGCCGTCGACCCGCCGCGAAGGCCGGGGCAGACCCCCCTCTTTCATGTGATGTTCCAGCACCGCGATTCTTCGCTGCGACAGGGATATAGCTTGCCCGACATTACCGAGGAGCCGATCGGACCCTCCGGGACGACTGCCAAATTCGATTTACTCCTCGAGATTGGCGGCCGGGACGGCAACATCGAAGTGTCGCTCAATCTGAGTAGCGACCTCTACGACCCGCAGACGGGAACACGTCTGGCCGAAAGTATCGCCGAGCTGGCGCGCCAAATGACCACCGCTCCTGACCTCCCTCTGAGTACGGCTTCGATGATCTCGGTTTCCGAGCAATCCGAAGTCATGAGTCGACTTGCGGACAATGATCGACCGCTGCCCGTGGTGAGTTCCCTCGCCAATCACTATGAGCAACAGGTAATCCACCGAGGATCAGAGGCGGCCATAGTCGGTGACCACCGTGTCACACATGACGAACTCATCGTTGCATCGCGTGAGATCGAGCGCGGACTCGTTGCAGCCGGGGTGACCGCCGGAAACGTGGTCCTTCTGAGCATGGATAGATCCGCAGGGATGATCGCTGCCACACTTGCGGCCAACCGCCTCGGCGCCGTGTACGTCCCGGTGGATCCGGAGTATCCAGAGGAGAGGGTGAGGCGCATTGCCGAGATCTCCGGTGCCGGGGTCCTGATCGCCGCCAGCGGCTCACCAGAGTGGAGCGCGGTCTCGATCCAGCCAATTCAGGGCACTCCCAGGAGTTTCGATCATCCCGGTAAAGCGGTCTACATCATGTTCACCTCCGGCTCCACAGGTGCTCCCAAAGGTGTTGTAATCGGCGAGGAAGCGGTCCTCAGGCTCGTCTGCTCGGCGGACTACATGTCTTTGGGGAGCGGCGACGTGGTGGCGCACCTATCCAATGTTGCCTTCGATGCGGCTACCTTCGAGATATGGGCGCCACTGCTCAATGGGGCCACGATCTCAGTTGTGAATCGGGATACAGTCCTGGAACTGAAGGAACTCGAACAGGAGCTAACCCGACACGGGGTGACAACAATTTTCGTTACCACCGCCCTGTTCAACCTGATCGCACGGCAACGGCCGCAAATGTTCGCAGGAGTTCGTGAGGTTCTCTTCGGCGGGGAGCGAAGCGATCCAACTGCAGTTCAGAAAGTAGTCGCCGCAGGGCCCCCCGGGCGGCTCCTCCACGTGTACGGACCGACCGAAACTACGACATTTGCCAGTTGGTATGAAGTGCCCCAGGATGTGCCGATTGCCGGGCCGGTGCCGATCGGGGGCCCGATCGCAAACACCAAGCTGTACGTTCTCGACGGCTGGGGGATGCCGCTGCCGCCGCTTCTTGTCGGCGAGCTCCACATAGGCGGTCTCGGTGTTGCTCTCGGTTACGCCGGTGACTCCGCGGAGACTCAGGCCCGTTTCAGAGCCGACCCCTTCTCTGATGATCCGTGGGGGAGGATGTACCGATCGGGAGACCTGGTCCGGATCACCGAAGGCGGGGAGATCGTTTTCGTCGGCCGTGCTGACCGCCAGGTGAAGCTACGTGGTTTCCGAATCGAGCTGGCCGAGATCGAACATGCCTTGCTGTCTCATCCCTCAGTCGAAGAAGTGGTGGTTCGGATGGTCGAGGAGGGCGATCCCCGACTGGTCGCTTGGGTGGCGACGAAGGACAGATCTCTGGCCGAGGCGGAGTTGAAACGATACGTTGGTTCGGTGCTACCCGCCTTCATGGTTCCGACAATCGTTCCCGTCGAAGCAATACCCATAGGAGCAACCGGCAAAATCGACTCCGCCCGGCTACCAATGGTGAAGCCACAGGAACCAAGTGACCGGCCGGCCAGCGAAACCGAGAAGCAGATAATAGAACTCTTCGAGAAGGTCCTGTCGCTCGAAGGTGTCGGCCGCTCGGACGACTTCTTCGACCTGGGCGGGCACTCGATACGAGCCGTAGAGCTGGTGGCGCTCATCGACAGGCGGCTCGGGCAGCGAATGGGGGTCGTGGAAATGATGGAGGGGCCCACACCGGCAGAGATCGCCGCCCGCCTCGAGACCGGGAATCTGGGTGACCTCGAGCGCCGGCTGGTCGTAATGGCCGAGGGCATCGGAGATCCCCTGTTCGTCTTTCACCATCCGAGCGGCACAGTGCAGGCATATTCGGAATTGGTCAGATCGCTACCAGGGACCGTTCCGGTCCTGGGCGTGAACGCCTCGGGAGTGGACGGCACAGTCCACCCTTCGGAGAATCTTGAGGAGATGGCAGCCGAATACGCGGCGCTACTTATGGCGGCTCACACTCACGGGAGCTTTCAGCTGATCGGGCACTCCCTTGGTGGCCTCCTGGCCTGGGAGACGGCTCGCCAACTCGGGGCGGCAGGCAGAGATGTGGCTTTTCTCGGTTTGATCGACACCCAGTTGCCCATGCACTGGAGTCTGACCTCGGTGGTTGCCGACGGCCTGAGCTCGTTAGTGCATCTGGCTCGGGCAGCCCACAGGCGAGCCCATCGCTTGGCAGGCAACCTGCGATGGGGTTCAAGGAGGCGGTGGTACGAGATGAGAAATCGCCCCCTACCCGCCGACCTGGCGCGAACTGGCCTGATACGCGCCTCCTCCAAGGCGTTTGACTCCTACCGACCTCGTCCCGTTCAAGTCGGGGTGGCATACTTCCTGGCTACCGGCAGGGGAGGCCCTCAAGGGGGGAGGATCCAGCCCGGATGGTACGAATTGTGCCCTGCCCTCGATGTGGTGCGCGTCCCGGGAATGCACTCGGGACCTGACTCGATCCTGACCGAGCCAAACGTAGAAGTCCTTGCTGGGGAAGTGGCCTCGCGGGTGCCAACGGCCGTTTCGGTGGCGGCACCGTGAGTGAATTCATGTAGCGCAGGGTGCGGGTTCAATGTAGGATGCCCCAGCCAACTCAAAGGGGGGTGGCGGTCGGCGGGGCAGTGCGACCACTTGAAATGTATGGGAGGTCCATGATGCGTACGAGGTTGGTTTTAGCTGTTTTGTTGGGAATGTTCCTGTCCGCATGCGGGTCAGATGCAGGGGTAACGACGACCATGTCCGCTGAGAGCACGACCTCGTCGTCAGAGGCAGATACGACGTCGACCAGTGCGCCTGAGAGGACCACCACAACGTTCGAAGATGTGACTGTGAAGGTGGTGACACTGCCGTTCATCACGTTCGCCCCATATTACATCGGCCTCGAAGAGGGCTATTTCGAGCACTATGGAATCGACGTTGAACTGGTCGAATTCACAGTCCAGGAAGAGATCCTACCCGCCTTGGCAAGCGGCCAGGTCGATGTTTCCTCGGGTCTGGTGAGCGCGGGCATGTTCAATGCCATTGCCCGGGGCTCCGATATCAGGATCACCTCGGACAAGGGCTTCGTCGATTCGGACTCATGCATCAACTGGAGTGTGTTGGGGCGAAAGGACCTCGTGGAGTCGGGGGGCCTCGAATCCGCCGACCAGCTCGCAGGAATGACGGTAAACATCGTTCCCGCGACCTGGCTCGAATACTACCTTTCTCTAGTTCTGGCGGAAGGAGACCTGACTCTCGACGATATCGAGAAGGTCAATATCTCATCACCGGCGGTTCCTGATGCCTTAGATTCCGCCCAGATCGATGTCGCGGTCAACGCCGAGCCCTGGGTTACGCGATTGAGCGCAGTCGGGCATGTCCCGGTTCTCGGTTTGCCCCAGGAATTGACGCCTGGCGAATCGGGCGCCGTGCAGCTCTATGGCCCGACGTTGCTCGGCGAAAACCAGGACGTCGGAATCAGATTCATGGCGGGCTACCTCAAAGCAGTTGAGCAGTACCAAGAGGGCCCTACCGAACGGAATCTCGAAATCATTTCCGAATTCAGCCAGCTTCCTGAAGACCTACTTAGCGAGATGTGCTGGCCGGCACTCAACCCGACCGGCGATGTTGCAGTCGACGGGGTGATGGCGTTCCAGGACTTTGCGGTGGAACGCGGCTATCTGGATGAAGTCGTTCCGGCCGACCAATTCATGGACGACGCATTCCTGATCGGGGCCCGCGAGCTCATTGGGGAAGAGGGTTGACGACCCAAACAGTCGCCGCAGCAATTTCGGTCGCCAATCTGACCAAGATTTTCGACACCCCGTCGGGCCCCGTGGAGGCGCTCCGCGATGTCAATATCGAAGTCAGGCCCGGCGAGCTGGTATGTCTGGTCGGGCCAAGCGGCTGCGGGAAGTCGACACTGCTTCGGATATTGGCAGGGCTGTCCGACCCGACCACTGGATCAGTCGCTTTTGGCGAACCGAATGACTCGCCAGCCCGGAAAACGATGGTCTTTCAGGATCATGGGTTGTTCCCCTGGATGTCCCTACTCGACAACGTCGCGTTCTCTCTGGAGGCAGAAGGAGTCGCCAAGGTCGAGCGAACGCGGCGTGCTGGTGCGCTGTTGGAGCAACTCGGGCTCGGGGATTTTCAGGACCGGTTTCCCGACCAGCTTTCGGGGGGAATGCGTCAAAGGGCTGCCATCGCCAGAGCGCTCCTCGCCGAGCCGCAGGTGCTACTGATGGACGAGCCGTTCAGTGCCCTGGACGCCCAGTCCAAACTGGTGATGCAGGAGGAGCTGATGCGTCTTTGGGGATCCAGCGGCCAAACGGTTGTCTACGTTACCCATGACATCACGGAGGCAGTTGTTTTGGGCGATCGGGTGCTCGTAATGACGGGCCGGCCCGGGACAATCCAGCTCTACCTGGACATCGAGCTACCCCGACCGAGAGACGTTTTCGACAGAGATCACCCTGAGGTGAAAGCTAAATCATGGACTATCTGGAACGCAATCGAGGGTCAGGTACGCCGCAACTTGCACATCCCGAGCTAACCGGGGGTATACCCCGGCGTACCCCGGGTTGGTGGCCCCTGTGGGTGGTGCCTGCAGGGATCGTTGTCGTGGTGCTGGCGTTATGGGAGCTGGCCATTTTCGGCGGTTTCGTCGATGCTCTGCTGTTTCCTCCCCCGTCGCGGATCCTCGAATCCGCAGGAGAGCTCCTGGCGAGCGGAGTTCTCATCCCTCATATCGTCGCAACCGGGTTCCGGGTCGGTGCCAGCGTGGTGATCGGTGCCGGGCTCGGCATAATTCTCGGGATTGCAATGGGTTCGTCTCCACGCATGAGGACGGTGTTCGACCCTTTGATCGGGGCGCTCCATCCGGTACCGAAGATTGCAATCCTTCCCCTGATAATGGTGGTATTCGGCATCGGTGAGGTTTCGCTCGTAATCGTCATCGCCACCGGGGCCTTCTTCCCGATGGTGATCAACACCATGACCGGGGTACACCAGATCAACCCGAACTATCTCGATCTTGCCCGACTCCACGGGGTCGGTGGATGGAGAAGATTGAGGCGGATCACTATCCCGGCGGCCGGGCCTTCGTTGATGGCAGGCCTCCGACTGTCATTGAATACGGCGTTGCTGATCACGGTCGCTGTCGAGATGATTGCGGCTCGAAGAGGGCTCGGCGCGATGATCTGGCTCTCCTGGAGCACTCTCCGCACCGAGCACATCTACGTTGCAATCGCGGTAACCGTGGCATTCGGTCTGGCTGTTAACGGATTCCTCTCCTGGGTTACGAGGCGATCACTGCCTTGGTATCACGGAACCCTGCAATGAAGCCAAGGAGAATCCTGTGAGCGGAGGGACTCCGTCCCAAATCTTCGGGGTGTCCTGGGCAAGCGGAGATCTGTCCGGGAGTTTCAACGACCGTCTGGCCAATGTGGTCGCCGCGGTTCCCGATCGGACTGCCGTTGCGGACAACTCGGGAAAGGCTCTGACTTACCGTGAACTCGCCGGGGTGACAGCGAATGTGGCTGCCGAGGTACTGTCAGTGTGCTCATCGGGGGACAAGGTGGCCCTCCTCTCCGATCTCAGCGTGGGATCGATAGCAGGGTTGCTTGGGATAACCGCGGCCGGGTGCGGATATGTCCCGGTCGACTGGACCGAGCCAGTGGAACGCGCCGGCAGAAAGCTCATTGACTCTGGCGCCTCGGTAATCGTGCTCTCCCCCGGGCTCGAGCCGCTGGCGTTGGCAATGGCACCGCATTGCCACCAGGTCGTTGTGGACGTCGACGACTTTGCGCCGGTCGGTTCCTCTCGTCTCCCGGCCGTTTCCCCCGCCGCCCATTTCAATCTCATCTACACGTCAGGTTCAACCGGCCTGCCGAAGGGTGTGATTCAAAACCATCGGAACGTGGTCTTCGACACCAGCACATCAAACTCGCTGTTTCCGATCACCCTCGAAGACCGGTTCGGGCTGGCAATTCCGCTCACTTTCGGGGCGTCCGTCTCAGACGTCGCGGGCGCTCTTCTCAACGGTGCAAGACTGGATCTGTTCGACCTCAAATCCCAGGGCATGGACGCAATGGCAACTTGGATGAGAGACCGCCGGATCACCGTCACCCACCTGGTGCCCACGATTCTTCGACGCTGGCTGGCGAGCGTCGACCGAACCGGGCTATACCCGGACCTGCGGCTGATCAAGGCAGGTGGAGAGCCCATGTTTCTATCCGATCTCGAGCTGTTCAGCTCTCGGTTCGGCACAGGCTGTCTGCTCCGTAACGGCTTGGGAACTACAGAGACCTACCTGGTGGCCGCGGCGTTCTTCACTCCCGCCGACAACGTGGAGTCGTCGGTGGTCCCAGTCGGCATGCCTGCTCCGGGCAGAAGCGTCGCTATCGTAGGGCCGGAAGGGGAGGCGGTCCCTATGGGCGAAGTGGGCGAGATCCTGGTCACCAGTGCGTATCTTTCACCCGGCTACTGGAACAATCCCGAAGGAACAGACAATTCCTTTCTTGCAGCCGCCCAGGGGCAGCGAACTTACCGGACCGGAGATCTGGGGCGGATTCGGCCGGACGGCCAACTCGAGCATCTCGGCAGGGTGGACGACATGGTCAAAGTCATGGGCCAGCAGGCGCACCTCACCGACATCGAGAACGCTATATCCGAGCTCGAGGGTGTTCTCGAGGCATGTGTCGTGACCAAACGCGACCAAAACGGAAACACCAGGCTGGTCGCCTATGTCGTTGTCGCCGCCGACTTCGAAGGTTCCGCCGCCGCCAGGTCGCGGCTTTCAGGCCGAATCCCCGCCCATACCGTGCCGGCACGATTCGTCGTTCTCGATTCGCTCCCCACACTCCCCTTCGGAAAGGTCGACCGTGGCGCGCTGAGTACGAACCACAGTTGGGATGACCTCGTCGACCACGAATACCGCGAGCCCCGCAACGAAGTCGAGGTGGCGCTTACGTCAGCTGCGGCCGTCGCCCTCGGAGTGGAGCGAGTGGGGATCGACGACGACCTATTTTCCCTGGGGCTCGATTCGCTGTCAGCCGTGCAACTCGTGGCGCGAGCCCGGGAGGTGGTCGGTGCGGCCTTGACCGCTGGCGCCGTCCTGGAGAATCCTTCGATCTCGGCGCTGTCGGATGCTCTTCGAGACGCCCCCAACCAGTCCTTCAGCCTCGACCTAGAGACGCTGCTCGCAGAGGTCGAGGAGGTCGGCGAACCTGGAGCACGAGGCATACTCGACTCGGGCAGAAGGTGACCGCCACTCTCGAGGGGCGGATTGCCCAACTCGGTCCGGCCCAGCGTGAGCTCCTGGAGCGGCGACTCCAATCGCCACCAGCCTCTTCCGCCCCCCTGGTCCCGCGTAGCCGTGGCGCTGCGGTGCCGGTGTCACCGACTCAGAAGAGTATGTGGTTCGTTCACAACCTTGATCCGACAGTACCCGTGTTCAACAACGCCCACGCACTCAGGATCCGCGGCCCTCTCGACGTCGAGGCGCTTGACTGGGCACTGACCAGCCTCGTTCAGCGTCATCATGTGTTGCGGACCAACTACCGGTTGGTCGACGGTGAACTGATGCAATCCGTGTCGGAAACCCCGGACTCTGTAATGGTGATGCGGAACGCACCCGGACCGTCGGATCATGTGTCAGGGGAGTTGCGCCGGGCCCTGGATGACGAAGGGTCACGGCCATTCGACCTCGAGGACGACGTTATGTACCGGGCAGTTCTCCACCGGCTGGCCGATGACGACCACATTCTCATCAGGACTACCCACCACATCTCTTTCGACCGATGGTCAGCGGCGATAGCCAATCGGGAGATCAACGAGCTCTACGCAGCCAGGCTCAGCGGGCGGGAACCCCGGCTACCGGAAATGTCTCTCCAATACCCCGATTTCGCCGTTTGGCTGCTCGACACTCTGTCAGCGGACACCTCTGCAACCCGGCTTCGGTTCTTCACATCGCACATTGCGGGAGCGCCCGACTCCCAAGAGCTGCCTGCCGACCATCCCCGGACAACACCGCACGGGGCGGCGGCGACCCTCGCCAGGCAGATGCCCGACGGGCTGACGACAAACGTCAGATCTATCAGCCGTGAGCTAGGGGCGACGCCATTCATGGTCCTGCTCGCGTCCTTCGGGGTGCTCATGTGGAAGTACACGCGTTCGGACCAGATCCTGGTTGGGGTCCCGGTCGCTTCTAGGAGCCGTCCCGAACTTACAGATCTCATTGGGCCCTTCATCAACACTGTTGTCCTCCGCCTCGACCTCCGCGGCGAGCCCAATTTCATGGAACTCGTAGAGAGGGTTCGTCGGACTTCGCTCAACATGATCGCCCATCAAGATCTCCCCTTCGACGAGCTGGTGAGAGCAGTGTCCCCGGACCGGGTCGCCTCCCGGACACCGCTCTTCTCCATGATGTTCGACTACCTGAACACGCCTCATGCCAGTCTTGCCCTCGAGAACACAGAAATTGAACCGGTGTCGCTCGATGCCGGGACCGCAGCCCACGACCTGACCCTTTTCGTCGAGGATCATTCCGCTGGCATCAAATGTCGCTGGGAGTACCGGGCTGATCGCTTCGACCGCGCCACGGTGGGTGGGCTGACTGCCGCTTTCGAGGCCCTGGTTGCGCGGCTGGTGTCAGATCCAGGAATCGAAATCGCTAAAATCGGGATGCTCGACGCTCCCGGTGAGCAGCGAGTGCGTTCAATCGGCGCAGGGCCAACGATTGAGGCATCGCCAGACGTCTTCAAAGCTCTCGAGGAGTCCAGGCGCCGGACATCGGAAGCAATTGCCGTACAGGCTGCCGGCAACGCCTACACCTACGATCAGTTGGCTAGAAAATCTCATCAAATCTCCGCAAGGCTGCAAGCGAGAGGTTTACAACCCGGAGATGTGGTCGGGTTGCTCCTCGACAGGTCGGTTGACCTGGTCGCCGCTTTTCTCGGGGTGATGATGGCCGGGGCGGCGGCGCTGTTACTCGACCGTGGGCAACCCGGTGCGCGTCTCATGGAGATGCTGCGGTCGGCCGGGCCGGAGGTAGTACTGACCGACACACCCATGGATGAACTAGATGATTTCGGCACTATCACCATCGACTCGCTTCTCCTCGGCGCCGAACCGGGTTCGACAGGGCCAGGATTCACACCTCGCAACCCTCCTGCCAGCGATCCTGCCTACATCGTCTTCACCTCCGGATCGACGGGGACTCCCAAAGGGGTTGTCGTTGGTCACGGCGCGCTTGCCAACTTTGTCGCTTCAGCTGTGTCGGTATATGGCTTGGGACCGGAGGACCGGATCCTCCAGTTCGCGTCTCCAGGGTTCGATACCCTGGTCGAAGAGTTGCTGCCTGCACTGTCAGTGGGGGCGAGCGTGGTGATGCGACCCGACGAGATGTTCTCCACCTTCGGCGCCTTCGAGAAGTTTGTCGATGATGAGGCCATCACTGTTCTCGACCTGCCCACGGCTTGGTGGCATTCCTGGGTCGCCGACATGGCCGGTTCGGGGCGACGTCCGTCATCCACGTTGCGGCTTGTCATCGTGGGAGGAGAGCCGGCGAGCGCCGATGTGTGGAGAGAATGGACTCGCCTCGCCGGCGACATCAGATGGATCAATAGCTACGGACCGTCCGAAGCGACAGTTGTGGTCTCCACGTTCGAACCACCAGTGGGATATCGACCCACGAGCCGGATCATGCCTCTCGGCCGTCCCATCTCGAACACGTCGCTGCTGGTGGTCGACCCCTGCGGAATGCCCCTACCGCCCCGGGTACCCGGAGAGATCCTCATCGAAGGACACGCCGTCGCCCTCGGGTATATGGGCGCGGATGGAGCTCAATCAGGGTTCAGTAGCGGTGAACCCGGGGAACGTCGTAGTTATCGTACCGGCGATTTGGGCCGCCAGCTCCCCGACGGGACTATCGAGTTCGTCGGTCGTCTCGACACCCAGGTCAAGGTCAGAGGGACAAGAGTGGAGCCCGCAGAGGTCGAGGCTGCGCTTAAAGAGCTTCCCGACGTCCTGGAAGCGGCTGTCGTCCGCGATCGGCAGACCGATTCCGGCCTCGTCGGTCATCTGGTGGTTAGGAATGCCCGCCTCGACTCGAACCGGATCAGAAAGCAGCTGGCAGAACGGCTGCCCGAGCCGATGATCCCGGCGACGTGGCGGATGCATGAATCCATTCCACTGACGCCCGGAGGAAAGTACGACCGAGGGTTCCTCGAACGGATGCCGATCGACCGCACCGCTACGGCCAACGGCCGCGTCGTCGGCTCCAGGTCGGAATCGGAGGCGAGACTGCTCGAGATTTGGGAATCGGTGCTGGGCAGGTCGGGAATTTCGATGACGGACTCCTTCTTCGATCTGGGCGGACACTCCCTCCTCGGGGTCAAGATGATTTCGCGTATTGCATCAGACCTCGGCGTCGAATTGCCGCTCCGGGCAATTTTCGAAACACCGACAATCGAATCGATGGCGAAGATCGTGGAGCAGTCCAATGCCTGAAGTCCAGATCCGAGAGCAGCGGATTAGAAACGTCCTGAATCAATTGGGCATCCTGGTGGAAATCGGGACCAGGTGGCGCTGGATAGTCCTGGTCGCCCTCGCCGTGGTGGGCGCCGGGATCGAGGCCCTTGGCGCGCTGCTGATCTATTACGTGACCAACTGGCTGGTCGGAGCGGAGTCGTCCGGTGCTCTCGGCGGAATCCTCCCTGCTCCCGGCTCGGAAGGCCTGCCGGCGCCTGTGATCGTTCTGATCGGAGGGTTCTTCCTACTCCGCGGTCTCTTCTCACTACTTCTCACCTGGTTTCAGGCACGAGCAGTGCATCTGACTTCGGCCCGCATCTCCGACCGCCTCTTCAGGCAGTACCTGTCGGCGCCCTACAAGGTGTACCTCAGGCGGAACTCTACAGAGTTGATGCGCAACGCTCTCAGCTCGGTCGAAGGGGTGTCGATCAGATTCCTCACACCCCTTGTCTCGGTCGTCACCGAGTCGATCGTCGTTTGTGTCCTCATCGTCGTGCTGGCAATCACAGCTCCGCTCGCCACCCTGCTCGTCGGGGTGGTCCTCGGAATCGCCGCGGCAGTCGTGATGAGACTGGTTCGGACGAGGCTGCGGAAACACGGGCAGCTGGCCGAGAAGACAACCCAAACCAGCCTGGCGACGATTCAGCAGAGCTTCAACGAATCCCGCTCGATCCGCATTATGGGTAGGGAGGGATACTTCATGGACACTTTCGGCAAGGACCGGCTCGAATTTGCCGAGTCTCGCCTCGCCCTGGCCGTTTACTCGAAGCTACCGAGGGTTGCCATCGAGACCCTTGTGTTTCTCCTATTGGTTGGATTTCTCAGCCTCATCACCGCGGCCGACGCAGTCGGCTCGATCGGCGTCTTCGGTCTCTTCGGCTATGCAGCGCTCCGGATCATGCCGGGGTTGAACCAGATTGTGAGCGGCCTCAATCTGGTGCGCTACGGACAGGCATCTCTGGATAACGTGATGGGCGACCTCGAGGATGAGACGGCAAATCGGCTTGTTTCCGCAAGGTCACAAGGACCCGTGGAGAGGCTCCCCTGGTCGACTCTGGTGTTCGACAACGTCGACTTCCGGTACGAGACCGATGCGCCGCTTGCATTGGCTGATGCGAGCCTCACGATCAGACGCCATGAGATTCTCGGCCTGGTCGGACATACCGGCTCGGGAAAGTCGACGCTCATCGACATGATCCTCGGCCTCCTCGAACCAGAGGAAGGTGACATCAAAATTGACGGTGAGAATATCGCCGAGGTCCGCAGAGCCTGGCAGGCGAATCTGGGCCTGGTCCCACAGGACATCTATCTCCTCGACGACTCCATCTTGAAGAATGTCGCGTTCGGGATCCCTGAAACGGAGATCGACAGGGAGCGGGTGGTCGAGTCGCTGCGGATCGCACAGCTTTCCGATTTCGTTGCCGACAGCGCCCGGGGGGTCGAGACCCGCATCGGAGAGCGCGGCACATCTGTCTCTGGGGGCGAACGTCAGCGAATTGCGATTGCCCGGGCCCTCTACGGGTCACCCAGCCTCCTCATCCTCGACGAGGGCACATCCGCGATCGACACTGTCACCGAGCTCAACCTGGTCAGCGAACTGAAGGCGGCCAGTGTGATCGACACGATCATCGTGGTTTCGCATCGCCTCTCCAGCCTTCGCATCTGTGATTCGATCGCGATCATCGATCGGGGGCGGATCGTGGACGTGGGGGCCTATGACGAACTGATCGGGCGGAACTCGATCCTGGCCGACCTGAACCGCGCCTCCCAGTAGGCGTTCTCCAGACGAAGGACACTCTGAACCCAAAGTGTAGACTGATACGCATACATTGTGTAGACTGGGTCGATGGCGACAACCACGATCCGCGTCGACACCGACACGCACGCCCGACTCCAGGCTCTGAGTCAAGAATCGGGCAGGCCGCTCATCGACACCGTTCGCGACGCTGCCGAAGCTCTCGGGAGACAGCGATTCGCCCACCAGGTCGCAACTGAGCTCGCAGAGCTCAGAGGTGACGGAGACGCTTGGAAGAGCTATCTCGCCGAATCGGACACGACATCGGTGACAGATGGCCTCGACAGATGACTTGTGGCTTGTCGACTTCGGCGAGCCGTACCCGGGAGAACCAGCTGCGCATCGCCCCGCTCTCGTAATTGGACCTCCGGAGAGTTTTGGCCGGAGTTTCCCGTTTGTCATCGTCACACCCCTGACGACTACCAAACGAGGACTTTCCCTTCATATCGAAGTCGAACCGGGCGCCAGCAATGGGCTGGACAGCACGAGCTACATCCAGTGTGAACTGATCAGATCGATCAGCAGGAGGCGACTTGTGCATCACCTCGGAGCCGTCGACCCTCGAACCAGCGGTAGGGTCGCCAGCGTCGTGAAGTCTCTTTTGAGCTACTAGAACCCGATCCCGGGTTTTGGGTTTACTTGCGCCCGTGGGTGATGGCGTGAATCGAACTGATCTCCGCTACACAGACATCGCCGAAGCAATGCCGCCGGAGCAAGACACGAGATGCGTACGCCCGGCTCCAGGCAGCTGCGATACTGGAGCGGGTAGCGGGCTAGATAATCCGGCCGGCGTACTCTTTTAGAGCTTCACCGGCGACGATCCGCTCCGGACCGAGCCGGCTCAGGTCGAGTGTCGGGGTCTGTCCACAGATCAGTTCGGCGAGATACCTGCCCACCGCGTGGCACTGCTGGAACCCGTGGCCACTGAACCCTGTCGCCTGGTACAGCCCTCTGATGCCAGGCCACTCTCCCAAGATTGCGTTGGCGTCGAGCCGGTTCTGTGCGTAGAGGCCGGCCCAGGACCTGACTACCTCGAGCCGGTCGAAGGCGGGGAGGACGGAGGCAAGCTCGGGCCAGATGACGTCGTAGAACTTCGATCTCGGGGCGGGAGTGAAGTCGAAACCGACCGGGTCTTCATCGGTCGACCATGCAATGAGGAACGTACCGTGCTCGGGGATGATGTACACCCCCGAAGGCAGGAAGAAGCTGGGGATGTCATCGCCACCGGGAACGTCACCGGAGACCACGTAAACGGTTCGCATCACCGGGTCGACGGGAATCCCGACCCCGGCAGTCGCCAGGAGTTCGGTCGACCAGGCTCCAGCACAGACAACCACGGTGTCTGCCTCGAGGCGCGAGTCGTCGGCGAGCAGGACACAGGTGATAGTGCCTTCGGCGATGACCAACGATCTGGCCTCCCCGTTGAGGGCCCGGGCTCCGGAGGCGAGGGCCTTGCGCCGGTACCCTTCGACAACGGCTGTGGGGTCGACCGACCCGTCCGATGGGCCGAGGGTCCCTCCTACGAGTTGGTCGGAGGCGAGGGCGGGGAACATGTCGACGATCTCATCGATGTCGAGCCACTCCGAGTCGCACCCGAGACGCTGTTGGATGGCAAGTCCGGCGAGGGCGGCGTCTTTGCCGTTTGCATCGACCAGGAAGAGATTGCCCTGCTTGCGCATCTGCGGGTCGGGCCGGTAGTCACCCACGGCCATGGTTTCGGAGAACGTCTCGAGGCACTCCATTGCGTAGATCGAGATGGCGATGTTCTCTTCGAGATTGAACTGGATCCGGACGTTGCCATCGGAGAGCATCGTCGATGACCGGACGAGGGTCGGATCTCTCTCGAGGACCGTCACCTCGAGGTCTGCATCCGATTGCAAGAGATGATGGGCCGTAGCCCAACCCAGCGCAGCACCCCCGATGACGATGACTTTGGTCATACCGAGCGGGTGATGCCTCCGTCGACCCGGATGTTCTGCCCGGTGATGTACCCGGCGCCATCCGAGAGCAGGAACGCCACCGTGTTGGCGATTTCGGCGACGCTGCCGACCCGGCCCATCGGGATCCGTGCTACCGACTCCTCACTTGCGTCGTAGCTGTCGATGAACCCGGGCAACACGTTGTTCATCCGGATTCCGTCGGCTGCGTACCGGTCGGCGTAGAGCTTGGTGAAAGCGCCGAGAGCCGCACGCAGCGACGCCGACACCGGGAACGCTGGGTCGGGTTCGAAGGCGGCGAAAGTCGAGATGTTGACGATCGAGCCGCCGTCCTTGAGGTGTGGGGTCACGAGACGGGCCATGTTGACCACGTTGAGCAGCATTAGATCGAGGCCCAGGTGCCAGTCCTCATCGGAAATCTCCAATAGCTCGCCTTTCGGGGCGTGGCCGGTGTTGTTGACCACACCATCGAGACGACCGTAAGCCTCGAAAGTGGCATCGACGAGAGCAGCGAGATCATCGGGCTCGGTCACCGAGCCGGTGAGAGCGATCGATCCGAGCTCCGCTGCGAGCTGTTCGGCACCGCCCGAATTCGACATCAACCCGAGACGATTGCCATCAGCGTGAAGACGACGGGCGATCGCCTCTCCCATTCCCTTCCCGGCCGCGGTAACGATCACTACCCGGGCTTCATCTGTCGTCGTCATCAGGCCACGATAGTTGTGGTTGCTACGGACACGTCACCCGCCTGTTCGCCCAGTGCTCGTCGCCGAAGGCTGGATCAGGAAGCCGAAACATCCTGCCAGTCTTCGGTGGTACCGGGCCGGTATTGAGAGTCGAGTCGCTTCGCCACCACGCCGTCGATGCCCAGGTCGGCGACGGCTACGAGCAGGGCAGTCCCGTTGCCTTTGGTGAGCGGGGAGAGCTGAACTTTGTCGCTGGGGACGATCAGTTCCTCGAGCAGCTGGCGCCGCTCCCGGAGAGGGCGCGAGGTGATGTCCTTTCCGTCGAGATAGAGCAGGTCGAAGAGGAGGTAGGCGATCGGGATCGTGCCTGCCGTGTTCGGGTCGAGGCGATCTGGTGAGGGCCGTCCGTCGGCGAAGGCGACGATCACCCCATCGACCATTGCGTCGAGGGCAACCACGCGGTCATGGAGCTTGGCCAGGGTGGGGAAGGTCTCGGTTATCTCCTCCCTCTCGGAGACGAACAGGTGCGTTTCGTCGGTGCATCGGGCCAGCACCCGCATCCCCGGCCACTTGGGCTCAAAACCCCAGCCTCCCTCATCACGGGGATGATCGGCGGGGGCGGCGAACATCGGATCGGCATCTGGCCAGGGCTCGGGATCCGGTCGTTGGTCTTCGGACATGAGCACCAGCCACCCGTCCTTACCGTTCATCGGTCCGGTGTGGACCAGATGCCAGATTCCGGTGAGCCTCTCCCCGAGCAAACGGAAGGTGATGCGATCGTCGGTGCGTCCCACCAGCTCGTATGTGCCATGGTCGAAGATTCGCACTTCCCCTCCCCCGTACTCACCTTCGGGGATGGAACCGGAGAACGTTGCGTATTTCATAGGGTGATCCTCGGTGCGGATCGCCAGGTGCCGGTCTCCCCGCCGCCGGGGAAGGCCCTTCGGGACTGCCCAGGAGACCAGAACCGGGACGTCGCCGTTGATCATCTCCAGCCGCACATCATGATGGAGGGCGGTTGCGTGGTGTTGTTGGATTACGAACCCGGCGCCGACTGGAGCCGTGAGTGGATCGACGTCTTCAGCGTGTTCCCCCGGTGGCTCCGGGCTGGTCTCGAAGGAACGCTTCCGGTCGTAGGTCGACTCGCTCATGTCCCTCATTCAACTCGGCTCTGGTGCGTGTTCGCCATCGGAAACATCTAACGTCGATGAAGATGCCCGAAACCAGATCAACCACACTTCATCAGCCGGAGACCCGGACCGGCCACGGCGACTCCGACGAGGTCGCCCACATCGTGATGCGGGACGATCAGATGCGTGGCTACGTTGCAGGCGATCAGATCGAGGCGCTCTGCGGCAAGGTCTGGGTGCCGAGTCGGGACTTTCAAGGGCTACCGATCTGTAAGCGGTGCACGAACGAGCGCGACCGCATCGTCTCCGGGATGAAACGCCTCAACTGAGGTCGAGGGCTGTGGCGATCTGACGGTGCGCCCCACGGGGATCGCCGCCGATCACCTGGAGCGAGATGTGGTCGGCTCCGGCCTCGATATGTGCCCGGAGGCCATCGGCGATCCTCTCCGGAGACCCCTGAAGGACTAGAGCTTCGATCAATCGGTCGTTGCCCCCATCGTCTATATCTGCTTCGCTCCAGCCTTCGCGGACCAGGTTGCGCCGGTAGTTGTCGAGCCGGAGATAGCGACCCACTGTTTGCCTTCCCCCATCATGGGCCTGGTCGCCGTCCGCGACGACCACGAAATGTTCGGGAGCGAGGATCGGGCCCTCCCCGATGACGTCACGGGCGAACCTGGTGTGGGTTGGAGTGGTGAGATATGGGTGGGCCCCGGCAGTTCGTTCGGCCGCGATCCGGAGGACGCGGGGCCCTAGGGCGGCGAGGATGATCTCCTCTTTGGGGACTCCACCTGCCTCGAGTTCGTCGAGGTAGCTCTCGATCTTGTAGACGGGGTCTGTGTATTCAGAGGTGGACTCGGGGTGCCCGATCCCGACACCGAGCAGGAACCGGCCCGGGTGCCTTTCGCGAAGGCGGTGGTGCGACGCCGCCACGGTTGCCGCGTCCTCCCGCCACATGTTGACGATGCCTGTAGCCACCGGAATCCGCTCAGTGGCATCGAGGATCTCCTCGACCGCATCCAGGTCCCCGGGTGGTGACCCGCCGATCCAGATGGCCCCGTACCCGAGGTCTTCTGCCTCCCGGGCCATGTCTTCGTCGATCTCGGCGACACGTCGCCAGATCCCGAACCTTCCGATGTCGATACCGGTCATCCTCCAACCTTAGGTCGGCCACGGGTGCCCATCTCCGGGTCGGTAGAGTCCCCCGATGTCTGACGCACTATTTCGCAGGGATGGCGACATCTACCAGCCGACGCCACTCACCGAAGGACCTTGGTCTCCGGACGCACAGCACGGCGGGCCGCCGGCGGCGCTGCTCGCGGGCTCGATCGAGAAGTGCCCGACCGATGCCGAGATGGTCATGGCCCGGATCACGATCGAGCTGCTCCGTCCGGTTCCTCTACAGCCATTGCGCCTGGCCAGCGAGGTGGTTCGACCGGGCCGCAAAGTCCAGTTGGTCGCGGCCACCCTGTGGCATGAGAACACCGAGGTGGCCAGGGCGTTGGGGTTGAAGATCCGACGCACCGATCTCGACCTCCCGTTCGACTCGCCTGAGGAGGACCCGATCCCGGGCCCGGAGGAGGGCCGGGACGTCACCTACTTCGCCAATCCCGGTGGATTCGCGACCGGGGCCGTGGAGATCAAGATGCTCGCCGGCGACTTCGTCGAGGCCGGACCGGGCCAGGCTTGGATCCGGCTCCGGGTGCCACTGGTCGAAGGTGAGGAGACCACCGGGGTGGAGCGGGTGGCCGCCGCTGCCGACTTCGGCAATGGGGTCAGCAACCTCGCAGGCAACAAACGGAATTGGGTCTTCATCAACCCCGACCTCGAAATCCGGATGAACCGTCGGCCCGAAGGGGAATGGATCTACCTC
>JBGTNX010000012.1:0-15737 GCA_041742825.1 Acidimicrobiia bacterium | reverse complement strand
GGCGGGCCAGGGCAGCTGCCAGCTCATACCCGAACCCCCGTGATGCCCCGGTGACAATTGCAGTGCTCATGTGAATCTCCTGACTTCGGTGAGCCTCCTATCAACGTACAACTTCAAGTTAGGTTGATGTCAATGCGCCTTGCTTCGCAAGGCGTTCGAGTTTTTCGGCTCGGCCGAAAACTCGTGCGCCCCTTTCCTCCCTTGCTGCGCCTTGCTTCGCAAGGCGTTCGAGTTTTTCGGCTCCGCCGAAAACTCGTGCGCCCCTTTCCTCCCTTGCTGCGCCTTGCTTCGCCTTGCTTCGCAAGGCGTTCGAGCTTTTCGGCTCCGCCGAAAACTCGTGCGCCCCTTTCCTCCCTTGCTGCGCCTTGCTTCGCAAGGCATTCGAGTTTTGCTTGAAAAACTCGAACCCCTGTTCGCATCAGAATGCGTGAGTGCTGGTTACGGGGTCTTACTCTCCCTCCGCTTGCGGAGGGAGTACCGGCGACGGAGGAGCC
Organism: Acidimicrobiia bacterium; assembly: GCA_041742825.1. GTDB lineage: Bacteria > Actinomycetota > Acidimicrobiia > Spongiisociales > ZC4RG35 > MA-ANB-1. Next base: position 15,243 of record JBGTNX010000012.1, on the reverse strand, counting down.
GGGGAGGGTGGGGCGTTCCCACCAACGGCACTCGATCTCCCAGCTCGAAGGGATCTCTCCCTCCTACCTCCAGCCGCCTATTCGTCGGCTGCAGGAACCTTCCTCCCGCAAGCGGGAGGACAGCGGAGAACGCTGGCGCGATCGGGTGGGGGTTTGGGGGTTTAGCATCGGGTTGTGGCCTTGAAGATCGGGATACTTACTGCTGGGGGGGACAGCCCGGGGTTGAATGCTGCGATTCGCGCGGTGGGGAAGGCGGCGATTCGGGCCCACGGCATGACCGTTATTGGTTTCAAGGACGGGTTCCGCGGGCTCATGGAAAACCGGTATGTGCAGCTCGAGTCCGACGACCTCTCCGGCATTCTGACCCGGGGAGGGACCGTCCTCTGGACCAGTCGCACCAACTGCACCAGGATCGAGATGCCGGACGGTTCGACCATCGACGGCCGCGCAGAAATGGTTCGAGTCGTAGAAGAGCATGGACTCGACGCCCTGGTCTGTCTCGGCGGCGACGGCACCGCCAAAAACGCTGTAAGCCTGCAGAGTTTTGGCGTCCCGGTCCTCACCCTCCCCAAGACCATCGACAACGATGTGTTCGGAACCGATGTCACCTTTGGATTCGACACCGCCGTGAACATCGCTACCGAGGCGATCGACAGACTCCACTCCACGGCCCACTCCCATCACCGGATCATGGTGGTCGAGCTAATGGGTCACAAAGTTGGCTGGCTTGCCCTCGGGGCGGGCCTGGCAGGCGGTGCGGATGTGATCCTCATTCCTGAGATCCCCCACGATGTCGAGACGGTGGCCGATTCGATCATTGCCCGCAAGGCGGCGGGGAGCACCTTCTCGATCGCCGCTGTCGCCGAAGGGGCGATCAGTTCCGACAACGCTGCGATACGCTCGGAGATGAAAGAGGAGAAAGAGAGTGCGACCGGCGAGCGAAAGGCAACGCTCAAGAGAGCCCTGGTTGAGTTCGACACGGCCAACGTCGGTGGCACCAGCCACCTGGCGGCACAACTGAGCGAACTGACCGGCCTCGAGTCGAGATTGACCATCCTGGGACACGTCCAGCGCGGCGGCACCCCGACCCCGGCCGACCGCTTGCTGGCGACCAGGCTCGGGACCGCATGTGCCGACTTCATCGCCGCTGGCATTCACGGTGTGATGGTTGCCGCCCGCGGTCAGGACACTGTCGCCGTCCCCCTCGAAGAGGTTGCCGGGCAGACCAGGGCAGTGCCCGTCGACCACTCGTGGGTGCTCTCGGCACGCCGTCTCGGAATCTCGCTGGGGGACTGAGCAAAGGTGATTGAGTAAATGGGTTTGAGCACACTCCAGAGGGTTGCGATCGTTGGCGGGGGCCCGGCAGGGCTCTACCTGTCGATCCTTCTCAAGAAGAATGCACCCGACATCACTGTCGACCTCTACGAGAGGAACACCCCGGGTGACGCATTCGGGTTCGGGGTGGTGTTCTCCGATGAGACGCTCGAGAACATCGAGGCTGCCGACGAGGACTTCTACCGCTCGCTCACCTCGACTTTCCGCCACTGGGGGGACATAGAAGTGCGTCACTTCCGCGGTCGGGTGATCCGCTCAGGTGGCCACGGGTTCGCCGCAGTCGGGCGGCGAACCATGCTCGAGTTGTTGACCAACCGGGCGAGAGCAGTCGGAACCAACCTCCATTTTTCCGCTGAGGTCGACGGCCTCGCCAAGCTCGGGGATGCCGATGTAATTGTCGGCGCCGACGGCGCCCACAGCGTGACCCGGAACTTGTTTTCGGACGCCTTCGGACCTTCGGTGGATCTCAGGCGCAACAAGTACATCTGGTTCGGGACCGACCGGGTCTTCGACGACTTCACCTTCATCTTCGAAGACACCGCTCCGGGGATGGTCTGGGCCCATGTCTACCCCTACTCCGCCGATGCCTCCACCTTCATCGTCGAGATGGCTCCGTCCACATGGAGAGAACTCGGCCTCGACGCCAACGAGAACGGGGAATGGGGCCTTCAGGAGAGCGACGACCTGGCATTGCAGCGATGCGAGGAGTTGTTCGCAGCCCACCTCGGGGGGGCCCGCCTCGTCGGCAACAAGTCACGCTGGCTCCAATTCCCCACCATCGAATGCGAGAAGTGGTCGCATGAGAACATCGTCCTCATCGGCGATGCAGTGCACACCGCCCACTTCTCGATCGGCTCGGGCACCAAACTCGCCCTCGAGGACTCGATCTCACTTGCCGGCCATCTCCTCTCCGGTCAACCGGTGGCCGAAGCGTTGGCAGCCTACGAGACCGAACGCCGCCCGGTGGTCGAGAGCACCCAGCGTGCTGCCAAGGCCAGTCTGCAGTGGTTCGAAGGGGCCGACCGGTACCGGGGAATGGATCCGGAGCAATTCGCCTTCTCGATGCTGACCCGGAGCCAGCGGGTCACCTACGACAATCTTCGCCTCCGCGACCCCGCCTACATGAGCGAGGTCGACGGCTGGTATGCAACCTCCGATCACGGCTCTCCGGTTCCGACCTCGACTGAAGAGCCTCCGATGTTCCACCCGTTCCAACTGCGGGAGTTGGTCCTCCCCAACCGGATCGTTGTGTCCCCGATGGACCAGTACAGCGCAGTCGACGGCATGCCCAACGAATGGCATCTGGTCCACCTCGGCAGCCGCGCGGTGGGAGGGGCCGGGCTGGTGATGACTGAGATGGTGTGTGTGGCTCCCGAGGGGCGGATCAGCCCCGGTTGCACCGGCATTTGGACACCGGATCAAGCCGCTTACTGGGCTGGCATCGTCGACTTCGTCCACGGCAACAGCGACGCAGCTTTCGGGCTTCAGATCGGCCACTCGGGCCGGAAGGGTTCGACCAAGCTGATGTGGGAGGGCGACAGCGAGCCGCTAGTTTCGGGAAACTGGGAGATCATCGGGCCCTCCCCGATCAAGTATCGGCCGGACAGCCAGGTGCCGCGGGAGATGGACCGCGAAGACATGAAAAGGGTCATCGGAGAGCACGTCACCGCGGCACGTCGCGGGGCGGACGCCGGTTTCGACCTCGTTGAACTCCACTACGCGCATGGTTACCTGCTCTCCAGTTTTCTCACACCATTGGCGAACCAGCGCAATGACGACTACGGGGGCTCGCTCGAGAACCGGATGCGGTTTCCCCTCGAGCTATTCGATGCAGTGCGCGAGGTCTGGCCGGATGAGCGGCCCATTTCGGTGAGGATTTCGGCAACTGACTGGGTCGAAGGCGGGTTCGACGATGACGACGCGGTTGCACTGTCCACAGCCCTCAAGGAGCACGGGTGCGACATCATCGACGTCTCCAGCGGACAGACCAGCATCGACGCTAGACCCGAGTACGGACGGCTCTATCAAACGCCCTTCTCCGACCGGATCCGAAACGAAGCAGCAATCCCCACCATGACTGTGGGTGCGGTCTCGAGCATCGACGACGTCCACAACATCCTCGTCGCCGGGAGAGCCGACCTCTGCCTGCTCGCCCGGCCCCACCTGGTAGACCCGTACTGGACGATGAACGCGGCAATCGACCTCGGCTACACCGGCCATGCCTTCCCGGACCAATACCTCACCGGGCTCCGGGCAAGACGGCGGGACCAGGATCCGATCGCTCCGGATACTTTCAGACGCTGACCTACCTGACCTCGGATCACTCCCCCAGGTTGGCGAGGCGTGAGGTGAGAAAACGACGCTCGGCGTCGTTGTCGACCAGATCGAGGGCACGCCTGTACTCGTCCGCCGCCTCACCGCGACGGCCCGCAGCGTCGAGGAAGTAGGCCATTGCGGTGTGGAGACCGTGGTAGCCATCGAGGTCACCACCCACTTCAGAGATTGCTGCGAGTGCCCGATCCGGCCCGTATGCCTCGCCAATTGCGACGGCCCGGTTGAGCCTCACCACCGGGGACGGGTACTTGACGGCAAGGCGGTCGTAGAGACCTGCGATCGCCTTCCAGTCCGCTTCAGCCGGTCCCGCGGTGTGATGTGCCGCAATTTCCGCCTGGAGGAGGAAGACCCCCGGTTCCACCGTCCTCCTCGCCTGCTTCAACGCGGCGAACCCGCTGGCAATCGTGTCGTGGTCCCATAGCGAACGGTCCTGATCGCGGAGGAGGACGATGTCCCCGGCGGCATCGACCCTGGCCCGCCTGCGACTGTGCTGGAACAGCATCAGAGCGCTCAAGGCGTGGACTTCTGACTCGTCAGGCATCAGCTCTGCCAGAACCCTGCCCAGTTCGATTGCCTTGGCGCCGAGATCCTCTCTGATCAATTCAGCACCGGCAGAAGCGAAGTAACCCTCGTTGAAAATGAGATAGATCACCGAAAGTACAGCCGTGGTGCGGCCCACGAGCTCATGCCCGGTCGGGACTTTGAAAGGTATCCCGGCGTCCCGGATCTTGGCTTTGGCCCGCACCAGCCGCTGGGCCATCGCCGGCTCCGCGACCAGAAACGCTTTGGCGATCTCTCCGGTGGTCAGGCCGCCGACTGTGCGCAGGGTTAGGGCGACCTGCTTGTCAGAGTCGAGTGCCGGGTGACAGCAGGCGAAGATCATTTCCAGCCGATCGTCCGAGAGCTCACCGCCATAGGCGATATCCGGAATCTCCCCGCTGGTCTCGACTGCCTGATATCCGGCAAGGACCTGGTGCTTGCGGGCAAGGTTCTCCCGGCGCCGGATCCGGTCGATCGACTTGCGCCTCGCCACAGTCGAGATCCAGCCAGGAGGATTGTCGGGAATTCCGCGCTGCGGCCAATCGATGAGAGCCTGGGCCAATGCGTCCTGGATCGACTCTTCGGCGAGATCGATGTCGCGGGAGAGTCGAGAGATCGATGCAAGGACGACCGGATATGACTCCCGGAAGACCTGTTCCACAACGGCCTCGACTTCTGTCATTCCACCTCCTCCCGACTATCGGTTCGTCAGTCAAATCTCCACCATCTCAGTTGCCATCTTGTCGAACGGGAATGGGTGGAATCAACAATCTATCTCCTGAAACGGCCTGCGAATCCGGCTGAGAACGGATACTCCACCACTGGCTATGGAATGAGAGCGATGACCGGTAGCATGAGTTTGTGCCGCAGGAGGCGAACGAATACATGTCAAACGGCCCCCGAGAAGCATGCGGGGTCTTCGCCGCCTACTCCCCTGGTGAAGCCGTCTCGTCCCTTATCTACTTCGGGCTCTTTGCCTTACAGCACCGCGGCCAGGAAAGCGCAGGCATCGCCAGTTCCGACGGCGAGACCGTCACAGTCTTCAAGGACATGGGCCTCGTGGCACAGGTCTTCGATAAAGCAGCTCTCGCCGGCCTCGATGGGCATCTCGGAATCGGCCACACCAGATACTCCACCACCGGGTCGACCAGTTGGGACAACGCCCAACCCGCACACCGCCAGGTCGGGTCGACCAGCATCGCCCTCGGTCACAACGGGAACCTGACCAACACCGCAGAACTCGCCGCCGACCTCGGCATTTCGACCGCAACCACCGACTCCGACCTCATCGCGGAAGGGCTTTCCCGGGCCATCGACGACGAGCGCTCCGATGCCCGCGGCCTGGAGGAGGCGGTCAAGGCCGTCGCCCCCAGCTGGAAGGGTGCTTTCTCCCTCGTGATCATGGACCAGGGACGGATCATCGGGTTGCGCGATCCGAACGGTTTCCGACCGCTCTGCCTCGGATCGCTTCCTGGCGGCGGATGGGTGATGGCATCGGAGACTGCAGCCCTCGACATCGTCGGGGCCCGTTTCGTGCGCGAAGTGAAGGCCGGGGAGATGGTCGTCATCGACGCAGCGGGGGTGCACAGCTACTTTCCCTTCGAGAAGGTGGAGCCCGGCCTCTGCGTGTTCGAGTTCGTGTACTTCGCCCGCCCCGACTCCCAGATCTACGGTCGCAACGTCCACTCCGCCCGATACGACATGGGAAAACAGCTTGCCGCAGAGCACCCCGTCGATGCCGATGTGGTAGTTCCGGTCCCCGAGTCGGGCATCCCCGCGGCCCAGGGATATGCAGCAGTCAGCGGAATCCCCTACGCCGATGGGCTGGTCAAGAACCGCTACGTCGGCCGCACCTTCATCGAGCCCTCCCAGCTGATACGCGACCAGGGGATTCGCCTCAAGCTCAACCCGATTCCCGACAACCTCAAGGGCAAGCGGGTAGTCCTCGTCGACGACTCGATAGTCCGCGGATCGACAACGAGGAAGCTCGTCGAGATAGTGCGCGAAGCCGGAGCACTCGAGATCCACCTCCGCGTCTCGTCACCGCCCTACAAGTGGCCGTGTTTCTACGGCATGGACACCTCCGACCGTTCCACTCTCATCGCCGCGCGAATGGAGACAGAGGAGATCAGGGAGCACCTCAACGCCGACTCGCTCGGCTACCTCTCCCTCGATGGGCTTCTCGATGCCACCGCTGTTGCCGACGCCGGCTTCTGCAACGCTTGCCTCTCCGGAAACTATCCGACCGAGGTGCCGGTGGTCATCGACAAATTCCACCTGGAGCGCAATCGGTCGTGACTTACCGCGATGCGGGAGTCGATCTCGTCGGCGCCGACCGCCACGTGGCGGCAATCGCATCGACTGTGACCTCTACCTGGACCGATAACGTCGTCGGAGGCTTCGGCGGATTCGCCGCCGGGGTGACCATCCCGCCCGGATATTCCAATCCGGTGTTGATGATGTCGACCGACGGGGTCGGCACCAAGCTCGAACTTGCCCGACGTTCGGGCTTATGGGATGGGGTCGGTCACGACCTGGTGGCGATGTGTGTCGACGATCTTGCTGCGGTCGGAGCACAGCCGCTTGGTTTCGTCGACTACATGGCCGTCGGCTCTCTACAACCAGAACGCGACAGGGCGATCATCACCTCGATCGCGAGGGCATGCACCGAAGCCGGATGCGCCCTGCTTGGCGGGGAGACCGCCGAACATCCCGGGGTGATGGACATCGACGCAGTCGACCTCGCCGGGGCCGTGATGGGCGTGGTCGAGCACGACTCCCGACTGTCGCCGGATGGTGTCGTTGTCGGAGATCTGGTCGTCGGCCTCCGCTCCCCCAACCTCCGATCGAACGGTTTTTCCCTGGTCCGCACCGTGATGGGGGACACACCGGACTACGACACCCTCCTCGCGCCCTCAGTCATCTACAGCCCGGCCGTCCAAGAGGTTGCGGGGCTGGTGAAGTCGGCCGCCCACATCACCGGGGGCGGGCTCCCCGGAAATCTCCCTCGTGCGGTCCCCGCATCCCTCGGAGTTGTGGTCGACTCCTCGGCCTGGGAACCGCCGGAGATCTTCTCGACCCTCGGCGCTCGGGGCATCGACGAAGCGGAGATGTTCGCCACGTTCAACATGGGGATCGGGTTCTGTCTGATCGTCGACCCATCCGCGGCGAACGAAGTGCAGAACACCCTCGCCCGACACGAGGCGACTGTCATCGGCAGGGTCACCACCGATCGCGGGTTCACCCTGAAATGAGTTTTCGAAAGGCCACCGCGGTGCACCGCGCCGGAGACGACACCTGGGACACCCAGTTCGCCGAGAACTGGGACATTATGGGAAACACCAACGGCGGTTACATGCTCGCAATCGCATCCCGGGCCGCCAGCGAGGCGACCGGAGGACGGCACCCCGTCACCATCACCGGCCACTACACCAGGCCGGGCCACACCGGGCCGGCGACTGCCAGGACCGAGGTGATTCGCTCCGGTCGCAGGTTCTCGGTGGTTCGCACCAGCCTCTTCCAGGACGATGCCGTAGTCCTCGAAACTCTGGGCACTTTCATCGAGCCCGGAGGCGAACCTCCTGCTGTGCTCCTCTCCGATGCAGAGCGGGCCGATCTGCCCCCACCCGAGGAGTGCGTCCTGGCCGTTCCCGGTGTCGACGCTCCGTTTCCGCCACCATCGGTAGGACAGGTCGAGATGCGGCTCGATCCGAGGATGGCAGAGTTGTTCCAGGGAAATCCCCTCGGCGAAGCCCTGGTACTCGGCTGGATTCGGTTGAAGGACGACGAACCGCTCGATGCACACGCCCTGGTCATGGCCGCCGACGCATTTCCTCCCACTACGTTCAACGCCGGGTTGCCGGTGGGTTGGACCCCGACGCTGGAACTGACAGTGCATATTCGCTTCCCCGATGCGTCGGGGTGGATCCAGTGTGAGTTCCGGAGCCGGTTCATTTCCGGAGGATTCGTCGAAGAGGACGGGCTATTCTGGGATGAGGGGAATCGTCTCGTCGCCCAGTCCCGACAGCTCGCCCTCGTCTCAACCGCATAGGCCACTTCTCCCAGGGTTGGCGGTCAGTTAGGCTCTAGGGGTGACTGTAACCATGCCGATTCATCTGAGACGGGGCCTGTTCGCTTCCCCGTAGCTCCCTGTCGTCCCCGCCAGACGAGACGATTGGAGCACAAATGACCGACCTGACAACACGCCACAACAAAGTAATCGCACCGGTGATCGCATTCGACACCGACATCCACGCCGAGTCCGCTGAAGGCATCTGGATAACCGATGTCGATGGCAACCGCTGGGCCGACTTTGCTTGCGGGACCGCCGTCACCAACCTCGGGCACAACCACCCGGCCGTGGTCGCCGCAGCCCACACCCAGCTCGATAAGTTCATGCACTCTGGTTGCATAGTTCGTTACGAGCCGATCGTCAGCGCTGCCGAGCGATTGCGCGCCATCACCCCACCCTCGATCGAGAAGTTTGCCTTCGCCAACTCCGGTGCCGAAGCCGTGGAGGCAGCGGTGAAACTGGCTCGCTACACCAGCGGCCGTCAGGGTGTTGTCGTCTTCCGGGGTGGATTCCACGGGCGGACCATGGGATCTGTTGCCTACACAACGTCCAACGCAAAGTATCGCGACGGCTACCACCCGGTTCTCGGCGCCGTATTCGTCGCTCCCTTTCCCCATTCCTACCGCTGGGGAATGACCGAGGAGGAAGCCACTGCTCACTCCCTCGAGGAGTTGCGTCTCCTCTTCAAGCACGTGGTCGCCCCGAAGAACATCGCATGTTTCCTCATCGAGCCGGTGCAGGGGGAAGGGGGCTACTACCCCGCTCCACCAGCCTTCCTCTCCGCGCTACGCGATCTCGCCGATGCACACGGGATCCTGGTGATTTACGATGAGGTGCAGACCGGTTTCGGCCGCACTGCCGAGTGGTTCGCCGGCGATCACTTCGACGCCAAGCCGGACATCATCGCAATGGGCAAGGGCATTGCCAACGGGCTGCCGCTCTCGGCATACGGCGCTCCTGCGGAGATGATGGATGCCTGGCCGGTAGGTTCACACGGCACCACGTTCGGAGGCAACCCCGTAGCCACCGCGGCAGCCGTGGCGGTAATCGACACCATGGAGGACCTTCTCCCCCACGCCAGGGACCTTTCCAAGGCCGCCTTCGAAGGCTTCGAGTCTCTCGCCGAACGCCACCCAACGATCGGCGACGTGCGCGGCCTCGGGTTGATGATCGGCGTGGAGCTGGTCTCCGACCCCGACTTGCGAACACCTGACCCAGAAGCTTTCAAAGCCGTCCAGAGCCACGCCTTCGAGAGGGAGCTGATCGTCATCGACTGCGGCCCTGACGCCAACGTCCTCCGGTTCATTCCGGCGCTGGTCACCACCCGGGACGAGCTCGACTGGGCGATCGGACTGGTCGACGAGGGTCTGACTGCCTGGGAAAGCAGCAGCTGAGACGTAACCTGTAGAGGTGAGCCGATTCGGAATGGCTGCCGCCGGCCTGGCGGTGCTCCTTGTGGTCGTGATCTTTTTTGTCATCAACGCTGTCGGCGACGGGGGCGAAGAGGTCGATGCGATCGCTACGACGCTCACATCGCCTGAAACAGAGACCACCGACCCGGGAACAGCGACCCCGGAAGCGTCGACTTCAACCGAGCCCGAACCGGATACAACAGCACTCGAAACCACCACCACGACGAGCACGACGACGTCGACGACCCTGGCGCCAACGACATCGCCTCCGACATCGACCACCTCGACCACGTCTGCGCCCACCACGACCAGCACGGTTCCGGCCCCTCCTTTCACCTCGTCCCTGGCAACCCCGACCGCGGCCGACCTCCCGGCGTCATGGGAACCGGGATGCCCGGTCGCCCCTGACGGTCTGCGGATCATCACGATGTCGCATTGGAACTACGCCGGGTCGGTGAGCACCGGGAAACTGGTAGTCGCCGCAGGCCTGGCCAACCAGGTCGTCGACATCTTCCGTGATCTGTATGACGCCCGCTTCCCGATCGAGCGGATGAGGCTCGTCGACGAGTACGGCGGTGACGACAACCAGAGCATGGCGGCCAACAACACAAGTGCCTTCAACTGCCGGCTGGTCACCGGGGGGAGCAGCTATTCCGAGCACTCATATGGGCGCGCAATCGATATCAATCCCATGGTCAATCCGTATGTGAAGGGCTCGACGATCCTCCCACCGGCCGGAAGCGCCTACGTCAACCGCAGCCTCGATGCACCGGGCATGATCCACGCCAACGACGAGGTGGTCCAGGCGTTCGGCGCAAGAGGCTGGATCTGGGGCGGAACCTGGAGTTCGCTGAAGGACTATCAGCACTTCTCAACGACAGGAAAGTAGACCGGAACCAATTTGGTGCCTCGCGCCATCAAAAAGACATGAGATCCAAGACCAAAACCACTCTGGGGCTTCTGCTCGCCGGTGCCCTATTCATTTCAGCCTGCGGATCGGGCGAGGTGTTAGGCCCACCGGACACCACACCCGACACAACGCCCGACACCACGACACCGGATAGCCTTCCGGAGGCCGCTGCTGGGGATCCACTGCTTCAAATCAACTCCGAAGGGGGATTCGTCCCTCTCGACTGGAGCTTGGGAAGGGGACCTACATTCACCGTCACCCACGGAGGAGAGTTCGTGTTTCCCGGTGTGACGACCCTCGAGTACCCCGGCCGGTTGGTGCCGTCGAACTTCTCGGGACAACTCGATGAGGATCAAATGGCGAGAGTCAACGAACTGCTCCAGGCTATGGGGATCGCCGATATCGACGACGCACTCGACGATGACTCCGCCGCCAACGTCGCCGACGCCACGACGGAGGTGATCCGCTTCTGGGACGAGAACGGTGTCCACAAGTATTCGGTTTATGGCCTGGGGATCGACGACGACCCCGCATCGGAGACGACGGCGGTATTTGCCGACCTTGTCGAGTACCTCAACGAACTCGCCGGGACGGTGGATAGCGCCGAATATCAGCCGGAGCTGTTGCGGGTTGTCGCCGGCACATATCAGGGCGGGTTTGAAGACGAATTCGAAAGGGTTGAGGACTGGCCGCTGGAAGGCGAAAACCCCGATGACTGGGATGTCTTCACAACGGTCGGCGAGGACGAGTGGACATGCAAGGCGTTTGCCGGGTCCACCCTCGACGTGTTCGCCGATGCCAAGCAGACAACGATCTACAACCATCCCGTAGCCGACGGTGGGCAGGTCCAGCTCCTGGTGAGGCCGCTCCACCCGGGTGAAGAAGACTGCACCCTCTGAGAACAAGAGAGAGGGTCGGGTCAATCGACCCGACCCTCTCTCCATTTCCCCTGTAATCCCCTAATTCAGCGGGCAGCCACTCTCGTTGGCGGCTTCTAGAAGGTTCTTGGCGCCTTCGAAGTCACCCGAGGCGTACGCACCCTGCACCAGGGCAATCACTTCGGCTGTGGAATAGTCGTAGGACACTCCACCACTCGCCGAATTCAACAGTGCGGCAACGGCATGCCTGCCCAGTGCCTTCTCTCCTCCGCCGCCCTGCTGTAGGGCGCCGAGAAGGTCCTTGTCGAACGATGCGTCGACACCAAACACCGACTCGTAAGACTCGGTCGGGCTAAACCCGGTCCACGAATCCAGGTGATGTGCCTGCTTCCAGTAACCAGGTGTGCAGCCCTCGCCACCAGATGGCGGCGGTGGCGGTGGCGGTGTGCAGGTCACGGTCAAGCTCCCGACCGACGAGGTAACCCTGTCCTGGGTCGCCTCGAGAAGGACGGTGAGCTGATCAGACCCTGACGAGGTGAACCCCTCAGAGTCACTGCTGACCTTGAACGGTGCGTCCTCGATTCCCTGGAGTGTTATCAGGAGCGTCCCGTTGAGGTACACATTGATGTTATGACCCCGATGTACCGATGAACCGTTGGTGGACCCGACTTCCGCCGTGCACTCCGCACCGGCTGCGTCGGGCACCGTGAGTGCACCGATCTGGATCTCTTCTCCGATTACGACCCTCTCGCCACGCGAGAAGTCCCAGGAAATCGTGCTGGTCTCCGCCATGGCCGGAGCTGCCGCCATGACCATACAAAGGGCGAGAATTGCGCTGAGCACAACCTTGCCCGATTTTGAATGCCTCTGCATTATCTGCCTCCCATTGATTGCTATCCATCCCCACAGATAACCCGCGCACTATAACGCGCTGAGCGGATGGACACGACGAAGAGTGGCAGACTTCAAAGGTGAACTTTTCGGGAAGTAACGTCTGTCCATGGACAGAAGTGTCGAGTCAGATGTGGTCCAGGGTGGTCATTCGTTGGATCCCGACGGCGGGGTGGTTCCCGCAATCCAACCTTCAACGACATTCGCCCGTGACAGCAGCTACGAGCTGGCGAGCGGATACCTCTACTCGAGGCACGGCGCACCCAACCACCTGGCGGTGGAACGGATGGCCGCGAGTTTGGATGAAGGAGCTGACGCGAGGGTGTTTGCCTCGGGATTGGCGGCATTCACCGCTCTCGTGGAGACTGTGCCACCAGGCGCCGGGGTGGTCGCACCCGAAGTGATGTACCACGGGGGCCAACTCTGGTTGCGGAGGCTCCACGAGGCCGGGCGGATCGAATTGTCCCTGTTCAATCAGTCGCAACCGGGGGCGATGGAAGACACAATCGGCCGGGCGAATCCGGACCTGGTCTGGATCGAGACTCCGGTCAATCCAACTTGGGATGTAATCGATATCCGTGCCGCTGCGCGCTCTGCCCACGCGAGCGGTGCGGTGCTGGCAGTCGACGCCACAGTCTCTCCTCTCACCACCCGTCCCATCGACCTCGGCGCGGACTTCACGTTCCACTCCGCAACCAAGTACTACAACGGCCATGCCGACCTGCTCGGGGGCGTGTTGGTCGCCGCCGAGGCGAACGGGCGCTGGGACCAGGTCCAGTGGATCAGGACCCATACCGGAGCCGTGATGGGGGCCTTCGAAGCCTGGTTGCTCCTCAGAGGAATGAAGACCCTGTACCTCAGGGTCGACAGGGCCTCGGAAAGCGCAATTGCGATCGCCTCTCACTTCGAAGGCCACCCTTCCGTGGAGGCGGTGCTTTACCCGGGCCTCGAATCGCACCCGGGCCACGAGGTAGCGAAAGCTCAAATGGACCGCGGATTCGGAGGGATGCTGTCGATTCGGGTGACAGGTGGATTCGAGGCGGCGCACCGCGTGGCCACATCAACGAAACTGTTCATACCCGCAACATCGCTCGGCGGCGTTGAAAGCCTGATCGAGCACCGGGCGGTGCTCGAGCCACCCGAATCGGTAGTCCCTGACAACCTCCTCCGGCTCTCAATCGGCATCGAGCCTGTCGCCGAGCTGATGGCAGACCTCGAACAAGCCCTCGGCTGAAACCCGCCTCGGCCGTTCGCTAGACGGCGACCACCGGTACGTCCTGCATCGCCGTCGCGATTGCCTCGGCTGGATGGTCGTAGTCGACCAGTTCTCCGTTGAAATAGGCCTGGTAGGAAGCCATGTCGAAGTGGCCGTGCCCGGAGAGGTTGAACAGGATCACCCTCTCTTCACCTGCCTCTTTCGCCTTGATCGCCTCATTCATCGCCGAAGCCACCGCATGAGTCGGCTCGGGACCGGGGATGATCCCCTCCACCCGGGCGAACTCGACGGCGCGGGCAAAGGTCTCGGTCTGGTGAAGAGATTCTGCTTCGACGATGCCTTCGTCGACCAGTAGCGAGACCAGCGGTGCCATGCCGTGGTAGCGCAGGCCACCGGCATGGATTGGATCGGGGATGAACCCGTGGCCGAGCGTATGCATCTTCATCAGCGGTGTCATCCCTGCGGTGTCGCCGAAGTCGAACTGATAACTCCCTCTCGTGAGCGACGGCGCGGCAGCAGGTTCTACGGCGCGGATCACCGGGTCCATCTTCCCGGCGAGCTTCTCCCGCACGAAGGGAAAGGCGAGGCCGGCGAAGTTCGACCCACCGCCGGCGCAACCAATGACGACATCGGGAGTCTCGTCGACGATTGCGAGCTGTTTCAGCGCTTCCTCACCGATAACCGTCTGATGCATGAGGACATGGTTGAGGACCGAGCCCAACGAGTACTTGACGTCGTCGTTGGTGGCCGCAACTTCAACTGCCTCGGAGATGGCGATTCCAAGGCTGCCCGTGGTGTTCGGGTCCTGGGCGAGAATGCGCCGACCGGTCTCGGTCCGGTCAGACGGCGAGGGGTGGATCGTCGCTCCGTACGTCTCGATCATCGCCTTCCGATAGGGCTTGTGGTCGTACGAAGCACGAACCATGAACACCTCACACTCAAGCCCGAACAGCGCACAAGCAAAGGAGAGAGCCGATCCCCACTGGCCGGCCCCGGTCTCTGTCGCCAGCTTCTTCACCCCGGCCTTGGCGTTGTAGTACGCCTGGGCAACCGCAGTGTTCGGCTTGTGCGACCCGACCGGGCTGACACCTTCGTATTTGTAGTAGATCCGGGCGGGTCCGCCGATCAGTTCTTCGAGGCCATGGGCCCGGTACATCGGGGTCGGCCTCCACTTCCGGTACACCTCGCGGATCTCCTCGGGGATCTCAACGAACCGGTCCTGGGACACCTCTTGAAGGATCAGGTCCATCGGGAAGAGAGGGGCGAGGTCGTCGGGGCCAACCGGCTGATGTGTCCCGGGATGGAGCACCGGGGGTGCGGGCACCGGGAGGTCGGGAACAATGTTGTACCAGTGCGACGGCAGGTCCGACTCGGCGAGAGTGATCTTGGTAACCATGCCGAGAAGATACTCAGATCGGGTCAACGGCGCACCCGATAGCGCAGGTGAAGCACCCGGTTGCTCTGAATCACCACGTCAGGATCCTCCAACAGGTGCTGCGCCCGGACCGACCCGAAGTATCGCTTGCCGGACCCGAACCCGACGGGTACGACGTCCGTGCGCACCTCATCGACCAGACCCGCGGCAAGCACCTGGCCGCCGACGTCGCCAGCTGCGACCTCGACGATGCGGTCACCCGCAAGCTGCTGCGCCTTGG
>JBGTNX010000011.1:0-42250 GCA_041742825.1 Acidimicrobiia bacterium | reverse complement strand
GAGCAGGCAACGAAGCACGACATCTCGAGGCTCCGGACCTTCGGGTCCACGGGAGAGCCCTGGAACCCCGAGCCATGGCGATGGCTCTTCGCAGACGTGGGCGGGTCGGAGCGCCCGATAATCAACATCTCCGGCGGAACTGAGATCGGTGCGTGCATTCTCTCCTGCAACATCCTCCAGGGACTCAAGCCGACCGCACTCGGAGCACCCTCGCTCGGCATCGACGCCGACGTCTACGACCGTGACGGCAACCCGATCCGCGGCGAGGTCGGTGAACTCGTCATCCGTGGCTCCTGGCCCGGGATGACCCGCGGGTTCTGGAAGGAGCCGGACCGATATATCGAGACCTACTGGTCCCGGTTCGCCGATACCTGGGTCCACGGCGACTGGGCCGAGGTCGACGACGACGGGTTCTGGTACCTCCATGGCCGCTCCGACGACACGCTCAACATCGCCGGCAAGCGGATCGGCCCCGCCGAGATCGAGTCAGTTGCGGTTGCCCGCAAGGAGGTGGTGATGGCAGCTGCGATCGGTGTCCCCGACGATGTCAAGGGAGAGGCCATCCGACTCTTCCTGGTGCCTGCCCCCGGTACCGAAGTCAGCGATGCCCTGACCGGACAGATCTCCGATGCTGTCGCCGCGACCATGGGCAAGGCATTCCGACCGTCGAGCATCAAGTGGGTCGACGACCTCCCCCGGACCCGATCGGCAAAGATCATGCGCAGAGTGGTGAAGGCCATTGCCCTCGGCCAGGACCCCGGTGACCTGACCAGCCTCGAAAACCCCGAGAGCATCGAAGGCCTCGCCTAGCGGAGCGAGGCGAGACCGTACTTCCCCCAAAGGCGAAGCCGAATGGGGGAAGGTGGCCATTCCGAAAAGGAATGGCCGGAAGGGGGACTGAGACTCTTCGAGTTGAGAGCGTTCGACCTGCAAGTCCCGTTGGTGGGAACGCCCCACCCTCCACTCCGACCTGTCGGTGGGAGGTACTCCGTCCGCAAGCGGCGGGAGAGCGGCAAGCGGCGGAGGAGTCCCCTCGTTCAGACCGGGGGTTGGGGGTCGTATTGGATTGCCCGCTTGACTTCGCTTGCCCGCTCCGGTGAGTGGAGCCGCTTCACCAGGTGCAGCGCCATGTCAATTCCTGCGGACACACCTGAGGCTGTGATCACTTCACCGGAGTCGACAAAACGATCATCAGGGCGGACTTCGATCGTCGGGTCCAGATCGCCGAGGGCCTCCAGCTGCGACCAGTATGTGGTCGCAGGTCGATTGGCCAGGATCCCGGCGCCGGCGAAGACCAGCGACCCGGTGCAGACCGAAGTCATCAGCGTGCCGAAGGCCATCGTCTCCCGCAACCACGAAGTCACCGTTTCGTCCCCGATGTGCCGCCTGGTCCCCTGACCGCCCGGGTAGACGAGAACGTCAGCGCCCTCGAAATCGTCGAGGAGCACGTCGGTCACGATCTGCATCCCTTTGGCGCAGGTGACCATCGACCCGTCGAGACTCACTGTGAAAACGTCAGCACCATCGCCCGGCCACTGCAGCTGCCACATCCGGAGCACCTCCCAGGGCCCAACCAAATCCAGCTCCTCCATCCCGTCGAAACAGACCAATGCAAACTTCATGGGCGCTACTTTGCCACGTCCGTGTGACCGACTGTCCTCCCGCTTGCGCGCCAGCGGGAGATGGAGTGACGTTGGTGGGAACTCCCCACCCACCCCCCGACCTTTTCGGTCGGAGTTTCTCCCTCCGCAAGCGGAGGGAGAAATACAATTACCTTGCTGGCATTCTGGCTGCGGCGTCGAGGCGGATCACCTCTCCGTTGAGCATTGTGTTCTCGACGATCGCTACTACAAGCTTGGCGAAGTCTTCGGGGGTGCCGAGGCGCTTGGGGAAGGCGGCGAGATTGGCCAGGGAGTCCTTGAGCTCCTGGGGGGCGGCGGCGAGAAGCGGGGTGTCCATTATGCCCGGACAGACCGTCATGGTGCGGATGCCGAGGTTGGCGAGGTCCCGGGCAAGAGGGAGGGTCATGGCGACGATGCCTCCTTTCGACGCCGCGTAGGCGGTCTGGCCGACCTGGCCATCGAAGGCTGCGATCGAGGCGACGTTGACGATGACACCCCGCTCCCCCTCGGACGTGGGCTCATTGCCGGCCATTGCACCCGCGACGTTTCGAATCATGTCGAACATCCCGATCAGGTTGATGCCAATCGTCTGCCGGAACACCTCGAGATCGTGGAGGTCGCCGTCCCGGGAAACCACGCGCTGCGCCGGAGCGATTCCGGCAGCGTTGACGAGAATATCGACCTTGCCGAAAGCCTCAACCGCCCCGGCGACAGCGGCTGAGACGTCTTCCGAATTGGAGACGTCACAAGACAGGAATCTCGCGCCAGTGCCCAACGAGGTGACCGCTTCTGCCCCTTTGGTTTCGTTGATGTCGATGAGTACCGCCTTCGCCCCGGCTCCGACCAGCCGCGCCGCCGCTCCGAAACCCAGGCCGGATGCACCTCCGGTGATGATTGCCACCGCGCCGTCGATGTTCATTGCATCCTTTCGTGACGAGAAGTCGATGACGGTACCAGTCATCGCCAATGGCTCCTGCTGAGATGAGACCGATGATTGGGGTGTTCGACTCGGGAATAGGCGGCCTCGGCGTGCTCCGTGAGATGATTCCGGACTTCGCCGGTGAACACGTCGTCTATGCGGCAGACCGGGCCAACGCCCCGTACGGCACCCGAACCCTCGAGGAGGTCCGGGCGCTGACCCACCTCCATGCCCACTCTCTCATCGATTCCGGAGCGACCACCATCGTGCTGGCCTGCAACACCGCCTCGGCAGCGGCACTGACCTCTTTACGGGAAGAACTGCCCACCACTCGCTTCGTCGGGATGGAACCTGCGATCAAGCCGGCTGCCACCGCCAGCCGCACCGGGGTTATCGGGGTTCTCGCGACTTCTGCAACTTTCCAGGGAAAACTGTTCGAGAGCTTGCTCGACCAATACGCCGAAGGGGTGAAGGTGCTGACCAGGGCCGCACCGGAATGGGTTGAAATCGTTGAATCGGGACACCTCGAAGGTGAGGACGTCGGCGAACTGGTCAGGGCACATACTTCGCCGCTGATTCGCAGGGGCGCCGACACCCTCGTCCTCGGATGCACTCACTTCACGTTTCTCGTCGATGCGATCCGCGATGCCGTCGGGCCTGGAGTCACAATCATCGATCCGGCACAGGCCGTGGCCCGACAGGCACGGCTTGTCCATCCGGAAGGCGATGGTGTCGGGTCACTGCGGGCCATGATCACCGGCGATGCTGCACAATTCGCCAGATTGAGTAAAACAGTCGCAGGCATTTCCTTTCCCGACGGGGTTCTACCCTTATAGGTCAGCAGTGGAGAACCGACACACGATTCCAACAACCGAGTACAACTCCCTCTGGGCACGCCCCGGCCTGACTCTCGCCGGCCGGGGAGACCGTCGCGTGCTCGATCCCGGTTCAGGCCCAGGTCGCTACCACCGCGCACTGCAACTGCTCGCCGACTCCGGTGCCGACGTTGCATTCGCCTCCTTCACCTTTGACCCGGACGAGGCGGGCTCGGTAATAATCGTCCCCGAGCAAGTCGACAATTCTTTCACGGCTGCCCCCGGCCCCCGGCCCGAGGGGACAATCGACGAAGACGACGCCGAGCGGTGGCCGAAAATGGTCAACGAAGCGCTGGTCGAGATCGAGCGGGGCCGTGTCGAGAAGGTCGTCCTCTCCCGGCGGCTCCGAGCCACATTCGAAAGCGCACTCGACCCGTTCTCGACCGCGGCGTATCTGATCGGCACTCAACCGGGCTGCCATGTGTACGCAATGGAAGGTCTTGTCGGCGCCAGCCCAGAGCTCCTGCTCAGGACGGGGTACGGCCACATCGAGTCGATGCCGCTGGCCGGCTCGGCAACGGATGCGCGACCCGACCTGCAAACAGTGAAGAACGAGGTGGAGCACAGGCTCGCTGCCGACTCGGTAGGGGGCGCCTTCTCCGCCGCCGGCCTGCAATTCACGAGGTCCGAGCCAAGCATCGTGGAGGTGGGAGAGATCCGACATCTCGGAACCCGCTTCGAGGGTTTCACCCCCGAAGGCTTCGACTTCGGGGACATCCTCCCTCACCTTCACCCCACAGCTGCAGTTGCCGGGACACCTACCTCTGTGGCGTTGTCGATCATCAACGATATGGAGGAGACCCCGCGCGGGCGCTACTCGGGACCGGTGGGTTGGTTCGACCTGGAAGGCAACTGTGAGTTCGCGGTTGCCTTACGATGCGGGTTGCTCACAGGGACCACAGCGGTGCTCCGCAGCGGTGCCGGCATAGTTGCGGGATCCGATCCCGACGACGAACTGGAAGAGACTGTGTGGAAACTGAAACCGATGCTCGACGCACTCGGGTTATCGAGCGGCTAGAACCGCCCTCGCCGCCCCGTCGAGAGCGCGCCGCATTGCCAGGTCCTCCCGTCGGTCCACCGCGACACTGACGACGTTCACACCCTCACCTTGCATGGCCCTGGTCAGCTCCGGGGCTACCTCGCCGATGGACTCCAACCGGATGAAACCGAGGCCGTGGAACTGCGCCAGGACCGACAGGTCACGACCGGGAGGGGTCACGAAGAGTCTCTCGAAGTCGGGCGCGTGTTGTGCCTGAGGCAAGAGGTCGAACAGTCCTCCGCCGCCGTTGTCGACTACGAGGAACGCTACAGAAGGCGACGCATCGGTCAGGAAGGCATTGGAGTCGTGGAGGAGAGCGAGGTCGCCAGTTACCGCGACGGTGCCTGGCCGGCACCCTGCCACGCCGAGAACCGTCGAACCGAAACCATCTATCCCCGACACCCCGCGATTGGCGAACACCCATCCGGGACGGACCAGCTGCGAGTCGACATCCCGGATGGCCAGGGACGAAGCCACAACCAATGCGTGCCAGTCGACCTCGTTGAGGGACCGAGCGACACCAGGCCCGGTCGGATGGTCGGAATCTGCCAGCACGCTGTCGACGGCGTCGCGAACCGCATCGTCGGCTCCTGACCACCGCTCCGACCAACCTTGCTCCTGTTCACCAGCGTCCCGTTTCAAGAGTGCCACCGGATCGGTTGCCAGAGCGTCGGACAGCGTCCCCGAAACGTCAGAGAAGAGCCCCCATCGGTCGGCGTGGACTACCGGAGTTCCGGTTTGCATCACTGTCGTCAGCCGATCCGAGGGCCCGGGTTGGCCGACCACATACACCCAATCCGGCTGCAGGTCCGCCGGCACCCCATCGACAAGGATGTGGTGGTAGCTGGAAACAGCCCTACCGCCCCTGGCTCCAGATAAGGCGGTGGCAAGGATCGGGATACCCGTCGAATGGCATACAGCGGCGAGTTCAGCGGCGTCATAATCCCCGCGGCCGGCGATAACCAACGAGCGCTTCCCCGGAGTCAATTGCCCCATCGGCCCACCCGGCGGCGTGATCCGGCCGGGCATGTCCCCCCTATCGGTGTTGGCCCGATAGGGCTGCGCGGTCGACCGACCGTCGCCTGACATTGGAACGGTCGGCTCCTCGAATGCAACATTTATCTGCACCGGCCCGGGGGCTCCTGAGCCACCGGTCGCACTTGCCACCGCAGCGGCTACGGCTCTCCGCCAGCTCTCTGGCTCTCCATCGGTGTCTACCGCCGGCCCCAGCTGGAATCGACCGCGCAAGAATCCCGAGAAGACGGACTCCTGGTCCATGGTCTGATTCGTCCTCCGCCGAACCAGATCGGCTGGCCGGTCGGCTGTGAGAAGAATGAGCGGTATTGCCGAACGATCCGCCTCGACGACCGCGGGGAGAAGGTTGGCAACCGCGCTACCCGACGTAGTGACCGCCAGACCCGGGCTGCCACACCCGGCTGAGATTCCGAGGGCCCGGAACCCCGCCGAACGCTCATCGATCTGGACCAATGTCTCCAAATCATCCCTTGCGTTCAGTGCGAGGACCAGTGCTGTGGAGCGCGATCCCGGTGAGATGACGGCCTTGGTGACCCCCCATCTGGCGAGCTCGTCGACGATGACCCACGCCATCGCTGTGGACGGATTCGGATGCTTCATGTCAGGACCCGGGCCGCCGCTCGCAGTTTCCGGAGCATCTCCGCCGCCCGGATCCGATCGGGCCGCCACCGTTCGAGCAACGCCGGATCTGGATCAACCCGTTTCACGTCGATGAAGCCGTCGAAGCCAACCCGCGGCTCCAAAGTGGGATCACCCTCGAGCAGCGCCACCGTGCCCAAGCCACACGCATAAGGAAGGTCTCCGAGCAGCGAGGCCGCAAGAAGCGCCGAGTACATGCCGACCGATGTCTCCAGGGCAGAGGAGATGACGACAGGAAGCTTGGCTCGGCCGGCGAAGTCAAGGACGCGGGCAACTCCCCCCATCGGCTGAACCTTGACCACCAGTACATCAGCAGCACCCGACTCGACAACGCGGAGCGGGTCGGGGCTCAGCCGCACCAATTCGTCGGCTGCCAGCCTCACACCGGTCCGACTCCGGAGCTCGATCATTTCCTCGATGGTGCTCACAGGCTGTTCGACATACTCGAAGTCGAATCGGGAGAGCTGTCCGAGCCGTTCCGTGGCCTCATCGAGTGACCAGGCTGCGTTCACATCGATCCTGACTTTGCCACCCGGTCCGAGGGCCTCGACCACCGCTTCGAGTCGCTCCTCATCTGCCTCCGCAGGGACTCCGGGGTCTCCCACCTTCACCTTGGCGGTCTTCGCCCCGGACTCCCTCACCAGCGCCGCGGCCACGACGGGCGGGACGACCGGGATTGTCACATTGACAGGAATCCGGTGACGGCCGGGTTCAGGCAGTTTGGAACATGCGGCTTCCAGCGCCGACGCCAGCCACCTCGTCGTCACCTCGGGCTTGTAGTCGGGGAAGGGGGAAAACTCCCCCCAACCCGATGGCCCCTTGATCAGGACTGCCTCGCGATGATCCACGCGGCGGAACCTGTGCCGCATCGGGATCCGAACCGGGTGGAGCTCGATTGCATCCGGGAGTTCGCTCACCTGTTCTGGACTTCCCGGATATACCCGACGAGCAGAACCAGCTGGTCGTCATCCAACGAGGAGCGGAACGAGGGCATTCGTCCTCTGCCGTCGACGATTGTCGCCTCTAAGAATGTGTCCGGGTGGTCAACCGCTGTCGAACCTGCACCGAGAGCAGGGCCAACCCCCCCGCCGAGGTCATCGCCGTGGCAGTTGGAGCACAGCTGGAGATAAATCTCCTCGCCCGTTGCGTCGTCAGGGGGCCTGCCCGTGCAGCCGGCAAGCACCACAAGCAGGAAAAGCAGCACAAACGACGGCTTCACGGTTTGAATTCGTCTTCCTCGAAGGCCTGCAGGATCGCTCGAACCTCCTGGGAACGCCCCCTGGGTATCACCAACACTCCGTCTTCAGTCTCGATGACAACTACGTCGTGGACGCCCACGACTCCGACTTTCCTCGATGTCGAGTGCACCAGGGAATTGTGCAAATCGATTGCCGCCACGTCCCCAATCAGAACGTTTCCCGCCTCGTCCTTGTCCGAGACCTCCCAGACGGCGTGCCAGGAACCGATATCACTCCAGCCGGCATCGAGTGGGACGACCAGGCCGCGCTCGGTCCGTTCCATGATTTGGTGGTCGAACGAAATGGCTGGAGACGACGAGAACGCCTCCGATAGTTGTCCGTCGTGGCGCTCTGAGACGGACCGTTCCACTGCGGCAAGGAGGGCAGTGCCCTCGACCTCGCTGAGAACTGTCGCCGCCTTGGCAACGAACATCCCTGAGTTCCACAGATACCCACCCGAAAGCAGCTCACTGGCGCGAGCGGCATCAGGCTTTTCGACGAACTCGGCGATCTCGAATCCACCCTCCACACCGGGCCCGGTCTTGATCCATCCGTACCCGATTTCGGGCCGGTCTGGAACACAACCAAACGCAACCACTCCCCCGGCTTCGGCAAGCGCTATTGCCATCTCAGCGGCGACATTGAATGCGCCGGTGTCAGAGATCAGGTGATCGGAGGGAAGAACCACGAGGACGTCATCGGGGTCGGCAACGAGGGCGGCGGCGACAATCGCCGGGGCGGTGTTCCGCGGGCTGGGCTCGGAAAGGACGATTGTCTCTTGATCGGTTCCGTCGACCGCCTCGGCAACGAGATCGGTGTGGGCGACCCCGGAGATGACTATGACCCCGACTGCGCCGGGAATGGCCCGCGCCCTGTCCAGGGTGGCGTCAAAGAGGCTCTTGCCTCCGAAGAAATCGATGAACTGTTTGGGCCGCGCCCCAACAGACAGGGGCCAGAGCCGGGTTCCCGACCCACCTGAAAGCACCACGCTGCGAACACGACTCACAGGGACACGGTACTAACGGTGGGGACGGTGAACGACTATTGGACTCCAATTGAGATGTGCCCGCACTCGGCGCAGATCTGGCGTTTGATTCCCAATCCCCCGGGCGCCTCCACATAGTCATGGGTGTGCTCGACCCGATTACGCACGAAGGCGGAACGGACGGCCCCCATGATCCCGCCTTTTGCCGCGGTTGTCGCCATCGGCTCATCGGCGTCTTCATCGTCCTCGTCATCGTCAGCACCGGCAGGTACCGCCACCATCTCATTCCTGGAACCATCGGACCTGGAATCATCGTCACTGGCCCGCCGGTCGCTGTCGTCGAACTCGCCGAGGTCCACGACGAATTCGGGCTCGCGGGCGGGTTGGACTTCTTCAGGATCGTCGGGTGGAGGCTCCGGAACAGTGCCGGCCGCTACAGCCGGCGCATCGTCGGCAACCGGCGGTGCCAACCATGGCACTGACCCGGCCTGTGCTGGAGCCTGCTCCAGGGTCTCATCAGCGTCATCGGCTTCATCCTCCTGATCGGGCTCACCAAGCTGCACCGATTCTGCGGCGACCGGTCCGCGAGCTACGGCCTCGGCGGCCGGTGGTGGGACGGGCGCTTCCGGCTCGGGGGAATCGTCGGTCTCAGCTTCTTCGCTCTTGGCCCAGGGGACGCTCTGTTTGAACACCGAATCGGTGGCGGGGGGCTCTGCGACCTGCTCGGTCTCCGGCTCGGCAAAGACAGCGTCGGGAGTGTCCGGCGAATCAGGGACCGGGTCGTGAGATTCGGGGATATCAGGCTTGGTGTCTTCAGCTTCGGAGCCATCGGCCGGAGGTAGCGTGACTGCTTCAGGTTCCGGCGGGCGATCCTCGACCGGAAGGGCTGGTTCCGCAGAGTCCTCAGGTTCGTTGTCGGCCTCACGGCCGGTCGCATCTCGTAGCGAAGCGATGCCCGACGCCTCCTTTCGCACCGGCGGTCGCGCGGGTTCGAAGGCTGTGGGCGCATTCCCGGCGAGGGTCTCCTCGATCGCTTCCCTCAGGTCCTGGATTCGTGAAGATTTGGTGCCCTGGCGCGACCGACTATTGGCTACGACCCGCACCGGCAAGCGCATCGACTTGTGCTTCGCCCAGACGTTTGCCATCGCCTCGACCCCGCCATATGCGAATTCGGTGGGCTGGTCGGCAATGAATGTGACTTCCTCGCCGGCGAGTTTCAGGGAAAACGCGCTCGAGATGAGCCGTTCAGCGCGCACGTCGACCAGTGACCAGCGGCCAAGGCTCTCGCCTTCGACGAACAGTTCGATCTGTTTGCCATCCAACTGGACGGACGCTGGCACACCTGGATAGTCCAGATCGGGGATTTTGACTTGTCCGGTGAATCTCAAAGTGATTTACCCCTTGGCCAGCCGCCCCCATTCGGCCCAATTCAGAGTATTACCTTCCCACCGAACTAGGCAATGTCAAGGGGATCAGACGTAGGCCTCGAGCGGCGGACATGCGCACACCAGGTTCCGGTCGCCCCCGGGGCCATCGACCCTTCCTACCGGGGGCCAGTACTTGTCGATGGCCGGGCCGTCGACGGGATAGACGGCCGTCCGCCGCGAATAGGGGTGACTCCACTCGTCGACAACAAGGTCTTCTGCGGTGTGCGGCGCGTTGGCCAATGGGTTGTCATCACGTGGCCAGTCGCCGGACCGGACTCGATCTGCTTCGCCCTTGATCGAGATCATCGAATCACAGAAGCGATCGAGCTCTTTGAGACTCTCCGACTCGGTCGGCTCCACCATCAGGGTGCCGGCGACCGGAAAGGACAGCGTGGGCGCATGGAAGCCGTAGTCCGCGAGACGTTTCGCAACGTCCTCGGCGGTAACACCTGACTCCTTTGCCATCGGGCGCAGGTCGAGGATGCACTCGTGGGCGACCCGGCCGGAGCCGCCCCGATACAGGACCGGGAAGAAGCCCTCGAGCCGCTCGGCTACATAGTTGGCAGCGAGGATCGCGACTTTCGTGGCGTGGCGCAGACCGTCGGCGCCCATGAGCCTGATATATGAATACGGGATGGGGAGGATGCCTGCGGACCCGAATGGTGCGCCGGAGATGGGCCCGACGCCACTGGACGGTCCTGCCTCCTCCCGCAGCGGGTGGTTGGGAAGGTAGGGGACGAGATGACTGCGAACTCCGACCGGGCCGACACCAGGGCCACCCCCACCATGCGGGATTGTGAAAGTCTTGTGCAGGTTGAGATGGCTCACATCGGCACCAAATGCTGCCGGTCGGGCCAGACCTACCAGGGCGTTGAGGTTCGCACCGTCAACGTAGACCTGTCCGCCGTGTTCGTGGACAATCTCACACAGCCTCCTGATCCCCTCTTCGAACACACCGTGGGTCGACGGATAGGTCACCATTGCGCACGCAAGGTTGGCGCTGTTGGCAGAGGCTTTCTCTTCGAGATCCGTCAGGTCGACGTTGCCCGCGCCGTCGGTCTTGACCACTACCACCCTCATACCGGCCATGACCGCCGATGCAGCGTTGGTCCCATGCGCCGAGGCCGGAATGAGACAGACATCCCGGTCGCCCTCGCCCCGCTCGCGGTGATAGGCGGCAATCGCGAGCAGTCCGGCGAGCTCACCCTGAGACCCTGCGTTGGGCTGGATCGATACCCGATCGTAACCGGTCGCTTCCGCGAGATAATCCTCCAATTCGCCGATGAGCTCCATGTAACCGGCAGCCTGCGAAACCGGGGCATACGGATGGATATCGGAGAACTCGGGCCAGGTGATCGGGATCATCTCTGACGTTGCATTGAGTTTCATTGTGCACGACCCGAGCGGGATCATCGACCTGTCGAGCGCGAGGTCGCGGTCGGCAAGCCGCCTCATGTAGCGCAGTATCTCATGCTCGGAGTGGTGGTCGTTGAACACCGGATGGGCCATGAATCCGGTGCTGCGGCGAAGACTCCGGGGGATGCTGGTCGGGGAAGAGCCCTCGACTATTTTGGCGCCGAAGCCAGAGACAACCGCGGCGAGGGTTGCGTCGTCCGAAGTCTCGTCAAACGCAACCCGAATTGTGTTGTCGTCGACAAGTCCGATGTTTATGCCCCGGGCGAGGACGGCTTCGGTGACCTCGCGGGCCCCTCCCGGCGCTCGAACCGAAACCGTGTCGAACCATGCCTCGTTTATTACTTCGTGGCCGGCCGCCCTGACAGCAGCCGCGAATTCCGATGCGATGCGGTGAACCTCGCTTGCGATCTCACGGAGACCGTCAGGCCCGTGCCATGCCCCGTAGAAGCCGGCCATGACAGCCAGTAACACCTGGGCAGTGCATAGGTTGGAGGTTGCCTTCTCCCGACGGATATGCTGCTCCCGGGTCTGCAACGCCAGTCGGTACGCCATCCGCCCCCCGGAGTCTTTGGACACACCAACCAACCGGCCGGGTAGGTTACGGACGAGTTCCTCCCTGGTGGCGATGAAGCCGGCATGGGGCCCTCCATAACCGAGTGGAACCCCGAAGCGTTGCGCCGAGCCAACTGCGATATCCGCACCCCACTCTCCCGGCGGCCGGAGGAGAGTTAGGGCGAGGAGGTCGGTGGCCACGGCCACAATCACCCCGGCGTCACGGAGGCGGCCAGTAAGGCCGGAATAGTCGAAGACGAACCCTGACGACCCCGGATACTGGAGCAGCGCACCGAAGGCGAGGGAGAGGTCGGAGTCGTCAGCCAGCACCCTGACCTCGATACCGGCGGCGCGCGCCCTCGTCTCCACAACAGCCAGCGTCGGGATATGGCAGTCCGGGTCGACATAGAAGACTTTTCGGTCGCCACGAGAGATGCGCCGGCACATCGCCATCGCCTCAGCCGCGGCGGTGGGCTCGTCGAGCAGGGACGAGTTGGCGACGTCCAAGCCGGTGAGGTCGGACACCATGGTCTGGAAGTTGAGCAAGGCTTCAAGCCTGCCCTGGGAGATCTCTGGCTGATAGGGGGTGTACGCGGTGTACCAAGCAGGGTTCTCCAGGACGTTTCGCTGGATGACCGGGGGGACAATTGTGTTGTGATAGCCCAACCCGATCAACGAGGTGACGACCTCGTTCTTGGAGGCAATGCGGCGCAAATGCTCGACTACCTCCAACTCGCTGAGTGCCGGTGGGAGTTCGAGTTGCTCGTCGCGAATAGACGCCGGGACGGTGTCATCGATGAGCGCGTCGAGGGAATCGGCTCCGACCACCTCCAGCATTTTTGCGATATCCCCGGCGTCCGGGCCGATGTGGCGGGATGCGAAGCTTTCGTTTGGGTTGGGCATATCGGGTTCCTTAACTCGCTGCCCTCCCGCTGTGAGCTGCGCCTTCAGCGTTGCCTCGTCCGGACGGTCCAGATGCCTGAGAGTTTCTGGAGGATGTTGCCCCTTCGGCGTCCCTTGTGGGACTCTCCCGGCCGGCTTCTTCGGCGGAGCCCATCATACGCGTTAATTTCGACGATCAGAATCGGGGTTGCCGGGTTGCGAAGCGAACAAAATCACACGTTGAAGCGGAACTCCACGACATCGCCCGGCCGCATCACGTATCCCTTGCCTTCGGTGCGCACCTTGCCCAGCGCTCTCGCACTGACCCAGGACCCCGCTTCGACGAGAACGTCGTAGTCGACGACTTCGGCGGCAATGAACCCGCGCTGAAAGTCAGTGTGGATGACACCGGCCGCCTCGGGCGCGGTTGCCCCCCTGCGGATGGTCCATGCCCTGACTTCTTTCTCGCCGCCGGTCAGGTAGCTCTGGAGCCCAAGCGTCGAATAGGCCGCCCGGATCACCGAATTGAGCCCCGGCTCCGGCTGGCCGACCGAGGCAAGCAGCTCTCGCTTCTCCTCGTCGTCCAGTTCGGTCAACTCCACTTCGATCTGGGCGTCGAGGAAAATCGCAACGGACGGTGCCACCGGGGCTTGCAACGACGCCCTGACACTCTCGTCCACCAGAACCGATTCGTCGCAGTTGAACACGTAGATGACTGGTTTCGCGGTGAGGAGATGGAGGTCTGAGAACAGGTCGATCCGGTCCATCAGATCGGAGCGTGAAGACACCATTTCACCAGCGCCGACAACGTCTCTGATCTGGTTAACGATCTCGAGTTTCGGGACGAGGCTCTTGTCGATCCTCGCTTCTTTCTCCAGCCGCGCCAGTCGCTTCTCGATTGTCTGCAGGTCGGCAATGGCCAACTCGGTCTCGATCGTTTCGATATCGCGGGCCGGGTCCTGGATTCCGTCGACATGGACGACGTTCTCAGAATCGAAAGCACGCACCACGTGGCAAATTGCGTTCACGTCGCGGATATTGGCGAGGAACTTGTTGCCTAGACCCTCTCCCTCGCTTGCGCCCTTCACCAGTCCGGCGATGTCGACGAAAGTGGCGGTGGCGGGAACGATCTTTTTGGTATCGAAGAGGCGGGCCAAGACGACAAGCCGCTCGTCGGGAATGGGGACGACGCCGGTATTCGGCTCGATGGTGGCGAAGGGATAATTGGCAGCCAGGATCCCCGCATTCGTCAACGCATTGAACAGCGTTGACTTTCCGACGTTGGGGAGCCCGACGATGCCTATGGAGAGGCTCATCTCCGCCGAAGGTTAGGCGTTCGCAACCGCTACACGGCTACGGTTGCGGGCATGGAAAACGTCGCGGTCATCGGCGCTGGATCCTGGGGCACTACCGCGGCGTGGCTCGCTGCTGCAAATACCTCGGTGCGCCTCTGGGCGCGCGATGAGGCTGTGTCCAAAGAGATCAATGCCTCGGGCTTCAACAACCGCTACCTCCCCGGATGCAAGCTCCCGCCTGCCCTCCGGGCGACATCGGATCTTGGCGAAGCCGTTTCCGAAGCCGACCTGATTGCGGTAGCGGTCCCATCCCACGGTTTCAGGGAAGTCTTCGAGGAGATAGTGCCGAGACTCCCGTCCCGGGTCCCGGTGATCTCGCTGACGAAGGGGATCGAGCAAGGCTCGCTCCTCCGTATGACCGAGATCGTCGCCGCCCTCCTTCCCGAGCACGACTCGAAACAGATGGGGGTGATGACCGGCCCGAATCTCGCCAGCGAAATCGCGGCCGGGCAGCCGACAGCAGCAGTAATCGCAGTCGGCGATTCCAAGACGGCCGAAGACATCCAGGAAGTGTTCATGGGGCGCCTTTTCCGTGTGTACACAAACGATGACGTAGTGGGCTCGGAGTTGGGCGGAGCGCTCAAGAATGTAATGGCAATAGCGGCAGGAATGTCAGACGGGCTGGGGTTCGGCGACAACACCCGGGCAACGCTGATCACCCGTGCCCTTGCCGAGTTGACCCGCCTCGGAGTACGCCTCGGGGGCCGGCCCGGGACATTCGCGGGGCTGGCCGGCATGGGCGACCTCATCGCGACATGTGTCTCCGACAAGAGCCGGAATCACCGCGTCGGTTTCGGGATGGCGCAGGGGAAGTCACTCGAAGAGGTTATCGATGACATGCAAATGGTGGCCGAAGGAGTCAAGACAACGAGAGCAGTGCTCGACCTGGCAGCGAGGTTCGATGTGGAGATGCCAATTGCAACCCATGTCGGAAAAGTCCTCTACGAGGGCCTCGGCCCTCGGGAGGCGATGCTCAGCCTGATGACGAGACAAGCCAAACCCGAGTAATGACAACACGACCGACACACATCCGGAGACTCCCCGAGAAGGCAGTCTTTGATCTCGAGACGATCCACCAGATCCTCGATGAAGGCTTCATCTGCCATGTGGCATATCTCGACGGGGCGCGGCCCGTGGTGATTCCGACCCTGTACGCCCGTGCCGGCAACACGATCATCCTCCATGGGTCGACTGCGGCGGGAATGACCCGCGCGGTCAGGCGGGGCTCTCCGCTCAGCATCGCCATAACCCTCATCGACGGTGTGGTGGTAGCTCGAAGCGGTTTCAACTCTTCGGCCAACTACCGGAGCGTCGTGGTCCACGGGTACGGCCGCCTCCTCCAGGGCCAGGAGCACCTCGACGCCCTCGATCGGACCGTCGAGGCGCTGATCCCGGGCCGCATTCGGGACCTGCGCCGTCCCACCGGGGCCGAGGTCCGCCAGACTTCTACGATTGAGGTCCCGCTCGACCAGGTGAGTGCCAAGGTCAGCGCCGGGCCGCCCGACGATGACGAAAGTGACATGGACGCCGGCGTCTGGGCCGGCGTGATTCCGCTTGGTGTGGTTCCCGGTGAGCCCATCCCCGACCCGCAGCTTCCAGCCGGGATAAATCTCCCGGACTACCTCGACCCGTATCGGCGTTGAAC
Source organism: Acidimicrobiia bacterium (assembly GCA_041742825.1). Classification (GTDB taxonomy): domain Bacteria; phylum Actinomycetota; class Acidimicrobiia; order Spongiisociales; family ZC4RG35; genus MA-ANB-1. The sequence continues at coordinate 26,621 of JBGTNX010000011.1, read as the reverse complement.
CGACATCAAAACAAATCGCAACCAACTCACCCGGATGGGGTTCAGCAACCTATGACGCGTGTTCTCACAACCAGCCACGGCACCAATCGCGAGGCATTCTCGGGCTCAGACTGGGGATTGTTTGCCGGGCTCAGTGCGATCTGGGGCTCATCGTTTCTATTCATGGCCATCGGGCTCGACGCATTTCATCCCGGCCTGGTGACACTCCTCCGGGTCGGGTTCGGGGCAATGGTCATGTTCGTCGTCTCCCGTTCCCGGCCCACGACATTCCCCCGCGAAGACTGGCCGGCGCTTGCAACCCTGGCCCTGGTCTGGATTGCGATCCCGATGACGATTTTTCCGATCGCACAGCAATGGATCGACTCGGGAGTTGCCGGAATGCTCAACGGCGCCACCCCGATATTCACCGCAATCATCTCCGCCATCATCCTCAGACAGCTCCCGGGGAAACTCCAGCTGGCCGGGCTCGTCATCGGTTTCACCGGGGTCATCGCAATTGCGCTGCCGTCGTCGGGTAACCAGCCAACCGCCGCTCTAGGTGTTCTTCTGGTCCTCGTCGCAACGGTCTCTTATGCATTTTCCTCCAACATCGTCGCCCCCCTGCAACAACGACACGGTGCGCTGGCGATAATGGCGAGGCTGCAGTGGCTTGGGGTCATCCTGGTGCTTCCGTACGGCCTGTATGGGGCGGTGAACTCGTCGTTTGCGTGGCCCTCGCTGTTCGCCACTGTCGCCGTCGGGGTGCTGGGCACCGGTCTCGGTTTCGTGCTGATGAGCAACCTGATCGGCCGGGTGGGCCCGACAAGAGCCACTTTTATCACCTACATAATCCCGGTAGTTGCACTGGTCCTCGGTGTGGTCTTCCGGAATGAGGTGATCGCCCCGGTCGCTATCGGCGGGGTTGCCCTCGTAATAGTTGGCGCTGCCCTGGCATCGCGGCGTGAGATCTAGAAACAACGAAGGCTGTCACCCATGGATGCGGTCGAGGTGGGGCAGAGCCCTAATCTGACATGAGGTCAGCCGCCGGGGAGTTACCAGACGATGGACACGACAACAGAGCCGCTGCGAATTCCCGAGTCAAAGGTGCGTGTGGCTCTCGCGGTGTTGACGCCGCCGATGCTGATCGGGATGGGGCTGCTCACCCTCTCGGTGCAGTCGCCGATGCCCGTTCCTATAGTCTTCGGCATCCTCGGAACACTTCTCGGCACGGTTGTGATCCTGGACTTTCCGTTTGCAATCGAGGTCAACGAAACCGGTCTGGTTCGGGTATGCCTGCTCCGGCATCATCGGATCGGCTGGGACGAAATCTCCGCAATCGTCAAACCACGCCGGAAGGGGCTGGTCCTCGTCACGAACCGCAGGAAACGTCATGTCCTGATTGATCGCATTCTCAAGCCCGAGGAGCGGCAGAGGTTGCTGTCGGAGGGCGAAAGCCGCGGGATCGAGATGGGTCTTTGACGACGGAGTCGCGTCAAATGTCGGCAACCCGCAAGAATCGTGACATGCCACGGCACACGAGAGCATAATGAACGTGTGGTGGACCGTTCAGACGCGGAATTGCTCGTTGCGGCATCGGCAGGGTCGGCGGATTCGTACTCCGCGTTCTTCCGACGCCACGTCGAGCCCATAACTCGATACTCGATTCGACGGTGCGCCAATCCCGATGACGTTGCAGATCTCGTCGGCGAGACTTTTCTCGTCGCCCTCCAAGCCGCACACCGCTACCGGCCTGAGACCGACACTGCCCTGCCGTGGCTCTTCGGGATCGCCCGGCGGCTACTGGCCAAGCAGAGACGCAAATACGTTGGAAACCGGAGGCTCGAGGTGAAAGTATCCAACGCTTTTCCCGTCTTCACCGCATCCGAGGACGACGCAATCGCATCAGCTATCGACGCATCCCGCCAGGCGCCCGCCCTGGAAGAGGCAATGGCAAGGCTTACCCGTTCCGAACGGGAGGTTCTGGAACTGGTGGCTTATGACGGGCTCACACCAAGCGAGGCCGCAATCAGTCTCGACATCACGCCAAATGCGGCGAGACTCCGGCTCTCACGCGCCCGCAAAACTGTTCGAAGCCATCTCGACACAACAACTGTCGGCGTCGCCCCCGAGGAGGCCGGCTATGCCCTCTGAGATGAGAACAGCGCCACCTCCGAAGATCGACCGGTTTGTCGAGACACTCGACGAGAGGCTCCGGCTGGAGACCCTTGCCTATCGCCGTGCGTTCTTGCCACCCCGGCTCGCCGATGTCTTCAGGAGACTGAAGGTGCTCGCCAAGCCCCTCGCCCAGTCCGGGGCGATGGCACTCACCGCGCTAGTGGTAATTGTCGCCATCAGCGCCACCCCTGCGGCGAGATTGGGAAACCCTGTCGCCCCGGATTCGTCGCCACTCGCGGCTCCGAACCAAAACGCCGTCGTCGACAGTGACATCAGCTTCTTCGACTATCTCCCATCGGGTGACCTCCAGGCTATTCGGGTTGCCGACAATCTCGACATAGCCCCGACCGTTTCCGAATAGACCCGCAACGCATTCCTCCCTGAATGCAGAAAAAAGGGTCGGTGACAGGGAAACCGTTCGCTGACTTGACCGCACTCGTGCGGTCCTCCACATCGCAATGTCGGGGGGTTGTCTGAAACCCCCCGATTTGCGTTTTTCCCGATCAGCTCGAGGCGGCGGCGATCCGGAGCGCCCTGATCGCCATCTCGCGGTCTCCGAGGCGGTGCCGCAACTCCCGTTCCAGCCCACCTATGGGATAGAGATTCTGCGGTGCCCGCGGGTCTTTGTGGCGCTCAGACGCAAAGCGCGGGAGCGAGGCGCTGACGCGGTCTGCAAGCCTGATCGCCTGAACCCTGTCGACGTCGCCATCGACTTCACAGCGCACCAGGCCCCCGGCAGGGCCGGAGTGGTTGGCGAGCCGCAGGTACCACGAGTAGCGGCTCCAGGAGGTTGTGGTGAGGAAGAGCGGCGTCCTGAAGCCGGGCAGGAGGGAGGTGAGCACCGGCCGCAACTCCATCGGCAGGTACTGGACCTTCTGAGTCTTGATGTAGCCGACTGCGTTCTCGATGTCGCGGTGATGGGAAAGGGGCCCGTCGACGACAATCACCTCGGCTGGCCCTGCCTCCCGGGCGACTTTGGCTTCGAGGTCGGCCATCCGCTGCTGAATTCCCAACCAGAGCTCCTCCGACGTGGTCCCTTTGGTCGCCTTGACTTTGTACATGCCCACCGTCGATTCGATGTCGTCAGCGGCGGACGAAGTGAAGAGTCCTCTGCCGATGTCGGCCGACTCCAGTTCCGCACGCCCGTTGCACCGGACTGCTCCGGCGGCGTAAGTGGCGGCGAGGGCAAACCCGGGAAAGTCAGGTGGCTGTTCGATCCATAGGCTGGCATCCACCCGGCGCACCCCGTCGACGAAGAGCATATCGTGCAGCGGCTCGGCGTCGGGCAGCACCGGAGTCCAGGCATCGGAGGCGACCTCGACGTTCACATCGACATTCCCCGAGGCATCTTCGAGCTCGGCGGTGGATGGAGCGCCGTAGTCGGGATCCCAAGACTCGACCGTGTACCTCACTCTGCCACCTCCACACTCGAGCCGTCCGGGCCTTTGGCGACCACAAATCGGAATGGGGCCCTGTGCGCCAGCGCTTTGACATGGGTGATTATCCCGACCATCAGCCCCGACATCGTCAGACTCTCGAGGACCGACGCCACGACATCGAGGGACTCATCGTCGAGGGTCCCGAAGCCTTCGTCGAGGATGATTGCGTCCAGCCTCGATCCGCCGGCGGTGGCGAGGGTCTCGGCTAGGGACAAGGCGAGAGCTAGAGAGACCAGGAATGTCTCCCCGCCCGAAAGTGTCGACACCGGCCTGATCTCGTCGGCGTTCCGATGATCGACGATATCAAACGACCCGTCCTCGTCGGAGTGGAGGGAATAAGACGAGCGGGACAATTCGTCGAGAATGTGGTTAGCCCCAGAGACAAGATCGGCGATCGCACCCACCATCATCCAGCGCTCGAAACCGTCCGCTCTGAGATGCTTCGCCAGCGTCTCTGCAACCGCTGCAGTCCCGGTTGCGGTCTCGATTTCCTGACGGAGCTCGCCTGCCGTCTCGAGTGCAAGCTCTTGCTCCTTCAATGTCTGTTTCGCCTGTTCCTCGGCGCGGGCCAGCGCCACAGACGGCGAGCGGTCATCGATAACGATTCCGAGCGAGCCAAGCTTCTTGTCGAGATCGGCGCGTACCCCCATGACCTCGAGGCGCTTCTTCTCGATTTCACCCTGGAGCCCGGCCAGACCGACAGTTGTCTCCCCGACCACGAGATCCCGCCACGAGAGGAGCTCCTTCCACTGGATGATCACGTCTTCACTCTCCGCAATCGGAGGTTTGAGGTCGGCGAGTTTCTCCCGCTCCGACATCAGTGTCTTCCCGAGGGTTCTCTGCTGTTCGGACAACCGGGACTGCTCTTCTTCGCTGGCGGCCACCAACCTGCTCACCTGGCGCTTTTGCTCTTCGAGCTCGGTCACCATCCGCGAAGCGTCCTCGAACTGTCTGATCAGCCCCGGAACATCCTCCCGGGCGGGGGCATCACGCAGGTCGCCAACCAACTCCTCTCGTCTCAGAGTCAGCTGGTCGTGTGCTGCTTCCTCACGGGCAAGGCCGGTGGACTGCGAAGCGACGAGTGCCCGTGCCTTGTCGAGCGCTGCCGTTGCGGCACCAACTGCGCTTTCGGCGCCGGCAAGGTCAGCCGGGTCCTGCAATTCGGGGACCGTCGCCACCACCTGTAGGCACACCGGGCACTCCGTACCGGCCTCGAGATGGCGGGCGATGTCGTGGGCGGCATGGTTCGAACGCTCATCATCACGGTTTCGAACGGCTCGATCGAGTTCCTCACCGGCGGATGCGACCTCGTTCTCAGCCTTGGCGAGACTGGCCCGCGCTGTCGTGAGGTCGATAGCGGCCAGTTCGGCACCCGCTGCGTCGAGGCGGTCGTAGGTGCTTGCGACCCGCGCTAGAGACTCCCTCGTGGGAAGCCCTCCGAGCCGGGCAACTGCCGTCACGTGTTGGTTGTCGACCTCCTCGAACCGCGCCGCATGCTTTTCGGCCGTGTCGGCTGCCCGGGCGAGCATCGCTGATAGCTCTTCGATGTCAGGCGGGGCCGCGAGCTTTTCGAGCCGTTCCTTTGCATCAGTCGAACGATCGTGCTGGGTGATGAGCTCATCGAGTTGCGCGTTGAGAGTCTCGAGGTGGACTTCGATCCGGTCGACCTCTCCCGAGAGGGCGACGATGGCGTCGAGGCGGGCGGCCGCGCCTTCCCGCTCCTCATCGGTGGGAACGGTCAGTTGGTCGAGCCGGTGAGAGGCCGAACTCAGCTGTGAGAGCGCCACCTGCTCCCGGGCCCGTGCCAAAGACCCCATGATCCGGTACACGTCGAGGCCGAGCAGGCCACGGAGCAACTCCTGTCGCTCTTTGGGCGTGGCGGTGAGGAAGCGGGCAAATTCTCCCTGGGGCAACACAACGGTCCGGGTGAAGTCTTCGTAGCTCAGATTGAGCAGACGGCTCACTTCGGGGGTGACATCCGAGCTTCCCGAAGCGACCGGGCCTTCCCCGGTTTCGAGGCGGACCTCCGTGGCCCGGGCTCCCCCTGACGAGGCTCGTTCCAGCTGTCTCGTCACCGTGTACACGACATCGTCGACGAGGAACCGGAAGGACACTCTTGCCCGCTCGGCCCCCACCGAGATCGCGGGCGCAACGGTATTGCCTCCGAGTCTGGGGATCTTGCCGTAGAGGGCGAAGATCATTGCGTCGATCAGGCTCGACTTCCCGGATCCGGTGGGACCTTCCAGCGAGAAGTAGTCGACGTCTGCCAGATCGACCAGTGCCCGCTTCCGGTAGGCGAAGAACCCTTCGAGCTCGATTGACAGCGGCCTCAAACGGTGGCCTCCTCGAGCAATTCGACGAAGAGACTCTCCAGTCGGGGGTCGTCGGTGTTGTTGTCCTGCAGGTATCTTTTGAAAGCCTCAGGACCGGTGACAGTGGTTCGATCCTCGAAACTCCGCGACCTCATCTCGGTGCCGGCGCGCAGCTTGACGTCGACCACGTCGGGGATCGCCGCCCGCACTCGGTCGGCCAGGCCGACGCGCGCCTTCTCATCCAGTTCGACTTTGACGTAGACATCGCCGAGGTCCCCGGCCCGGGCGAGCACCTGGTCGAGCGTGCCGCGCAGGGTGACGAGGCGCTTCCCCCCGGTCAAAGGCAGTGAGGTCACCCTGGACGGCAACCCGGGTGATGCCTCGACCAGCAAAACGCCCTTTTGATCGTCGACCTCGCCGAAGTCGAGTTGGAGCGGGGAGCCGGAGTACCAGACCGAAGCACCATGCGGCATCTTCTGCTGGCGATGCAAGTGGCCGAGAGCGACGTAGGAGAGGTGCGCGGGGAAAGCCGATGACGGAATTGCGTAGCCGAAGATGTGGGCCTGGCGCTCCCCTCCCCCTTCGACGGCCCCGTACACGGTGAGATGCCCGGTGAGGACATTTACGGTGTCAGGCCCCATTCCCGTAGTGAGCTTTTCGATCAGCGCCGCCATCCGCTCGCCGTAGAGGCCGGCGTGTTGATCGGGGTCTGAATTCATGATCTGTTCTGCCCTGACGATCCCACGCTGGGAGACAAAGGGAAGCATTGCAATCCGTGTGTCGAGGTCAGGGAGGTGGAGGACCCCGCCGTCGGTAGCAGCAACCGGGGAGGCGCAGACGGTGATCTGGCCCAGGTCGAGCAGGGGTGCCACGGCCTCGAGCCGGGCTGCGTTGTCGTGGTTGCCGGCCACGACGACAACCCGAGAGATGCGGGACAGATCGAGAAGGGCCCGCCACACGATCGCCTCGGCCTGTGGTGACGGCGACGCGGTGTCGAAGAGATCACCGGCGACGATCGTCACATCGACGTCGTTCTCTTCGGCAAGACCGACGATCTCGGCGAGCACCACCCGGTGCTCGCCAGACCGGTCCCGGCCCCCGATCTTCCGGCCAACATGCCAATCGGATGTATGTAGGACTTTCACTGTCACGGTACCGATCGTAAAACCCCGGTGTGACAGAACTGGTTTTACCGCCGTAAACCTGGACGGCGGTTTCTAGAGCCCTTCGAAAGGGTCGTCCGGTACATTGCCCCCGGCGGTGGCCACTGCTTCCGATGCCCTAGTGGCCCATGCCGGGAATGGGAACTGAAGTACCAGCGGAACCGGCAGTTCCGGCTGACTCAGAATCATCGTTCCCGGTTTGACGATTGTCGCGCGCTGGCGGTGAACTGCAGGGAGGAACCCGTACTCCTCTCGCGACGCTTCGGCTGAATCGAGCCGCCCCACCACCCTGATCGAGGAGTTGGCGATGATCCGCCGCTCCACCTCCGACGCAGTCTGCTGTGCTCCGATCAGGATCACACCGAGCGACCGCCCCCGCTCTGCAATGTCGAGGAGCACCTCTTTGATCGGGCTCGTCCCCTCCCGCGGGGCGTACTTGTTGAGCTCGTCGAGGACGACCATCAACAACTCCCGGCTCTGACCCGCCCGCTCTTTGTCCTCGAATGCCCTCCGCAAGGTGACCCCGACAACAAATCGCTTGGCCCGATCGTTGAGATTGTGCAGGTCGACCACTGTCACCTGGTTGGTATCCAGCCGGATCCTATGCTTTTCGGGGTTGGGGACATCAGCGCGGACAAGGCGTTCGATGTGCCTCACCGAGCCCTGCAGTCTGCGGACGAAGGCGTTCACCGTGCCGATGCCGATGGCCGGCCCGGCCCAGTCCCGCCGGGTGTCCTCGTCCTGGACCCGGTCGGTCACGAGGTCGACGAGATCGCGGAACGTGCGGACTTTCACGCCGTCGACGACTGCGGCACCGGTGTCGGTCGCCTCCGCTCTCCGCAGTTGGGCCATCACGTTGTACACAACAGTCGTGTATTGCGCCCTGTCGTCTTCGGCGTCTGAGAACAAGAAGGGCATCAAGTCTTCGGCACAAAATTCGTAGATCGACCAGAAGAAGGAGATGACGTCGGACCTCGAGGCGACATCGGCCGTCGCCTTCGGATCCTCGATGCGGGGAGGGGCGAACATCCCAACGGATTCGAATGGTGTCGACGGCAGACCGAGGAGGGTGTAGTTGAGACGCTGTTCCTCGTCGAGGTTCTTGTTGGGACGGTCGAGGTGGAGAAGGTCCTCGCCTTTCACGTTGAAGATGAGTGCCTTGGTGTTGACAGACGCACTTCCGAGCACCCCGCTGGTGAAAAGCGAGTGGAGCAGGAACGTTGCATACGACGTCTTGGTGGCGACTCCCGAGATCCCCGAGATGTTGACATGGGCCCCCCGGTCACCGTTGAGGAATTCGAAGTTGACCCATAGCGGCTCGCCATTCCGGGCCAGGCCGACCGGGAACCGATGTTCCATCCGATCGAAGAACAATGCCTTGTCCCGTTCGTCCCCGGTGGCGATCCGCACAGCCTGGCCGGGACTGGGAGGGACGAACACTTCCGGCTCGAAACGGGTCGAAGTCACCTGGGCGGCCTCGGTGACCTGAGCCGGGAGGATCCCCGCCTCGATGAGGAAGACGTCGGAATCGAAGCGTGCTCCTTCGTGGCGGGCGATCACCTGGCCCACCATCCCGTACATCTTCACCATCTCGCCGGTCGGCAGCACCCGCTCCAATGCCACTACATCGTCGAGCTGGAGATACTCGCCATCGGCAACGCCGACCCAAAACTCCAGCGGCGTGGAGTCTCTGGTGCCGATAACTCTTCCCACCAAATCTGCCATCTCTCACACGAGCGTAGACGGAGCCGCTGACAGAACCCGGCGGGGCAGAACGGAAACACCTTTAACGTGGTCCGGTGAGCACCGTTGCGTTTCCATTCAAGGACGAAGACCCCGAACTCGTCCTGGCAAATGTGGCGGTTGCCGCCAGTAACCGCCACATCGAGGCAGTCTGGGCTGTTGGCGACTCGGAGGCGGTGTCCGCGGGAGCACCCGGAATCGCTGCGGCCACCGGCACCACCGTCGAGGTGATCCCCGACAGCCGCATCGGCACCCTCCGGCCCGGAAAAGGCGACGCTATGAACACCGCCCTCCGGAGGGCCGTCGACGACGGTGTCGACCGGCTCCACTTCTACGACGCCGATATAACCAATTTCGACCATGGATGGATCGATGGGGCTGAAGCCGCTGCCGACCTGGGATACCAGGCAGTCCGGCACACTTTTCCCCGCGCTGCCACCGACGCGATGATCACCTGGATGGTGACCAAGCCGATCCTTGCAATGAAATACCCGGGAACCGTCTTACCCGCCATCGGCCAGCCGCTTGGCGGTGAGCTCCTGCTGGTCGGGGACGCTATCGAAACCGTTGCCTCCTCACCGGGCGTGTCGGCCCGCTCTGATTGGGGCATCGACACCTTGCTCACACATGCGATGGTTGCCAGCGGCGGCAGGCTCTACGAGCACCACGTCGCTGAGGGCAAGTCGCACTCGCTCTATGGGTCGCTGGCCGAGTTGAAGACGATGCTCGTCGAATGCTTCGATGCCGTGGCGCACCTGCCCGATAGACCACCTGCGCCGATCGATCACGCCCGGGACGACGAAATGCCTGCACCCGAGTCGCTGCGATCACAGACCGGATATTCGGTGGATCGGACCCGCCCCCTGCTCTCGACCCCTATGGCTCCGGGGGAGGCCCACCTGATCGTCTCCTTGCCGGGTGAAATCCCCTCTCAGGTCGACCGGATGGCGACAACCGGAGACGTTGGCTTCCTCGACGAGGACACCTGGTGGGAGATTCTGCTCGTGGCGAGCAAAGGTTTCACCCTCGGTGATCGCGCCTGGGAGAGCCTTCTGTTCAGACTCTGGACCGGACGGGTCCTCAACTACACCCGCACCCACGTCTCCCGCGGCTACGACGCCGCACTCGACTACCTGGCCGGGACAATCCGGAGCTACGAGGGGACCTAATTGGCCGCGATCAGGCCGAGGGCAACAAGAGTCATGACTATGCCGAGGATCTGTCTCCCCCGTAACGACTCACCATTGACCAATTTGGCCAAGATCACCGTTGCCGCCGGGTAGAACGATGCGGCCACCGCGGCGAGAGCAAATGAGCCCGCCCGCAGCGCGTAGAGGAGAGTGATGTTGGCTGAGATGTCGGTGACGCTGTTGGCGAGGATTAGACCCCTCGGGGTTTGCGCAAATCCCTGAAGTTTCCACACTCCAATCACGGCGAGTACGACCAGGACAACTATCAAACCTCCCCGCGCCGTTACCAGGGGAAGGATCCCGGAGTCGTCGCCGGTGAGGCCGATTATCGCGGTGAATCCTCCGAAACCCAGGCCTGCGATTGCGCCATAGGCGAGACCTGACTTCGTTTTGGCCTCGCCCTCATCGGTCCACGCCGACAACGCAATCGCCGGGACGGCAATAGCCACGCCTGCCCAGGCCAGAACGGACGGACGGTCTCCGGTGACCACGGCGACCACTACCGGGATCACTGCCCCGAGCGCAGCTGAGATCGGTGCCACCGTTGCCGCCCTCCCGCGGGCGAGGCCGGTAAACAACATGATCAGCCCGACCGCGCCAGAGATGCCGGCAGCGAAACCGATGAGGTAGTCGCCGCTGGTTGCGGTTCCCCCGGTGAGGGCGACGGCTACCAACAGCAAGGGGTATGCGAAGATACCGGACCAGACCACAACCGTCGCCGCGTTTACCTTGCGTGACGCCTCGCCGCCGAGGAAGTCGGCCACTCCGTAGAAGACGGAGCTGATCCCGCCGAGCAGGATTTCCATTAATGATCCGTCGCTCCGGAGCCACTCCTCGTCTCGAGTGCATCCCGGATCCTGCCTGCCGCCGCATCGATATCTTCGCGGGATGCTGAGTCATCGGCGTTGGCAAAGTCGAGGTCATGCACGCCATCGATCGGAACCAGATGGATGTGTGCGTGCGGAACTTCGAGACCGGCGATCATCAACCCGACCCTGGTCGGTTGGAATGCGTCCTGGATCGCCGTTGCCACCCTTCCGGACACGGCAAAGAGGTGATCTCTGAGGTGGTCAGGGATGTCGATCCAGTGGTCGACCTCCTCGATCGGCACGACAAGGGTGTGCCCGGGCCGGAGCGGGGCAATTGTCATGAAGGCGACGCACAGATCGTCTCTCCACACGAAAGTAGCCGGGATCTCCCCGTCGATGATCTTGGTGAACAGCGATGGCATGGCCGGAGAGACTAGATCGATCAGCGGAGCGCGACCAGCTTCAGCACCGAGTCCGCAGTAGTGACATACACCTCGCCGTCGCCGTCGACACCGAAGCCGGTGACCATCCCGGGCACGCCAACATCCCCGGTCCAATCGACGACCTCGGGCGCGGCGCTTCCGGGGACGAAACTGCGGAGGTAACCCCCGCAATAGTCACTGAACAGATAGTGGCCTTCGAGTTCCGGGATCAGTGATCCGCGGTAGACGACTCCGCCGGTGATCGAGCAACTTCCCTCGTCGCCATGAGCCACCTCCAGCACCGGCAGGGTGATTCCCGCGGTGTCACAGTCCGAGGATGGACTGAAGCAGTGCAAGCCCTCGGTTATCGGCCACCCGAAGTTGAGATCGGCTTGAAGGGGGGCGACGTTGACTTCTTCGTAGGCGTTCTGGCCCACGTCGGCAATGATGATCTGATGGCCGTCCAGCCAAAAGCGCCACGGGTTGCGCAGCCCGAAGTCGAAGAGCGTCGGATCCCCCCCGGCAAGGTCGAGGCTGACTATCCCTCCGAGGAGAGTGTCGGTGTTCTGGCCGTTGCCGAAAGCGTCGTCCGATCCGCCCCCGTCCCCGAGACCCAGCAGAAGCCGTCCTTGCGAGTCGAAAGCGATCATCCCCCCGTTGTGGTTCGAGGCCGGCTGATCGACCTCCAACAGCACCGTCGCGCTGTCGGGGTCGGCGCCCAGCGGGTCGACGAGTGCGTACTCGGCCACAACTGTGTCTCCGGCGGTATCGGTGTAGTGGACGAACAGTCTCGTTGCGTCCTCGGGGTGCACCGTGGCCGCGAGAAAACCCTGTTCGTTGCCGTCGCTCACCAGCGATGTGATGTCGAGGACAGGTGCTTCGCTCACCTGGCCGTCAATGACGGACCAGAGATACCCAACTTTGTCAATGACATAGATCATGCCGTCGCCTGCTCCAGGGATCACCTGAACCGGAAAGTTGAAATCGCCGACCTCCTCATATGCGAGTGATTGCAGCGGCGGCACGGTTGTTGTCGTCTCCCCGGGCCCGCTCGTCGTCGAGGTCGTATCCGCCTCGGTCGTGGTGGTCGTCGAGCCAGGCGGTTCGGTCACCGGAAGAGGGGTGGTGGCGGTCTCCGGGTCGTTGCTGCATCCGGCGGCGAGCACGAAGAGGAGGACTGAGCTGATTACGAATCGCGGCATCGTCTCAGCATAAGGAGGGTGTCGAAATAGCCGGCCGGGGCGTACATTCGACAACGAGTATGCTCAGCGGCATGAGCGACGATCGACGCGACGACTACTCAGATCTGGAACCGATCGACGAGATAGTTCCCCCCGCGCCGCCGAACGACACCTCCGGCATCGCTTGGGGATTCGTCGCGTTCCTGCTTGGAGCGGTGCTGCTCGCCATCTTCGTAGTTCAAAACACCAACGAAGTCGTTGTCGAATTCCTCGCCTGGGACTTTTCGATGAGTATCGGTGTCGTGATCATGGTCGTGGTGCTGGTCACGCTCACTTTCGATCAGGTGATCAGCTTGGCTTATCGGCGGAGCAAGCGAAAGAAACGGATAAGGCGGTCGGAACAGCCCTAATCCGCCTAACGGGCACTCTCGAGGATTCTGCGACCACCTAGGGGCGGGCGAGTTCCAGACGCCACAGCTCGCCGGCCAGGTTGGCGACGTACAACTCACCGTGACGGTCGGACCCGATCGTGGTGACGTTCCCGAGGCGGTTCTCCGGATCAGTGATCCAATCCACGACCAGATGCACGTCGGTGTCGTCGAGGACGACGCTGCGGATCCAGCCCAGGCAGAAGTCGGCGAGGAAGAAATGGCCGTCGAGCTCAGGCATGAGGTTGCCCCGGTAAACCTCGCCCCCGATGATTGCGCAACCGTTCCCTTCGTGGAGGTATTGGTAAACCGGGAGCGTGTGGCCCGCCATGTCGCACTCCTCTGCCTCGTAGCAAACCGACCCCTCGGATACCGCCCAACCAAAGTTGCGCCCGCCCGCTCCAAGCGAAACCACGTTGATCTCCTCGGAGCCTTCCTGACCGACGTCGGGGATATACACGTAGCCGGTCGTGGCGTCGTAGCTGATCCGCCACGGGTTGCGGAGGCCATAGGCCCAGATCTCCGGCAGAGCATCGGTACCGACAAAGGGATTGTCGTCAGGGACCGCATACGGGTCGCCGTTGTCGACGTCGATCCTGATGATCGTCGCGTCGATGTTGTTGATGTCCTGGCCATGTCCCAGGGGGTCTCCTATCCCACCTCCGTCACCGAGAGAGACCCAGAGATATCCGTCCGGGCCGAACATCATCGATCCCGACTGGTGGTACTGGCCGAACTGGGGAAACGACATGATGCTCCGGAGTGATGACAGGTCGACTGTGTTCCCGGTGTCGTCGACTGTTGCCCCGGCGAGCTGGGATCTTCCCCGGGTGTCGGTGAAGAAGATGAAAACCTGACCGTTCTCGGCAAAATCGGGATGGAATCGAAGACTCAGCATCCCCTGTTCGTTGCCGACGCTACCGACCCATCGGGCGATGTCGAGGAACGGCCGATCACCGACGATTCCATCTTCGACGATTTGGATCCGACCGGCTTTCTCCACCACGAAGAGCCTGTCGTCACCCGGGGCACCTACTACGTCAGTTGGCTGGTCGAGGTCATCGGAGACGAGCACAGGACTTAGGGCCAGACCCTCGACACTGGTCGGAACGGGGTCCCGCCCCTCTGAAACCGGCGCCTGGACAGCGGGGACCACCGCGGGGCCGGCAGTCGTGACTTCGAGGAGGAGCACGACGAGCGACGCCGCGATGAGAAACTTCACGCCCGGAACGATATTGACGCGCCCGCCTTATACAAGCTCTACGATGGCCCTCACAAGCGACAAAGGAACAACATGGGATTCATCGACACGCTCAAAAGTTGGTTTGGCACCGCCAAGGAAGGCGCTGCAGACCTGGCCGAGAAGGCCGAGCCACTAGCCAAGAAGGCCAAAGACTTCGCAACGGACACGCTCGAGAAGGCCGAGCCGATGATGGAAAAGGCCAAGGAGAGCGCAAGCGACCTCGCCAAGAAGGCTGAGCCGATGATGGAGAAAGCCAAGGAGTCCGCCTCCGATGTCTTCGAGACTGTCGGCGAGAAGGTCTCCGAGTACAAAGACAAAGGCAAGGATGCCGCCGCCACAGCCGCAGACAAGGTCGAGTCTGCAGCAGAAACCGCAGCCGAAAAGACGGCTGACGCCGCCGAGACCGCAGCCGAGAAGACAGCTGACGCCGCCGCAGCCGCTGCTGACAAGGTCGCCGATGCCACCGACGCGGTAAAGGACGGCGGGGGCGCCGTCTAGCTCTCCCCGATCATTTCGGTGACTCAGAACCGACGCGTTTCACAGCGTCTCCAAGCCTTGCCCGGCTCGGCGACGATGGCCGTCGCGGCCCGCGCCCGCGAGATGGCGGCCGAAGGCCGTGAGGTGATCGCGTTTGCGGCCGGCGAGCCCGACTTCGCCACACCCGAACACATAACCGCCGCAGCATCTCGCGCCACACATGATCCGGCGAACCACCACTACACCGCCAACGCCGGCCTGACTGCATTGCGGGAGGCGATAGCCGCCTACACCCTCGACTACTCGGGGGTCGAGATCGACGCCTCGGAGGTAATGGTTACAAACGGGGCCAAGCAGGCCGTTTACGAGACTTTCGCCGCGCTTATCGACCCGGGTGATGAAGTCCTGCTCCCCTCGCCGCACTGGGTCACCTACCCGGCGGGCGTGGCGCTCGCGGACGGAATCCCGGTGCCCGTCGAGACCGGCATCGAACAAGGGTTCAAGGTGACGGTGGACCAACTAGAGCAGAAGCGGACCGAAAAGACCCGGATGCTCGTTTTCGTCTCACCGTCAAACCCGACCGGCGCCGTGTACACCGAAGCCGAAGCGCGTGCGATCGGGGAATGGGCACGGGACAACGACATCTGGGTGATGGCCGATGAGATCTATCAGCGGCTGGTTTATGCGGAAAGTGAGGCGCCCTCGATCGCAGCAGTCACCCCCCGTTTCGAAAATTGGATCCTCGTCAATGGCGTCGCCAAAGCCTATGCCATGACAGGTTGGCGGGTGGGCTGGATGATCGGGCCCAGCGATGTGATCGACGCAGCCGGGCGGCTCCACTCGCACGCCACAGGAAACGTCGGCAACGTTGCCCAGTACGCAGCTCTCGCGGCATTGCGTGGGCCGCAGGACACCGTCGAAGAGATGCGTCTCGCCTTTGATCGACGACGCAAATTGATGCACTCGATGCTCCAGGACATCGATGGAATATCCTGCATCGAGCCAGAAGGTGCCTTCTACGTTTTTCCCGATGTCTCCTCGCTTCTCGGGGAACGGTGGGCATCGTCTCTCGACCTCGCGACGGACATACTCGAACAAGGAGCGGTTGCCGTTGTGCCCGGGGAGTCATTCGGGGCCCCGGGTTTCCTTCGACTCTCCTATGCAACCGGTGACGCCGACATCGAAGAAGGGGTCGAGCGGATCGCCTCAATCATCCGGGGTTGACTTCGGCGGTCGCAACCTGGTTTACACTCCCCAGAAGTGATGGACACCGGTAGCGATGCACGGGCCATGATGCTCGTTGAGCCCAAACACTTCTCTATGACCACCATCCCCACGACCGATATCGTCGGGGGCGGCTGGCTCGCAGTCGAAGCAACTTCTATTTCGGGCGCGGATGTCCAGGTGTGGAGCGGCGAGGCCCGCGATGTCGTGTACCCGCTGATACCCGGGCACGAGGTGGTTGGTCGGATCGCCACTTCCAGCCCGAACATCCCCTATCCCGTGGGAACCAGGGTCGTCGTCGAACCGAGAATGCATTGCGGCGAGTGCCATCGCTGCTTGAACAACCTGGCCACCTGCGCCAGGCGTCGGCCGATCAACTCCTACGGTTTCATCCCGTCCACGGAACCCCCGGGACTCTGGGGTGGGCTTGCCGAAACGCTCTACCTCGACCCGTCAGCCCGGGTCCATGAAGTCACCGACGATGTCCCTGCGGAGGTAGCCACCTTCGTCCACCCCCTTGCCGCCGGGCATTCTTGGGCGGTCGAGTTGCCGCTGCTCCAACCCGGTGAAGATGTGATGATCCTCGGGCCCGGCCCCCGCGGGCTGGCTTGCCTGATCGCGGCCAAAGCGGCCGGGGCGCGATGGGTCGGAATCTCCGGATTGAGCCACGATCGCGACCGGCTCGATCTGGCGCTTCGGTTGGGAGCCGACATTGCGGTCGATATCGAGACCACCGACCTCGCCGGTGCCATCGCCGAAGCGATCGGCCGGAGGCCGGATGTTCTAGTCGACGTCACGTCGAATGACCCCGAAGCAGTTTTCACCGCCCTCGACGTGGTCCGAAGCGGTGGTCGGGTGGTGCTCGCTTCGACAAAGGGCAATCGCGCGTTTCATTTCCTCTCCGATGTGATCGTCGCCAAACAACTGACGATTCGGGGAGCGATGAGCGCGACAACTGTTGGCTATCAATGGGCCGCTCGCCAACTCGAGACCGACCCCAGGATCGACGACCTGGTCTCCCACCAGTTCCCGCTCTCCGAGGCACCACGGGCACTACAGGCGGCCGCTGGCCTGCTGGGCCGCGAGGAGTTGATCTCCGTAGCCGTGACATTCTGAGATGACACCCCGGTCGGCGGTTGGTGAACGCCGGTCGGTTTGGTCATGGATCATCTACGACCTGGCGAACACTGTGTTCGCTCTCGGCGTCATCGGGCTCTACCTCCCCGACTGGCTCGTCTCTCTGGACCAGCCGGACAGCCTGCTTGCAATCGTTGAAGCGACCGCGGGCATCATCGTTGTCTTCGTGGCGCCATGGGCGGGGGCGCGGAGCGATGTCAAGGGAACGAGGATCCCGACCCTTATCGTCACCACCGTTGTCGCGGTGGTCGCTACCGGATTCCTCGGGATCAACATCCCCTCCTCGGTTGTGTTCCTCGGGATTGCGCTCGTGGCGGTCAATATTGGGTCGGTCGTCTACGACGCCCTCCTCATCGACGTAAGCACCGACTCAAATCGGGGCCTCATCTCCGGTCGCGGGGTGGGGATCGGGTACTTCGGGTCCTACATCGGGCTCCTCATCGGGGTGGTGACCCTCGACCTACTCGGTTGGGGATATCCGGGCACATTCCGGACCCTCGCCTTTGGCTTTCTCGTCTTCGCCCTGCCCGCCTTCTTCTTCATCGAGGAGCGCAAGGGCCACACCGAGGACCCATTGCCCAAGCTGATCGACGTGCCCCGCAGGCTCGTCCATTCGTGGCGGCTGGCCGCACGTTACCCAAGCGTTGTCCGATTTCTCGTCGGACGCTTCTTCTACACCGACGCCATCAACACCTTGATCGGTGGATTCCTCACGATTTTCGTGGTCCAGGAACTCGCACTGGACCGCCGGTTCGTCACCGGGCTTCTCGCTGCCGCCATCACCGCCGCCATCTTCGGCGGTTTGTTCGCCGGCTGGTTCATCGACCGCCACGGACCGAACCGCGTCCTCCGCTGGGTCCTCCTGATCTGGATTGTCGCCATCGGGTCAGGGATAGCTGCTGCGGTCACGGACGTCTCCTGGATCGCATGGGCGATCGGGCCCTTGGGCGGCATCGCGCTCGGGGCGACCTGGGCCAGCGACCGGGTAGTGATGACACGGATCTCACCGCCGCGCTATATAGGCGAGTTCTACGGCCTCTACGCGACTGTGGGGAGATTTGCCACGATCTTCGGCCCGCTGGTCTGGGCAGTGATCGTCGACGTCGGCGGATTGAGCCGGTCGGTGGCGATGGGCGCCCTCGGAGGCTTCATTCTCGTCGGCTGGTGGCTGCTCCGGAGTGTCGACGACGGCATCCGGGCCTGGGATGCAACAGACCTGCCGGTGGCTACTGATGCTCCTGTCTCGCCCCCGAGATGAGGTGCTGTTCCACTGCGTACGGGATCGGCAGATCCCTTATCTCCTGAGGGCCGCGTACCAATCGGCGGCCGATCTCCGCAAACCAGGTGTCGTTGGCAAAAGCCCATGGCCAGGCCCGGATTCCGACCCGAGCACCGAGAATGGCGCCGGCGGCGGCACCGAGATTGCTCCCGCCGATATGTGCTGATTCGGAGACCGGTTCATGGGGTTTTTCGGTGTTGTGGGATGTGAGCAGAAGACAGGCAAGTGTGCTCTCGAGGGGCCCTGGATTGATATCGGCCCCGATGAAGTTGAGGGCGTCGCGAGTTCCCCGGATGCCGTATCCGTCAACCAAACGCTTGACCGCGCTATCGAAGCCCTCGATGGCTTCGACACCGCTCAGCCCGGCGGAACCGGTACCCAGTTCCTCCATGGCCGGCTGCACCGATTGGGCGACGCCGAGGAGGAGGTCGCGGCCACCCTGGCCGAAGCAGGAGGCGGCAACCGCTGAGGCAATCGCAACTCCGCTGAGGATCGAGCCGGCATCGGTGTGGAAAAGGCGATTGAGCTGGATGACTTCCCGGGTCAGAATTTCAGGCTCCCGGCGAAAGGCAACTCCGAGGGGAGCGGATCGTCCGATCGGGTCGAGGCTCGGCGTCTCGTCGGGCGTCGGGGTGCCCTTCACTGCCCGATCTAGCCAGGCCCGGAACTCAGGGCTCTCGGCCCGGAACACGGGTTCTTCGTCCATGGCGCCGTCGAGCTCGAGAAGACGCTCGACCAATGTCTCCTGCTCGAGGGCTTCGTTGGCGATGAGCTCGTAGGAGATAACGGTGGCCTGCTCGGTCACCGCCGAATAGCCCAACTCCCAAGCACCGCCGGCGGTGTCTCCCGCGGCAAGGCCGAGAATTGCACCGTCGCCCTCCCCGAACACAAGAGAAAAGAGAGCCTCAGTCATGAGTGATCACAGTAGAGGGGTACCGTAGCCTGGAATGGAAAAAGCAATGGTCATCGCCAATCCGTCGGCCTCGCAATTCACCGGTGGAACCCATCGTGAAGTGATGGCGATACTGAACAAGAAGTTCGACGTAGCGGCGATCTGGCCGGCGTCAGGCTCAGAGGCCAGCGCTGCCGCACGAGAATCGGTCGAAAATGGAGCGGCCCTCGTCGTTGCTATGGGAGGCGACGGCATGGTGCATCACGTCGCTCAGGGAGTGGTCGGGACCGGGGTCCGACTCGGGGTGATACCGGTGGGTACGACCAACGTCGTCGGCCGACTCCTCCACCTCCCGTCGAACCCAAAGAAGGCGGCGAGGATTTTGACCGCCGCCTCTCCCCCGGTCCTCGCCGGAACCGCCCGGCTCGAAATCACCCGGGGGGCGACGACGTCGAGACACCATTCGCTGTTTGCGTGCGGGTTGGGCCTCGACGCCGATGTGGTTGTCGAAGCGGATAAGGAGCCGTACCGGAAGTACCGCTTTGGCTCGCTCCATTACGCATCGACCGCGTTCGGGGTGGCGTTCCGGTCGTTCCCGAAGAAGCGCCCCCACGTCACAGTTTCCTCTGGCGATCGATCGATGCTGGTCTCGGCGATGATGCTTCAGTTCCGGGATGTCTACACGTACTTCGGAAAACTCCCCCTCACCCTTTCCGACTCCAAACCTGACCCGATAACCGCCCTGCTCGTCGACCGTCTTCGCCGCCGCCGCGTTCCGTCGATTGCGGCCAGAGTCATCACCCGGCGCGACCTGGAAAAGATCCCTGAAATAGAGATCTGGGAGCAGGTGGACGTGATCGTGGCCGAAGCCGATCCCCCCGTGGCGGTTCAGGCTGACGGAGAGTCCCTCGGTATGGCGGACGCCGTCACGGTGACCTGGGAACCGGAATCCTTGCTACTGGTCCGGGGTCAAGCCTCACCCTGATACACGGTCATGTGGGGGTAAGGAATTTCAATACCCTCTTTGTCGAATCGCACCTTGATCCGCCTCCGTGCCTCCCGGAGCACCAACCAGCGATCGTTGGCGAGCACCGTTAATGAGGCCCGCAGGATCACCGCGCTTTCGGCAAGATCCTGGACCCCGAGGACTTCCGGAGGCTCAGAGATCCTCCCCTTGAACTCTTCAGAATTTGCCATGTCGTCCAACTCGTCTTTCATCACCGCCAGAGCCTTGTCCACATCCGCCCTGTAGGCGATCCCGACATCGAGTACTGGCCGTGCGTAGATGGCGGTGAAGTTACTGCTCACCGTGATCTGCCCGTTTGGCACGAAGTGCTGATTGCCCTCCAGATCGCGAAGCACTGTCACCCGGAACTGGATGTCTTCCACAGTGCCCTCGGTGTCGGCGATCCTCACCACGTCACCGATGTGGAATTGGTCCTCGGCGAGAATGAAAAATCCCCCGATGAGGTCCTTCACTAGGTCCTGCGCCCCGAACCCGAGGGCTGCGCCGAAAACCGCCCCGAGCGCGAGCACCCCACCGAGGTTGACGTCCCAGATGCCCCCTAACACGACGATGAACGCAAGGAAGATGACTACCTGTACCACCCGCGTCGACACCCTTTCCAGAGTGACGACGCGACTCTCACCGGCCGGGCCTCGTCCTGCGACTCGCGTCAGCACCCGCCGGCTCACCCGCTTTACGATGAAGTAGACGAAGCAGGTGATAGCCAGGGCGATCAGCGAGCCAATGAGTTTCCCCTGGTTCTCGGCGCCGATCAGATCTTCGAGCATGAGTTGAGCCTAACTTCCGCTGGTCCCGCGCCAATTCTCCAGCTCGTTCACCAGCCCTGACAGATCTGCCACGGCTTCGGCCCGGCGACGGAGAACCGGTCGGATCAGGCCACCCGCATAGCTGTCGAGACTTTCCGAGACGTGAGCGACCCGACCTTCCCGTTTTGCATCGCCACCGCCCCGGTCGCGACGAAACCAGCCGGTCCGACGCCCGCCATGGTCGGTTTGGTCCTTCTGCCCCGTTTCGTAAGGCACTGCGACCTCGGCCTCGGCGCTCAACTCCCGGAGCCGTTCTCCAACGTGGGCCGATAACCCCAGTGCCACCTCAGAGGGCTCACCGGTCAGTTCACCGGCCAGGGCGGCGAAAAAGCCCGCGGCGATTCGGCCGGCGCCCACATGGTCGCCCGCGACGGCCAGGATTGCGGCATCGGTTTTGGCAACTGCCCACCGACTCTCGAAATCGGTCCCGGCTCCACCAACGATCCGAACGAGCTCAGAGACGGTCTCCCCCAGATCTGCCATGAGCTTGGCGGGGATCGAGCGCTCGGCGAGGGTCTCTATCTCTGCGCGCAATCCCTCAACTCCTGACGGCGGGCCGATCGGTGGCCCGGCTGCCACGGGGAACAGT
The DNA here is from genome assembly GCA_041742825.1 of Acidimicrobiia bacterium. Classification (GTDB taxonomy): domain Bacteria; phylum Actinomycetota; class Acidimicrobiia; order Spongiisociales; family ZC4RG35; genus MA-ANB-1. The sequence continues at coordinate 5,106 of JBGTNX010000011.1, read as the reverse complement.
GCAGGATCCGAGAATCCGTCTTCGATCAGCGCCTTGCGAAAGTCAGCCGCGACAGGTTCTACCTCAGCAGCGGGGAGCCGGTCGACCTGGTTGAGTGCGAAAATGAACCGATCACCGTGTTCGGCATAACGTCGGAGAAACCCACGGTGCAGCGAATCGTCACGATATTTCTCAACGTCGACAACCCACACAACAGCATCGACACGGGGCAGCAGGTTTTCGACGACGAGACGGTGATCGGTCTCCACGCTATCGGTGTCGGGCAGGTCGATCAGCACAACACCCACGGGATGGTCGTGGTTCGATCGGTCGGCCGGCTCGAACCACCGCAGATACCCTGCAATCTCGTTGGAACGTCCTCTCGGGACCGAGATTAGGGGCTTCGAAGTTGTGGGCCGGACCCCGCCCACTTCGGCAGCGTCGCTATCGAGCAGTTGATTGAACAACGAGGACTTGCCGGACCCGGTGCCTCCGGCCAGCGCAACGACCGCCACGTCCTCGGGGTAATCGATCCGGTGTCGCAGGCGCAGGATCACATGTGCTGCGCGGTCGAGTTCGCCGGGAGGAACAACACTCAGAGCGGAGGCAATTGTCCTGTCTGCCGAGTCGAGAATCCCGACCAGATTCTCATACATCAAACAAGCGGCTCATGCGCTCACGAGCGCCGATGCGGGGCGGATTCTGGCGCGAGCTCGTTGCAGCGTCGCCAGGATCCGGGCGTGGTTCGTGCCGTTGAGCATCTCGTCACTCAGGTCCCGATAAATCTGACCGATACCGGCGAGGAGGCCGAGGGCAGATTCGGAGTAGGACGGGCCAGACGCCGGGTCGGTCACCTCGAGGAACACCGAAATCGCTGCCTCGAGCCGCCTTCGGAGTGCTACAGGGCTCAAAGTTTCCGATGACCCATCCGGGGCAATCGATTCGAACCAATCCGAAACCGCCGAATCGAGACGGTCGAGATTGGGGACCGAGTCCCCATCGGTCAGGTCGATGACAAGGCTCCCGTTCTCCAAGGCGAAGAGTCTGAGATCCCTTTCGACGAGACTCACCACTTCCGCTTTCAGTTCCCCGGCAAGCCGTTCCAGAGAACGACGGCGCCGCGGCGACCACCTGGCAGGCAGCGCGGTCTGGAGGCTCGCACACCATTGTGCAGCCCGCTCCCCGGGGTCATACCCGTCGTAGTACAAGGTCTGTGGCGGCATCCGACCAGTGACCTGTTCCACCCGGACCATGTCGGCGTTGACCGAGTGCACCATCGACGACAGATCCGAGCGCACCGCTGCAAAAGCCCGTTCCAGGCACTCGTAACGGTTCAGGTGGCCGACCTGGCCCATGATTTCGTCGCGCAGCGACTGGACGGCGGGTTCGGGCAGGAGACGATCCTCGCCAAACCTGTGCTCCGCAACCGTGACGATACGCGGAATCATCTTCGCCCCGCGCAGGCGGCGCCGGAAGTCGATAACGGCACCCGAACTCTCGGGTGTGATGCGATTGAGGAGATGGATCACCGGTATCCCGCGCTCGGTCACCGACCTGAGAACCTCCCACGGCACCAGATCGGCATACCTGAGCGCCGAGGCCACGAAAACCACCACGTCGGCTGCGGCGAGGACGCCGAGAGCAGAACGATGATTAGCGGAGTTCGTCGAGTCGATGTCGGGGGTGTCGATGAGAGCTACATCGTTCAGGAACGCAGCATCTCCAAGCTCCAGATCGAATTGCACATTTCCGAGATCCACAGTGCCCGATCGGCGGCAGTCGCTGAAGACGAGAGGTTTGGTCGTCGTCGGACGAATAGAGCCGGCGGGGCTTATTGTGCGCCCGGCGATGCTGTTTATGATCGTGGATTTTCCGCTTCCTGTCGGCCCGGCGAACACCACGTTGAACGGAGCTCCACGATTGGCCAGGCGGGGTTGGAGGTAGTTGCGGATCGTGGCCACGATCCGCTCGAGGTCCTTTTCGAGGGCAGGATCGCTCCATCCCCCGTCAGGCTCGAGCATCTCCTCGAGATCGTCGGCCACATCCTGGACGAGTCCGGGTCGGGGCAGCCTTCGACTATTCGATGTCATGCCCTAATTGTGGCACGACCGGTGTGGGTAACGGCGTCAGCCGGTCCAACCATTCTCCGGCCTGTCGAACCAGACATGGACCTGGCCGGTCCCGGTCGCATTCTCGTAGTCGGAGAACAGCTCTCCCCTGGCGACGCAGTCACGACCGCCAATGGCGCCCAGCATCATCAGGTAGTGCCCGAAGTCCCCTTCGGGAGCGTGGTCGAAGTAGTCCTCCATAGTGTCGACTATCCGGGCGTGGTCGCCAGCCTTCATCCACTCGAGACGTTCCTCATCAGCGGCGCGTGCCTCGGGTGTGATGATGTGGGTCGGATCGGATGCTTCGTGTTTGGTGATCTGCTTGAGCGGCCAGAAGGTATGGCTCATCCCTCCGGAGGCGAGCACCACCGCCCGACGGTCGAGGCGTTCCACCGCTTCTCCGATGGCTTCGCCCATGGTCATGAAGTCGTCGGTCTCGCCGGTCTGGACCAGGGAGACCGAGACCACTTTCTCATCGCTGCGGAGGTAGTGGACGAGGTTGATCGTTGCGTAATAGAGAGGGAGGTAGGGGTCATCGGAGGCATGGGTCGGAGTGCCGAGTTGGTCGCCCAGTGCCGCGGCGGTGCGGGCGAACTCGGGATCCCCCGGGTAGTCGTACTCGATTCGGGACATTCCCCGGGGCAATTCCGAAGAAGTGAAGATGCCTTTCTGGTGATCCTGGGCGGTGAGGATGTGTTCGACAGTCGAGGCCCAGTGCGAGTCGATGATGACGATGAGGTCGGGTTCCAGCCTGGTGAAGACCTCGGACTTGAGCCGGTTCAGGCCGGGGACCAGTGAGATCTCCTTGCCGTCGTTCAGCTCTTTGCGGGTGGTCTCGTCGAACATGATCGTTGGTGCGTGACTGATCAGTCCGGCACCGACTATTTCGCCCATCGTCATCTCCTCCGGGTCGTCGGACTTCGTTAGGAAGCTAACGACATTCTACCGGGGAGTGTGGTCTCCCGCCACGAGCGGCTGGTCCGAAGCCGTTGCAGTGACGATGCGGAGCAGTCTCGCCATCTCGTGCACCTCGCCGACGTCGAGGCGGTCGGTGAACATCGCCTCGTGTTCGTTGAACCTGGGGAACACCCTCTCAATTGACCTCCGGCCCTCTTCGAGGAGGTTGACAACCACCCGACGGCCGTCATCGGGGTGGCGGGAACGCTCAACCAACCTAGCCTTCTCCAGAGTCGCCAGCATCCCGCTCAGAGTCCCCTTCGCCAGCCCGCAATCGTCTGCCAGCTCGTTGGTCTCACGGTCTCCCCACACCCAGAGGACGAACAGAATCGTGAACCCGCCCCAAGTCAGGCCCTCCGGTCCGAGAACGTCGCGTTCCATCCGGTTGCGGACCGCGTTGGCAGCCCGGTAGATGTTGGAAACCGCCAGCATCGCCTCGAAGTCGAACGGTTTACCGTCGAGGCGGGAGCGGATGACTCGCTCCGCTTCGAGGAGCTCATCGGGATCATGCTGGCTCAGGGGTACGGGCATCGCTCTCTTCGTCTGGTGTGCGAGCAGTTTATCCTTAGGTTGCTAACGACTTCGAAACAGGGGGCCCGTTGCCTTCCACCCGTGCCGAAATATCACAGTACGCAATCTCCCCCGACCACTACATCGACGGGAAGCGGGTCGACTCGGAGAACACTTTCGAAGTGCGGTCGCCACTCGATTGGGACTGGAAACTCGCCGACGTCGCCCGAGGAGACGCGCTGACTGCCGACGCTGCCATCACCGCGGCAGTGAATGCCTTCCCCGGCTGGGCCGCACTGTCCGTCGAGGACCGCGGTGCCTACCTGCATCGTCTCGCCGATCTCATCGACGAAAACGTAGAGATGATTGCCGCCATCGAGTGTGTCGACATGGCGATGCTCCTCGAGAGTCTAGAAGCGAGGGTCATCCATCGGGGGGCGGAGAACTTCCGCAACTACGCCGACCTCGCCGCCGGACACAACGAGCGGAAGTGGTCGTCGAAAGGCACCAACAACACGGTGCAGCGGATGCCCGCCGGCCCGGCCGTGATCATCACTCCCTGGAACGCTCCGTGGCTGCTCTCGACGTGGAAGCTCGCCCCTGCCCTCGCTGCGGGCAACACTGTCATCCTCAAGCCTGCCGAATGGGCGCCGCTATCTGCCTCCCTTCTCGCCGACCTTGCCGCAGAGGCGAGGATTCCTCCGGGCGTGCTCAACATCGTCCAGGGGATCGGCGACGAGGTCGGTGCTGCATTGGTGGGCGACAAGCGAGTGCGCCGGATCAGCTTCACCGGGTCGCCGGAGACTGCAATCCACATCGGTGAAACCGCGGCCCGGAACATCACCCCGTTCACCGCAGAGCTCGGTGGCAAGGGGCCGTTCCTGGTCTTCGCCGACGCCGACCTCGATGCGGCCGCCCAGAAGGCCGCCGGCCAGTTCGACGACGCCGGCCAGGTCTGTCTCGCCGGGACGCGGCTTCTGGTCGAGGAATCGATCAGCAACGAGTTCTATGAGCGGTTCTCCGCTTACACCGACAAACACATCCTCGGTGACAGCCGGACTGCATCGACGACGATCTCCCCGCTGATCCACCCCGAGCACCTGCGCCGGGTCGAGGGTTTTGTGGAGCGGGCAAGAGAGAACGGCGACCGGATCCTCCGTGGCGGGCAACGTCATGGTGAGGACGGGCTCTGGTACGAGCCGACCGTGATCGCCCCGGCGTCGAACCAATCCGAGATCGTCCAGCGCGAGGTGTTCGGGCCGGTCCTCACCTATCAGACGTTCAAGGACGAGGCGGAGGGGATCGAACTGGCCAACTCGACGAGGTACGGCCTCTCGGCAATCGTCTACACCGGTTCGGCCGAGCGCGCGGACCGGGTGGGACGGGGCATTCGCGCCGGCACCGTTTGGGTGAACACCTTCCTGGTCCGCGACCTCACTGCCCCCTTCGGTGGCTGCCGCCTCTCCGGCATCGGCCGAGAAGGCGGCGACTACGCCCTCGACTTCCACTCCGACCTGAAGACCCTACAAATCAGCCAAGGCACAGTGCGGTA
>JBGTNX010000010.1:0-51619 GCA_041742825.1 Acidimicrobiia bacterium | reverse complement strand
GGCATCGAGGAGCCGCGCCGCGTCGTCCCCGGTCCGCACGCCGCCGCCAACCGTGAGCGGGATGGAGAGGCGGTCACGCACCCGACGCACCGTCTCCAGGCTGTGGGCACGACCCTCGGGGGTGGCGGAAACGTCGAGGAGAACGATCTCATCTGCTCCCTGGTCTTGATAGAGCTCGGCACGGGTGGCCGGGTCGCCCATGTCGGTCAGGTTCTGGAAGTTGACGCCCTTGACGATACGCCCGTCGCGGATGTCGAGACAGGGGACCACCCTGGTTACCGGCCTCACGCAGCGGTTCCAGTGGCATCGAGCCACCGTTGTAGGAGATCGGACCCCCATTGGCCGGACAACTCAGGATGGAACTGACAGGCGAGAACTCCGTCGCGTTCCAGGGCTGCCACGAACGGCTTCCCGTAGGTAGCGGTCGAGCTGGCCCAGCCTTCCGGTGGGTCTGTGAGCTTGAAAGAATTGGCGAAGTAGGCCCATCCCGGCTCGACAAGGCGTGAGGCTGGATCCGGCATCACCTGGCTCCAGGCGAGTTGGGGGACGATCAGGTCGTCGTCAAAGCGGGAAACCGGCCCTTCGACCGCTCCGAGTCCGACGGCGCCGGGAGACTCCTCGCTGGACGCGGCGAGGAATTGCATTCCGACACATACCGCGAGTGTCGGCAGGCCGGCGGCAACGCGATCGCGGAGGGCGTCGGTCAGGCCGACCTCCTCGAGACGGTCGGCAGCGGCGCCGAACGTTCCGACGCCGGGGAGCACCACCCGATCGGCGGCGGCGACGTCCTCAGCTGCCCCGGCCGGGACCAGATCGACGCCAAGCCTGCGAAAGGCCGCCAATACCGAGGCCAGATTCGCGGTCCCGGTGGGGATGATCACGTTCCGGGCCGTCATAGGACTCCCTTCGTGCTGGGCACCCCGCCGGTCCCGCTGCGGGCGCTGGCCATCCGGAGGGCAAGTGCGGTTGCCTTGAACGCCGCCTCTGCTTTGTGGTGGTCGTTGTCGCCGCGGAGCACGTCGATGTGCAGGGCCATACGCCCGCTTATGGCGAGGGAGCGGAAGAAGTGGGCGATGTTCTCGGTGGCGACGTCCCCGATCCGTTCCCGTTTGAGGTCGAGTCTCACCTCAGGCCACCCTCGCCCGGAGAGGTCGACCACGGCACGGGCCAGAGATTCGTCGAGAGGCGCATACGCGCTGCCAAATCGGAGGATGCCCGCCCGGTCGCCGAGGGCGCGGTCGAAGGCTTCGGCGATGGTGATAGCGCAGTCTTCAACTGTGTGATGGTCGTCGACGTCGGTGTCGCCGCGGGCTGTGAGCTCGAGATCGATGCCGGAGTGCTTCGAGAGGGCGGTGAGCATGTGGTCGAGGAACCCGAGGCCGGTGTCGACCTTCGAAGTCCCTGTTCCGTCGAGGTCCAGAGTTCCTGTGATCTCCACCTCCAGGGTCTTGCGGTTGAGTTCTTGTCTCCTGCTCATGAGTTCAACTCCATCGTTTTCGTGTTGAGTGCCGAAGCCAGCGCGTCGACAAGTCGGTCGTATTCGTCGGCGTCGCCCGGCAGCGTGATCCGGGCCGCCTCCTCCAAGCCAGGCCGGTCCGGGAAGGTGCGGATGGCGATCCCGGCGGCCGCAAGATCGGTGGCGATCCGTTGCGGGTCGGCAGTGTCGAAGTAGACGAAGTTGGCCCTCGACCGAATCGGGGAGAGCCCCGTGCTCTGGAGGAACCGGGTCAGCTCGCTTCGTTCCCGTTTCACTTCGGCCACGTAGGCATCGACTCCGTCATTGGAGCGAATCCGTTCGGCTGCGACTGCAAGAGAGATCCGGGAGACCGGATACGGGTTCCCGTAGGCGGCAACGCGTTTGACCGTGGCCGGTTCGCCGAGCAGATACCCAACCCGGAGACCGGCAAGGCCCCAGGCCTTGGAAAGGGTGCGAATCATCAACACGTTGGGGAGGGCCAGGGCCGTGACGGTGAGATCGACATCGGCGAACTCGGTGTAGGCACCGTCGAGCACCACAAACTCGAAGGCATCGGCCAGAGCGGTCAGGCCGGCGGTATCGATCACCTCGCCTGTTGGATTGTTCGGCGAGACCACAATGCACACCGCCCCACTCGTACTGGAGGCGACCACAGCCCTGAGTGGAAACGCCTCTCCCTTCCATGGCACTTCGACCAGGTCAGGCTGGTGGAGGCCGGCATAGCGGGTCACCATCTCGAACGTGGGAGTTGTGGTCACCACCCGGGACCCTGGCTCGATGAGGGCGGCGCAGCTGCGGAAGAGGGCGTCGTCCCCTCCGGCGGTGACCAGGACCCTCTCGGGGGAGATTCCGCGCAAACCAGCAAGTGCGTCGCGGAGCTCCGTGGTATCCGGGTAGCGGTGGGCTATGCCTTCCGTGGTCGCCACCCTGGCGAGCAGTTCGGGGTCGACGGGCCTGCCTTCGTTCCGGGAGAGATCGAGGTCGATGTCGTTTCCGACCGAAGGCGGTTGGTAGGGCTCGATCATGGCACGATCTGTTCCAGGCGGCTCACGACGATGTCGGTGGCACCGCGCTCTTTGAGAAGAGGGATGAGGTCGGGCAGGGCCAGCCGGGGAACGGCAGCCTTGACCGCCATCCCCTGATCGCCGTGCAAGGGGGCGACGGTGGGCTCCCTCATTCTGGGAAGGATCTCGATGACAGCTTCGAGGAACTCGTTGGTGACGTTGAGCTCGATCATCGCCCGCGTCCTTGCGTCGAGCACGGACTTCAAAGAGATGAGCAGGCTCTCGATCCGGGTCTTGGCACCAGGGCGGTCGAGGGCTCCCTGGCTCGCGTAGAGTCGGGTGGAGGACCGCATCAGCTCGTCGATGACTTCCAACCCGTTGGAGGCCAGTGTCGATCCGGTGGCGGTGTTGTCGATGATCACATCCGCGTCTTCGGGTGGGAAAACCTCGGTCGCCCCGTAGGAACGCAGGAATACAGCGTCCAACCGATTCCGCTCGATCCAGCGTTTGGTCAGCTGCTCGTACTCGCTGGCGACCACCAGCTGGCGCCGGGGGAGTTGGCCGGATTCGAGCAGTTCGCTGGGAGCGGCGGCGACGATCCGCACCGGGTCGAGGCCGGTATCGAGCAGTTCGACGAGGTCACCGTCGAGTTCGGAGACCCAGTCGGCCCCGGCGAACCCGATGTCGCGTGATCCGGCCATCAGCATCTCGACAATGTTCTGCGGTTTGAGCAGCTTCACCTCATACCCGGAGATGGCCAGGGTCGGCCGGTAGCCGAGGTTGCCTGCCTGCAGCCGCATACCGGCGTCGGCGAGCAGGTCGAAGACGCCTTGCTGGATGCGGCCCTTGGGGACTGCGAGGTGGATCTGGTCGTTGCTGCTCATTTGGTGGCCTTTCGAGGAGGGATTGGCCAGCAGCTCAAACAAAAACGCCGACCATCCCGGTCGGCGTGTGCTCTATATCTGTTTGTGGTTCAGAGCAGCATCAACCGACCCGTGAGGGGTGGTGATGATGCAGCGAGACAAACATGGCGGTCATGTGAAGCGACACAGTAACCCGAACCGGCCGGGTAGCAAAACGATGGATACGGATCTGGGCCGAAAGACCGTTACCCTTGACCCCTCAATGACCCGAAACATACCGGAAAAGCCAGGTCTGGACGGCCTGGAAGAGAAATGGGATTCTCGCTGGGAAACCGAGGGCACTTTTCGCTTCGACCGTTCCAAGACCCGCAACGAGATCTTCGCCATCGACACTCCACCGCCGACGGTGTCCGGGTCTCTGCACATGGGTTCGGTGTTCGGATACGTCCAGACCGACTCGGTCGCCAGGTACCGCCGGATGTCCGGCAGGGAAGTCTTCTACCCGATGGGCTGGGATGACAACGGCCTACCCACCGAGCGAAGAGTGCAGAACTTCTACGGGGTTCGTTGTGACCCCTCGCTGCCTTATGACCCCGACTTCACTCCGCCACCGGAGCCGCCCGATCCGCCGATTTCGATAAGCCGGCGTAACTTCATCGCGCTCTGCCACGGCCTCACCGCAGAGGACGAGAAGGTGTTCGAGCAGTTGTGGCGGACCCTCGGGCTCTCGGTCGACTGGACCCAGAGTTACGCAACGATCGACGATCACAGTCAGCGAACCAGCCAGAGGGCTTTTCTCGCCAACCTCGAACGCGGGGAGGCTTACACCCAGGATGCCCCGGTCTTGTGGGACGTGGACTTCAAGACCGCGGTCGCCCAGGCCGAATTGGAAGACCGGGAGCGCCCCGGCACCTATCACCGGCTCGCATTTCGTCGACCTGATGGAGAGCGGGTGTTCATCGAAACCACCCGCCCTGAGCTTGTCTGTTCCTGCGTGGCCCTCGTCGCCCACCCCGATGACGACCGCTACCAGGGCCTGTTCGGCTCCACGGTCACCTCGCCGCTGTTCGGCGTCGATCTGCCCGTTGTCGCCCACGAGCTCGCGGAGCCCGACAAGGGGAGCGGTATCGCGATGATATGCACCTGGGGAGACACGACAGATGTCACCTGGTGGCGAGAGCTCGACCTGCCGACCCGGGCTGTCATTCAGCATGACGGTCGATTCCAGTCGGAGGTCCCGGAGTGGATCGTGAGCGAATCCGGCAAGGCGGCCTACGAAGAGATCGCCGGCCTCTACCCGAACCAGGCCCGCAAGAAGATGGCGGACCTCCTCGAGGAGTCGGGCGACCTCGTAGGCGAGCTCAAGCAGGTGAGCCACCCGGTCAAGTTCTACGAGAAGGGCGACCGTCCCCTCGAGATCGTCTCCAGCCGCCAGTGGTATATCCGGAACGGAGCCCGAGAGGATGACCTGCGCAGGAGGCTCCTCGAACTCGGTGAGAGTGTCGACTGGGTCCCCGATTTCATGGGAGTCCGATTCAAACACTGGGTCGAAGGCTTGAACGGCGACTGGTTGATCTCACGCCAGAGGTTCTTCGGTGTGCCCATCCCGGTTTGGTACCACCTCGATGACCTGGGCATTCCCGACTACGATCGGGTCATTGTGCCCGACCAGAGCACGCTGCCGGTCGACCCGACCTCGCATGTGCCGCCAGGATTCAGTGAGGAGCAGCGTGGCCAACCCGGAGGGTTCCTGGGCGATCGCGACATCATGGACACCTGGGCGACGTCGTCGTTGACACCGCAGATCGCCGGGCACTGGGATGACGACCCCGATCTGTTTGCACGCGTCTTCCCCATGGACATCCGGCCGCAGGGACCGGAAATCATCAGGACGTGGTTGTTCTCCACGCTGCTCCGTTCCTATTACGAGCACGACCTGCTGCCCTGGGGCCACGCCACCATCAACGGCTGGATCCTCGACCCCGACCGGAAGAAGATGTCGAAATCGATCGGGAACGTGGTGACGCCGATCCCGCTGATCGAGGAGTACGGATCGGAGGCGGTGCGCTATTGGGCATGTAACGGGCGGCCCGGGTCGGACACTGCAGTCGACTTCGGGGTGATGAAGATCGGGCGGCGTCTCGCGGTGAAAATCCTCAATGCTTCCCGGTTTGCCCTCGGGTTCGGTGACGATGTCGAGCCGGACGCGATTACGGAGCCGATCGACCGTTCGATGCTTGCCGGGCTCAGCGACGTTGTTGATCGGGCGACAGCCGCATTCGAGAAGTTCGACTACGCCCGTGCCCTCGAAGTCGCCGAGGCCTCGTTCTGGACCTGGACCGACGATTATCTGGAGCTGGTCAAGGGTCGTGCCTACGGAGAAGGTGGCGATACCGCCTCAGCCCACGCGGCCCTGCAACTCTCGTTGAGTGTCTATCTCAGGTTGTTTGCGCCGTTTCTTCCTTTTGTCACCGAAGAGGTCTGGTCGTGGTGGCGGGAGGGATCGGTTCACCGCGCTCCTTGGCCCTCCGCCGAAGAGTTCGCCGGGCTTACAGGTGACGCGAGAGTGCTGGCGGCGACCAGTGAGGTCCTCACTGCGGTGCGCCGGGCCAAGTCGGACGCAAGGACTTCGATGCGAACCGGGGTCTCCTCGCTCACTGTCACGGCCTCCGAGGACGACATCGCAGCGGTGCAATCAGCGGAGGGAGACCTCCTCGAGGCGGCACGGGGGAGCGCGGTCGGCTACGAATCCGGCGAGTTTGATGTCGCCGTCGTCCTTGAAGATGCATAAACATGGTTCTTGCGCTTAGAGCGCAAGTTTGATACACTTGCATCTATGACGCATAAATCTTATGCAGCTCTGGTCGGAGATGTCATAGCCTCCCGGCATGCTGGGGACCGTGAAGATCTCCAGCACTTTCTCGACAAAGCGATGATCGAGGGCAACATGGTGGCCACGGCGGTCCAACCCCTGCGGATGACGATCGGTGATGAATTCCAGGGCCTTTTTGACGATGTCGTGGAGGCGATCTCGGCAACTCTCCAGATCCGTTTGTACCTACAGCCGACTGTCGATGTCCGGATCGGAATCGGCTGGGGAACTCTCGACATGGTGCCGAAGGAGCCGCCATTCGGCCAGGACGGTCCTTGCTGGTGGCGGGCCAGAGATGCAATCGATGAGGTCAAAAAGTCGGAGTCCTCGAACGCAGTGCCGAGATCGGCGCGGACCCTCGTAAAAACCGGCGATAGCAGCGAAGAGCTGTTCAATGCCTATCTCGTCACTCGTGATCACATCACCGCCTCCTGGGACGAGGTCGACTTCGAGATTGCACGTCTCCATATCTCAGGAACCAACCAGACCGGGATCTCGAAACAGGTGGGGCTGAGCCAGAGTTCGGTGAGCCGGAGGTTGCAAAACCACGGGATTCTCGCCGTGCTCGGATACCGGCCGCGGACAATCGAATAATGGAGGCGATGGTCGTCGTTGCGGTCGCGGTGCTGCTGACAGTCCCGGCGAATTGGGTGGTGCGCCTCGTGCTCCGTCTGGTCCGGGTCGAGACTCCCAAAGACACCAACCGGGCCGGCCGCTGGATCGGGATCCTGGAACGTCTCCTGGTGTATGTGCTGGTCATTTCCGGTCAGTCCACTGCGGCGGGGATCGTTGTCGCGGCAAAGAGCATCCTCCGCTTTCCAGAAATCTCATCGAAGCCCCAGCAGATAGCACCTGAATATGTCCTCGTTGGTTCGCTGGCGAGTTGGCTCCTCGCCTTTGCCGCAGGAGCCGCCGTCGTCGCCAGACTGGGATTGGGAGCCTGATAGGCACCTGATTTTGGCGACACAACGTCGAATCGATACCGACCTGGTGTCGGTTCGATCCCGACTCGCTGTCGGTCCCAATTGCCATTTTGATATCGCCGGTGTCAGCCCAACCCGTTCACTATCTGCCGCTGGTTTCGACCGTAGTCGCGGCTGCCTTCGCCTCAGTGCTGTGGAGGCACTCGCGGCGAAAACCAAAGGCGCGATATCTCCTCTGGTGGGCTCTCGGCATCACCCTTTATGGAGTCGGCACCCTCACTGAGGGATTGACCACGGTGTTCGGCTGGAACGAAGTGATATTTCGTTCGTGGTACGTGTCCGGGGCGTTGCTCGGAGCGGCACCCCTTGCCCAGGGCAGTGTCTACCTCCTGCTTTCTCCGGCGCAAGCCGATCGACTCGCCGTCGCGCTGATGACATACACCGCAATGGCATCGGCCTTCGTGATCGCAACACCAATCAACCACGACGTGGTCGAGTCGTATCGACTCAGCGGAGATGTGATGACCTGGCAGTGGGTCCGTCTCTTCTCTCCAGTCGTCAACCTGTACGCGGTCATCTTCTTGATCGGCGGCGCGATCTGGTCGGCCGTCAAGTACCGGAAGGCCCCGGGGGCATCGACCCGGGTTCGGGGCAACTGGCTGATCGCCATTGGGGCCATCCTGCCGGGGATCGGCGGCACCTATGCCCGGATGGGCGTGGTCGAAGTTCTCTATGTGACCGAGCTCGTCGGGTTGATCCTGATCTGGGCCGGCTATCGAACAATCGCCGGGGACCGGGTAATCCCGATCCACAGAAACCAGCGGTTTGAAACCCAAACAACGAAGGAGGCAGCGCTTTGAAGCGTTCATCAATTGGAATCCTGCTGGTCATGTCGATCATGCTGGCGGCTTGTGGGGGAGAAGATGCGGTCGAGACGACAACATCGCTTGCAGAAGTGACAAGCACATCCACGACCATCGCCGGGACAACTACAACCACCGAGGACGCCGAAGAGCCGTCGACGACATTCATCGGTGCGGACGGAGTCGAGACCGACATCAGCGACACCAGCCGGGTTGTATCACTGAATGGCGACCTCACCGAGATCATCTTCGAGCTCGGGCTGGGCGACAACGTGGTTGCCGTCGATGTCACAACAGTATTTCCCGAGGAGGCAGCAGCGCTCGGGGAGCGTGGAGAGACGGTCGGTTTCGCCCAGCAGCTTGCTGCCGAAGCCGTGCTCAGGTTCGAGCCGACCCTTGTGATCGGCGACCAACAGGTGGGTCCCGTCGAAGTCATCGAACAATTGCGCACTGCGGGTATTCCAGTGGTCATCCTCGAAACGCAGACGACGCTCGATGGTGTCGCTACGAAGATCGGTCAGGTCGCCGAGATCATGGGGGTCCCCGATGAGGGCGCCGCTCTTGCCGACCGTGTGTCTGCCGAAATCGAATCTGCCAGGGAGTCAATCGACCCGGATGCCGATCCGCTGACCGTTGGGTTTGTGTATGCAAGAGGCCCACAGACCATCTTCTTATTCGGTGCCGGCATGGCGACCCAAGCAATGATCGAAGGAGCCGGTGCTGTCGATGCCGGGGCGGCATCGGGTGTCCGGGGACTTGTCCCGGTCACGCCAGAGGCGCTGGTTGCTGCTTCGCCCCAGGTGATCGTCCTTCCCGAGCTCGGGCTGGCGGCACTGGGCGGGGTCGAAGCCTTCCTCCAGATCCCTGGAGTAGCAGACACACCAGCCGGCCAGAGTGAGAACTTCCTTGTTTACGACGAGGCCTATTTCTTCAACCTCGGGCCGCGAACCGGAATGGCTCTGGCCGAGTTCATCCAAGACTTGCAAGCACTCGGGGAGTGACCCAACCCGCCAATCCGATCGTTGACTCGCAACGACTTCGGAGGCGGTGGGGGCTGTCAGTCATAGGATTGGCAGCCCTCGCCGTCGCGGGGGCAAGCCTGTCACTCGGCGCTGTCGAAATCTCGTTTGGCGAGGTCGTCGATCTATTCGGGGAGCGCATCGGCTTCGACCGCGAGGCCAGCGAGCTCGCGAATTCGGTGGTGTGGGGCATACGCCTACCCCGGTTGTTGATGGCTGTGGTGGTCGGAGCGGCACTTGCGGTTTGTGGCGTGGCCCTTCAGGGGATGCTTCGGAACAAGCTCGCAGACCCTCACCTGCTCGGTATCGGCCCAGGGGCTGCGATCGGTGGAGCCATCGGCTCGTCTCTCGGAGGAATTCAAGGCGCCATCGCGGGAGGTGTCGCCGCGGGGGTCATGGCGGCATTCATCGTTCGATCTCTGAAGCGGCGGGCCACGGTGGACCAGAACCGCCTCATCCTGTCCGGTGTGGCGCTCGGCGTCGCGCTCAGCGCCTGGGCGGGGTTTGTTGTATTGGGTTCCGATCGAAGCGTGGTGCCGCCCATCGAGTTCTGGATTCTCGGCAGTCTCGGAGGGACCACCTGGAGAGCCCTGGCCACGTCTCTGGTGTTCGTGCTGATCGGGGTCATCGTGATCTGGGGCTTGCGTCGGACTCTCGACCTCCTACTGCTCGGGGAGACTGCTGCGTGGAACCTGGGTGTCGATGTGGAAATGGTCTCGACAGTCCTTTTGATCGTGGTCGGCGCCATCGTCGGTGCCACAGTCGGAGCGGTCGGCGTTGTCGTGTTCGTCGGGCTGCTGGTGCCGTTTGCAATGCGACCGGTAACCGGGCCATCTCACCAGCACCTACTCGCCGGGTCGGCCCTCGGTGGTGCCCTCTTTCTGTCGGGCAGCGACCTCGCTGCGCGGCTTGTCATGTCGCCTATCGAGCTACCGGTTGGCCTGGTCACCTCTGTTGTCGGAGGCCCGGTCTTTCTATGGCTACTGGGGCGACGGCACGATGTCTGAGCACCTGCTGGCTTTTCGCAACGTCTCCTATGGGCCGGCGGACACGATGCTGGTGACGAATCTGGACTTCACAGTTGGCGCCGGCGAATTCGTGGCCGTCGTGGGTCCCAATGGCGCTGGCAAGTCGACTTTGCACCGACTCGCTACCGGTGAGCTGGCACCCACCTCCGGATTGGTCGAGTTGGAGGGGAGGGATGTCAGCTCGATTCCTGCTGGCGAACTGGCAAGGATCCGCGCCGCCTTCAGCCAGCCGGTCCCCACCGGGATTCCCTTTCCCGCCCGATCCATTGTCGCGATGGGGCGGTTCCCTCACCGCCGGGACCCGGCTAACTCCCCGGAACTGGACGAGCATGCGATCCGCGGAGCGATGGATCGCACCGGACTCACCGATCTCGCCGATCGGGAGTACCACACCTTGTCGGGTGGGGAGATGACCCGGGTCTTCCTTGCCCAGGCGCTTGCCCAGGACACTCCGGTCATCCTCCTCGACGAGCCCACCATCGCCCTCGACGTCGGGTACGGCGAGAGGGTGATGAGCGACATCGCATCGATTGCGGGCGATTGGAGGGCGGTAGTAGCGGTCCTCCACGATCTCAACGCTGCGACGCGGTACGCGCACAGGGTGGTGCTCATGGACAAGGGAACGGTGGTGGCCGATGGCGCACCCGAGGACGTCTTCGACCCAGCTCTCCTCACGGAGGTCTATCAGCACCCGATGTCGGTTCTCGAGCATCCAACGACTGGGGAGATCCTGGTGCTGGCCGCACCCGGTCACGCGGTATAGACCGTCACCTGATCCCTTTGGACGTAGTGGATCCGTCCCGCGATGCGCAGGTGTTCGAGATGGGAGATCGTCTCCAGGAATGCGAGCCGCATCTGGAGGGGGTCCAGGTTGGGTCGGAACGAGCCGACCATCACCTCCCATGCCGTGGTGTCAGCTTCGCGGACCAGTTCGGTCATGTCGAGAAGCCGGCGATCGTGGTGTAACAGGATCTGGCGTGCCCGCTCGTCGCCTTGATCGATGATCGTCCCGTGGGCGGGGTAGGTGATTCCGATATCCATCTGCACCAGCTTCCGCAGCGAGTTCAGATATTCACCGAGTGGGTCGTCGAGAACACCGTCGTACATGATCACCGGGGAGATCCGGGGGAGGACATGGTCGCCGCTGAAAGTGACACCCGTCTTGGTGTCTCGGAGGCAGATGTGGGTCGGCTCGTGGCCGGGCGTGTGGATCACGGTGAGAGCCCTGCCCCCGCCGAGGTCGAGGGCTTCGCCGTCGACAACAGTGCGATGCGGCTTGTAGATCTCCGGCATGTATTCGGCCCGGTTGAAGTCGGCGATCTCGTCGAGAATCGAGCCGGGGACGCCGTGGCTGTGCCCGATCTGGCGCAGGCTCTGGAGGAATACCGGGGTGTTGTTGTAGGAGTCGACCAGTTTCTCGGCACGCTCATGCATGATGAACTCACAGCCCCACTCGTCGACGAGGCGTTTCGACATCCCGACATGGTCGAGGTGGAGATGAGAAACAACCAAGCTGTGCACCGCGTCTTCGGAGAGCCCGAGTGCCGCGAAGCCATCTCGAATCGCGTCGCGTCCCGATTTCCAATCGGTTCCACAGTCCAGGAGCAGCAACCCGTCACCTGACTCGACCGCGTAGGTGTTGACGAACGGAGGCGATTTGAACGGCAGAGGGGCTGGGATCTGGTAGATCCCGTTCCCGAGATTGCGCGGGGGAGGGGCGACGTTCAGGTCGGCTCCCCGACAGGCTCAGGTGCGCTGGCGCGCCAGATCAGATTGACGACTATGCCTCCGAGCGCAAACGGCACCGCGCCTTGGATATAGGGTGAGGCAATCCAGTGGAGCCACGTTGGCAAGGAGCTGAACGCATCGGCATACCAGAGGAGGGGCACGGCAGTCATCAGCGCGAGAGCGACCGCCGCCGGCATCAGGTACCCCAGACGCCGATCCCGTTTGGCGCGGAGCAGAAAGATCACCGCGAACACTGCTCCAGAGAGAAAGAACATCGCGGTACCGAGGGCGATACGCCCCATTGGGATCACGAATGTCGAGCCCGACTCGACCCGGGCCGCCGCGAAGATGCTCTCACCGACCCACATCAGGGCAATCGAAGCGGCGGTAGCAGCCGCGACCTGCAAAAACTTGGTCACTCGTGTTCGACTGTGTCTTTGATCCCGAACGTGATGTCGAGGGTCACCGTAAACAGGGTCGGGGCCCCGGAGCTGTCCACCTTTCCCCCGACTTTGACGATCTCGAACTTCTGGATGTCGCTGATAGTGCTGGCGGCGCGGGCCAACACGGTGCGCACCGCGTCTTCGATCGAACCGTCGGCCTGGCCGGAAAGTCGGATGGTCTTGGTAATAGAAGACATGGTTGCTTCCTCCTGCCGCGACGGTACTAGGTCAGGTCCTTCACCATTTGCGTGCTGTTCTCGTCGTGCCCGACCTCGGTATAGCCGAGCGACTCGTAGAGATTTCTTGCCGGGTTGGTGAAGTTGACGCTGAGACTGAGCCGGGTCGAGCCGAACTCCCGGTAGAGGTCCTCCAATTGGAGCATCATCTGCCGGCCGATACCCTTGCCTCGTTCCCCTTCGATGATCCCGATCCCCACCTCAGGCGTATCTTCGTCGACAAATCCATACGAAGGCCGGTCTTCGGTGAACAGACGGCCGAAGGCGGCGCCGAGGTACCGGCCGCCGCGTTCGGCGACGACCCCGAGGTCTCCGGGCCGTCCCCACTTCTCCCAGTACTGCAGCAATTCGGGATGGCCCACTACCTGTTCGAAGCTCGAAGGCTGTTCCTCGTCCCAGACGACCGAGATGTAGAGCGCTTCTTTGAGCAGCTCGATGTCATCGGGTTGTGCAGTTCGAATCACGTAGTCCACAAGTGGAGGCTAGACGCGCTCCTTCTCGGCCTCCCGATGTTTTCTCTCCCAGCGGCGGGCTCCGATGACGCCGCCCGCGACCACCCCGGCGAGCGGGAGGAGCAGGGCAACGACGTTGAGACCGTCGGCGTCGGCGATTCCCCCCGAGGCGAGCATCCCGAGCCCGGCGCAGACCGCCAGCGCCGCCAGCAGCGGTTTCCAGACCGGAGGGGCCGGGCGGTTGTCGGCGCGGGGCCGCTCGAACTTGCCGAAGGCGACTATGAACGGGATTAGCACAACCGACATGAAGGCAAGCCACAACGGCCGGGTGATCCACCACTGGAACGTCCCCACCTCGAACCCGAGGCCGAAACCGCCGAAGAGAAGCAGGACTCCGACCACGGCCACCATTGCAGTGAGATGCCAGAGGTAGATGGTCATGATCGATCCGTTTACCGCAACCACCTTGGTCCACACGCCGATTCGGTCCAGCCAGCGCCGCCCCGGGCCTTCGAAGAGCATCGCCAGGCCGAACTGGAAGACGGCCAGGGCGACGAGTGTGACCTTGGGCGGGTTGGAGTTGGTGATTGCCTCGCCGGCGAATCCGACCATCGAGACCGGGTACGGCCCGTAGATGATCAGTGCTGCCAGGGAGATGAACCCCGCGATCGCGATCGATGCCCGGTGGGGCAGGCCGCGGACCCTCCCATCGGCCCAGGCGTATCCGAGGATGTGGACTGCGTTCCAGACGAAGAGATAGTTCAGCCAGCGAACCGGGTCGATGTCGTATCCGATGTATGCAACGTCGACAGCTGCCGCCGCGAGGGCGAATACGACGAAGGAGCCGAGCCCGATCTTCTCCCACATCCACAGCGTGATCGGCGCCATCGCCACGACGACGACATAGGTGGCGAGAAACCACACCGGGACGAGTGCGGCCTGGGACCCGACCCGCACCAGTTCGCTGTCGACACCTGAGGTGACCGCAAGCCACGCCCCCGGACCCCAGAGGGCAAGAACCGGAAGGACTGGAACGATGAGGCGACGGAGACGGTCGCGGAGCCACTGGCTGTACTCGGTGCCTTTGCGCCGGGCGGCGCGCAGTCCGAGGGCGTTGGAGTATCCACCGACGAAGAAGAAGATCGGCATCACCTGGAGCACCCAGGTCAAGCCCCTGGTCCACGGAATGTCGGTAAGGGCATGGCCGATCCTGATCTCACCGTCGATCACCTCGGGAGCCGCCATTAGCCAGTGCCCGTAGACGACGACCAGGATGGAGAATGCCCGGAGCAGGTCGACGTAGCGATTCCTGGTTGGAGGAGTCGAGATCGCCAGCTTCTCGGCCGAGGACATTGTTCTTCGGATTGCCTTCATACGGGCTTCGACCTTCTCGGCAGACGGCACGTTGCACAAAACGGGGGACCCTTTGAATCACATCGAACATATGTTCGATATAGTGTGACGGGTGACCGGTTACGCGGAGCTCCATTGCCACACTAACTTTTCGTTCCTCGACGGAGCGTCCCATCCTGAGGATCTGGTGGAGCGTGCCGTCGACCTCGGGTATGAAGCGCTCGCAGTTACCGACCACGACGGGTTCTACGGGGTGTCCCGGTTCTGGCAGGCGGCGCAGGCAACAGGGCTCCCGGTTATTTACGGGGTGGAGGTCGGGTTCGAGGACGGAGCGGTCGAGGGTGACGACCCGCTGGCAAAAGCCGAAGAGTGGGACGCAGCGAGGTACACCCGGAGCAAGGGGGGACAGGGGAGGCTGCGTCGGGGCCGGAGTGTCCGTGCCCACGGGACCAAACCAGTCGATCTCCCCGAGTCGGACCACCTGGTGCTGCTCGCCGGGTCGCCTTCGGGATACCGGTCCCTTTCCCGTTTCGTGACGAGGGCCCAGCTCAGGGGAGAAAAAGACCACCCGGTGTACTCCGGGGACGACCTCGCCGAAGCCGCTGCCGACCACGATGTCCATGCCCTCACCGGCTGTCACTCTGGAGCGGTTCCTCGGGCGGCAGCACGAGGCGACCTGTCGGCGACGATAAGGGAGGTATCCCGTCTCCAGGACATCTTCGGGACCCGTCTCCACGTCGAGATGTGGCACCACGCCATGCCCGAGGACGACGGGAGGAACGATCTCCTCTGGGAGGTGGCATCCCGGCTCTCGGTGTCGACCGTGGCCACCAACCAGGTCCACTACCACCAGCGCTCCGACGCCTACCTGTCCGAGGTGCTCGCCGCGATCGGAGGCCGGCGGCCGCTTGTGGTTGCAGACGGGTTCCGGCCCGCATCCGACGAGAGGTATCTGAAGACCGCCGAGGAGATGGAAGGCCGGTTCCGGCGTTATCCCGGGGCAGTGGCGAGGAGCGCCGAACTGGGGAGACGGCTCGCCTTCGACCTAGGTCTGATGGCACCAAGCCTTCCCGACTTCCCGATGCCGGGGCACTTCCGCGACGAGATGGAGTATCTCACCGCCCTGACCTGGGAAGGGGCTCGCGACGTCTATCCGGGCTCCGACGACGGGATCAGCCTCGAAGCGAGGCGGAGGCTGGGTCACGAGCTCGACATCATCGCTCGGCTCGGGTTTGCCGGCTATTTCCTGGTGGTGAAAGACCTGGTCGACTTTGCCCGCAGCCAGGACATCTACTGCCAGATCAGGGGCTCGGGGGCCGACTCGGCGGTGTGCCGGTGCATCGGGCTCACCCGGGTCGACCCGATCCGCCTCCACCTCCCATTCGAGCGGTTCCTCTCCGAGGAGCGGGGCAAGCCCCCCGACATCGACGTCGACTTCGAGGCCGACCGGCGCGAGGAGGTGATCCAGTATTGCTACCGCAAGTACGGGCGGGAGCGGGCCGCGATGGTGGCAAATGTGATCACCTACCGGGCCCGGTCAGTGCTCCGCGACGTTGCCAAGACCTTCGGGTTCACCCAGGCCCAGGTCGACGGGCTCAGCCAGTTCGTCGACACTCACGACCCCGGCCAGCTCCGCCATATGGACACCACCCTCCCCGACGGTATGACTGCCGAGATGATCTATGACATCTGCTGGCGCCTCGACGGGTTTCCCCGGCACCTCGGGATCCACTCCGGAGGAATGGTCATCGCCGACCGGCCGCTCTGGCATGTAGTCCCTCTCGAGTGGGGGCGGATGGAAGGCAGGACTGTGATCCAATGGGATAAGGACGACTCATCGGCTGTTGGGGTGGTCAAGTTCGACCTGCTCGGGTTGGGAATGCTCAACGCCCTCCACCTTGCCCACGACCTGATCGAAGACCACCACGGCATCGACATCGACCTTGCCACAATCCCCCAGGAGCCGGCTTTGTACCGGTCGATCACCAGGTCAGACACCGTCGGGGTCTTCCAGATCGAGTCGAGGGCACAAATGGCCACCCTCCCCAAGATGAAACCCAAGACTTTCTACGATCTGGCAATCGAGGTGGCACTGATCCGCCCCGGGCCGATCCAGGGACAGTCGGTGCATCCCTACCTGCGACGGCGCAACGGCGAGGAGCCGATCCGCTACCCCCATCCGCTTGCCGAACCGATCCTGAAGAAGACGCTCGGGGTTCCCATATTCCAGGAGCAGCTGATGGAACTGGCCCGGGTCTGTGCCGGCTTCGACGGGAGCCAGGCCGACCGGCTCCGCCAGGCGATGACCCACAAACGCTCCGAGACGGCGATGTCGCGACTCAAAGACGAGGTCTTCGCCGGTATGGCCGCCAACGGAGTCGGTGGGGCCGCAGCCGAAGAGATCTGGGAGAAGCTGCAGGGTTTTGCGAGCTTCGGCTTTCCTGAGAGCCATTCGGTCAGTTTCGCCTACATCGTCTACATGTCGGTCTGGCTCCGGTTCCACTATCCGGCGGAGTTCCTCGCCGGTCTGCTCAACGCCCAGCCGATGGGCTTCTACAGCCCGAACTCGCTGGTCCAGGACTCCCAGCGTCACGGTGTCGTGGCCCACGGCCCTGATGTCAACGTGTCCTGGCACGACTGCACAATCGAGCCGCTCGACGCCGACCCCGACGACATCGTCACCTATCTCGGGGAGAGCTGGCGACGGGGACGCGGGCCGGTCGATGATGCGGTGCGCCCGGCGGTGGCGGTGCGGATGGGGTTGCGGTACGTGAGGAACCTGGGGGAGCGGGAGATCACGACAGTCGAGGCGGCCCGGATCCTCGGTGGGCCCTTCGTCTCGCCTGAAGACCTTGCTTTCCGCACCGGTCTCGATGTCGATGCCCTGGAGGGGCTTGCGGCCGCGGGTGCGCTGGAGTCGGTTGGGTTGGGGCGGAGGGAGGGGCTGTGGGCTGCCGGTGCGCTGGCCGAAATCGACCCGGAGCGCCTTGCCCTGTCACCCGGTGTCGATTCCCCGCCGCTTCCCGGGATGAGCGACGAGGAATCACATCGCGCCGACCTCTGGTCGACTGGGGTTTCCCCCCGGCACCCGATGAGCTTTGTCCGCGACCAGTTGGGCGACTGTCTCACCGCCGCCGAGACGCTGGAGATGGAGCGTCACGGGGTCCGGGTAAAGGTTGCAGGCGTGATCACCCACCGCCAGCGCCCGGGCACCTCCAAAGGCGTCCATTTCCTCAACCTCGAAGACGAGACGGGCTTGCTCAACATCGTCGTGCTTCCCGACATCTGGTCGAAGCACCGCGAGATCGTCCGGAAGAGCCCGGCCCTGGTGATCCATGGGAGGCTCGAGTTCAACGACGGTGTCACCAACATCGTCGCCCACAACTTCGAACCGATCGGGGTCCAGACCGTGAAGTCCCGCGACTTCAGGTGAGCGCTTGCTCAGTCCAGGGCACCGGGGTCGCTTGGAACGTCAACTGCGTATCTCTGCAGGATCTCCAGCGGGACTACCTCCAGTGTGGCGAGGTGGGTAGAAGCGAGTACGACCGGCGCTGCGGCGCCTTCATGATGAGCGCGTAACCAGTTTCGGGCGGTGACACACCAACGGTCTCCGGGTCTGAGCCCGGGAAACATGAACTGGGGCATTGGTGTGGTCAGGTCATTGCCGATCTGGCGCTGATGTTCGAGAAACTCGGCGGTGACGACGGCGCAGATGGAGTGGAGGCCAACGTCTTCAGGGCCGGCCTGACAGGATCCGTCCCGGTAGAAGCCGGTCAGCGGGTCGTTACTGCAACCCTCGAGCTCTCCCCCGAGGACATTCAGCCCGGGCATCGGAGGTCAGGCCCGGCAGCCGAAGATGTCCCAGCCTGCCCCGTCATAGACTGCCCAGGCCGCAGCAGCGGTGGAGGCGCGGGGGTCGGTGGCATCGGCGCCGGGGAACCCAGCACTTGCCGCCCGGTCCTCCCAGTATTGGGGTAGATGCTGGAAGAGACCAACGGCACCGGTCCGCAGGTTGACTGCTTCGGGGTCGAATCTGGACTCACACCAGGCGATCCGTACTGCGGTGTTCACGTCTTCGGTTTGGAAATACTCGCTGACGAGGGCACGAACCTGGACTTCGGACAGCCAGCCTGCAGGAGATGCGATGGTGCCGTTAGATGATCCAGCATCGGAAGTCAGGCCGATCTCAGCATCGTCGCCAGTGACTGTTGGCTCACCGGCGGCGACAGTCGTCTCCTCAGGGGCGTCGGCGAAGAGGGCGAACGTCAGACCGGCGTATGTGCCTGCCGTGTGGCCCAGCGATGCTGCCGATGCCTCGTACTCGACGTCGTTGGCAGCGTCTTGTGACGTGCCGAATGCGGCAAAACCAGCGGCTGCCAGAAGAATTACCGCTACCCAGCCCGCAAGAAACGAAAAACGTCTCAAACGCATAGATGTAGTGACTCCGCCCCGGCCCGGCCGGGTTCCTTAGATATCCAACCTTACCGGGACTTTTCCACAGGGGGCAACTCGGATCGGGCTCCGGGCGCGCCACCGAGGGCCGACACCACGGATTCCCAGTGGGCCCGTTTCGGGTCGAGGATGTCGAAATGACCCACACCGTCGAGCAGATGGATCTCCGCGGCCTGCTCCAGCCGTGTGGTGTGGTCTGGACTTACCTCGGTGTCGGCACTGCCGTGGAACAACACAGTCCGTTCGGGGACCGTCAGCGCCGTCGGTCCTCCCGCTGCGACCAGGTCGACGGCAGCAGGCACGTTGTCGACAAGGCTCAGGTCTGTCACCGAGGCGAGCCCGACGCAGACATCCACTGGACTCCGTGAAAAGGCCCAAAACGCAAGGAAAGCACCGGCAGAATGGCCGAGCATGCTTACGGAACCGTAGCGATCGCGCGCCCACGCCAGAGCGGTGCTCACATCGTGCCCGGAACCGGGCCAGGGCGGGTCTACCCGATATTCGATGTTGAGCGTGTCGTAGCCGCGGCGCGTGAGATCGACTGCAGTCTGGTCGAGTTGGTCGCGATCCCATCCGGAAAACCAGTACCCACCGTGAACGAGTAAGACGAGGGAATCGCCGTCGGCGACCCTGTGGTCGGCGACATTGCGAGGATGTGGCCCGTAATGCACGTTCTCAAACGGGATTAGATCGCGAAAAACAAGGTGGCGGATGGCATCCCGATAGCCGGTGGCACCCCTTCCCGCGATCTGTCGGACCGCATTTGGTCCCACCAGAGAGATCCTGCGAAATGCTTCCCTCTTGGAGATATCTGAGAGGTGGACCTCGACAACCGGTGCTGGTATCGAGGCCACCGCATCGGCGATGGCGACCGAAGTGTGGGTGAAACCACCGGGGTTGAGCACAACGGCATCACACTCCTTCCCGGCCCGCTGGATCAATGACACCAGCTCGGACTCGTCATTCGACTGCGAGAAGGCGGGCTCGACATCGAGTTTGGACGACCAGCTGCGCACCCTCTCTTCGAGGTCCTCGAGAGTCATAGACCCGTAGATCTCGGGCTGGCGGCTGCCAAGCAAGTTCAGGTTCGGGCCGTTGATAATTGCGATCCGCATCAGGCGGCCACCGGGGTGTGGTGCTCGATCATCGATCTCCCTCGTTCGATGATCTCCCCGGGGATGGAGGTCTCGGCGATGTCGTGGAGCTTTTGCAGTTCAGCCATCACGGCCGTGGAGACATCGGAGTTCTTCGTGCCCGCCGAACGATCGGCGAGCGCTCCAGTTGTCCTCGGGTCCCAGTCGACGCCGAGCGCCCGGTATACGGGGATCAACACGTCCCGGATCCGCTCTCCGTCGTTGACCACGATCACACCCCCGATGTGGGCCGCACCCCGGATCAGTCGCTGGCCGACACCCATCACCTTGACGATTCCTCCGACAT
Source organism: Acidimicrobiia bacterium (assembly GCA_041742825.1). Classification (GTDB taxonomy): domain Bacteria; phylum Actinomycetota; class Acidimicrobiia; order Spongiisociales; family ZC4RG35; genus MA-ANB-1. Next base: position 31,466 of record JBGTNX010000010.1, on the reverse strand, counting down.
TGACCGAATAGCGGCCAGGACAGTATTCACCGGGGATCTCACCAACGCGGGCGTCGATCTTCAAACCCCTGAAGGCGTCCCGCATCAACCCGGAGACCATCTCGAACCGTTTCGTGATCCCAGTACGGGGGTCGTCCTCGGGGATCGCCCAGCTGAAGGCCAGGGTTTTCTCGTGAAACACTGCAGCTCGTCCGCCGGCGAGCCGTTCCACCGGGGCGTAGCCATGCGCAACCGCGACTCGAATCGCAGCCGGGTAGCCCGGTTGGATGCGGTCAGCCATTCCGAAGGCGAGCACAGGGTGGGCCGGGTGGAGCCGGAAAACCGATCCGATCTCACCGGCGGCGACCGCATTGAGTACAGCGTGGCTGACAGCGACGTCGAGAGCCGGATGGTCGGTGAACGACTCCTTAGAGACCAGAACTTGGTTCATCTGCCAGAGCATAAGCCGGGTGACTGGTACCGTCATCCTTGGTCTGGCACAGGAACCATTGAGGTGCCGGACACGTTATGCCGGTACCCCGGCCATTGGAGGGCAAGTGCGCCATCGGGCCCTTACTGCACTTTTTATTGTGATTATGCTCGGTCTCGCCGCATGCGGAGACTCTCCTTTCCTGTCCCTGGGGGAGAGGTCATCGGACTGGGTCACAGACCCCACGGTGCTCACCACATCGACGGTAGCCACCACCATCCCGCTTGCTCGCGATGCGGCAAACCTGGTCTGGTACAACGACGAGCTCGGCGCGGGACCGGAGCTCGTCGAAGATGTAGTCGCCGGAGTATTCGCCCGACGTGAGGGCGACCGGTTCGTCCAGGCGAGCCGTGAGGAGATCCGCAAGGTCCTCGAAGGAGTCGAGTTCCCGTCCCGTGTCCCTCCCCTCTCCGAGTACGTCTCGAGCCAGCTTGTCATCGAGAACACTGGGATCGTCTCGGACGACCCATCTGCCGCCTTCGGTATCTGGACGACCGAGCCGTACACGCGGTCGAGATCTGTGGCGCAGTTGATCGTCCTCAGGGTCTACCGCGACGCCGAGACCGCTGCCGAGCTCGAAGTCGAGGGCGCTGACATTTCTTGTACCAGGTTCGCCGAAGGACAGACCATCGAGTGCGCTATCGAAGAGATCGGCGGGCGCCCGACTTGGGTGCTCCAGGAGTCCGCCGGGACCACGCTGATCTGGTTCGACGGAATCTACCGCTATGAGATGTACGGGCGCCCGTTTGCAGCCCTCGAGGCGTTGCGACAGACTGCGGCGAGCATGATGCCGCTCGAAGCGGTGATCGCTGACTCCTGATCCACTCCGACGGGCGACGATGAACCAACCTGTGCCGATCGAACTGCTCTCTGAGAACGCGTCTGTATCGCCAGACGGCGAGCTTCTCATCGGTGGTGTCTCGGCCCTCACCCTTGCTGACGAGTTCGGAACACCCCTATTCGTCTATGACGAAGAGCATCTCCGCCAGCGCTGCCGGGAGGTGGTTGCCGGATTCGGCAAGGGCGCGGTATATGCAACCAAGGCATTTCTCTGTACTGCGATGGCCCGCCTCGCCCACGACGAAGGAATGCGCCTCGACGTCGCGACCGGTGGCGAGTACCACGTAGCCCGGGTGGCGGGAGTCCCCGCGTCCGACCTGGTATTCCATGGCAACAACAAGAGCGACCGTGAGCTTCGAATCGCCCTTGCTGAGGGTGTCGGCCAGGTCGTCGTCGACTCTTTTGATGAGCTCGACCGGATCGAGCGGCTGGTTGGAGAAGGTGTCGAGCCGCCAAACGTGCTGCTCCGGATCACTCCGGGCATCGAGGCACATACCCATGAGTTCGTCAGGACCGGCCAGGACGACTCCAAGTTCGGCTTCACCGTCTCCACCGGTGCGGCATCGGCAGCGGTGGAGAGGGCTCGTACCGCCAACTCCGTCAACCTGAGGGGTGTGCACGCCCACATTGGCTCGCAGGTCTTCCGGGCCGACTCTTTCGCCGCAGCGGTCGACGTCATCTGCGACTTCGCCCGGGGGAATGAATTCGCGGAAATATCGCTAGGCGGCGGTCTCGGTGTTGCGTACGTTGCCGGCGAGGAGGCGCCAGGCATCGAAGATTGGGTCGACGTCATCAGCGGGGCGGTGGAACGGAACGGCTACGCCGGCCTGGTGTCTGTCGAGCCGGGACGGGCAATCACGGCAGCGGCCGCGGTGACTCTTTACACAGCGGGCACCATCAAGCACCTTCCCGGGATCAGGACCTACGTCGCCGTCGACGGTGGGATGAGTGACAATCCCCGGCCGGTGCTGTATGGGTCGGGGTATGAGACCTTCCTGGCACGAGACGTGCACGCCCACCGCGATATGGAGGTCCGGCTCGTTGGAAAGCACTGCGAAACCGGCGATGTGCTGGTGTCCGATGGTTGGCTCCCGAACAGCCTGGAGGTCGACGACATCGTGGTTACCCCGGTCACCGGTGCCTATGGCCATTCGATGGGGTCGAACTACAACAAGGTCCTCCGCCCGGCGGTCGTCTTCGTCCGTGACGGTGCGGTGAGACAGGTCGTCAGGCGGGAGACCTATGACGACCTCCTCCTCACGGACCTCGGCTCTGAGTAAGGGGAGCACTGGAATAGGCTGCTCCGACATGACGTTGGCGCAAAGATGATGCACGGTGGGGGGTGGTGGAGCTACCTCAGCTAAGACGAAGACCAGGAGATCCCGAAGGTCTACCGCGACTTGATCCGGCGGGTCTGGAGTTATGGCCGCCCGTACCTGCGAGGGTTGCTCGGTGTCCTGGCCACGATTTTCGTCATATCAGGCATCGGGGTGGTCCCACCGATCTTGATCAGGGAGCTCTTCGACAAGGCCCTCCCTCCTCCAGGCGACCTCGTCCTGCTCACCTGGCTCGGTGTCGGGATGATCGCGGTGCCGATGATCAGCGCCCTGGTTGGCCTGTTGCAGCGCTGGTGGTCGTCGCGGGTGGGCGAGAGCATAATCTTCGACCTGCGGCGCGAGCTCTTCGATCACCTGCAGCGGATGTCACTGCGATTCTTCACTGCCACCAAGACCGGGGAACTGATGAACCGGCTCAACAGCGATGTGACCGGGGCACAGCAGGCGATCACCGGGACCCTCGTGAGCATCATCTCAAACATCGTCTCAGTGGTCTTCATCCTCGCAGTTATGCTTGCCGCCGATTGGCGCCTCACCCTGCTGGCGGTCGCCGCTTTGCCTCTCTTCGTGATCCCCGCCCGGAAGGTGGGCCGGGTGTTGCGCCGGGTGACTCAGGAGCAGATGGAGCACAACGCATCGATGTCAGCGATCTTGCAGGAATCATTCAACGTCAGCGGCGCCCTGCTGGTGCGACTCTTCGGGCGTTGGGACCGCGAAGCGGAGCGCTTCGCCGAACAGGCAGGGTTGGTCCGTGACTACGGGATCCGGCGGGCAATGGTCGGCAGACGATTCTTCGCCGCCCTGGGATTGGTTTCGGCAGTAGGGACCGCTGCCGTCTTCTGGGCCGGTGGCTATCTCGTCATCGAAGGCGATATTACGGACGGCACACTCGTCATGTTCACGGCACTACTGGTGCAGTTCTATGGCCCTCTCTCCGCGATCTCCAACTCGAGAGTCGAGTTCGCCACATCGCTGGTTTCGTTCGAACGAGTGTTCGAGGTGCTCGATCTGGAGACCGACATCCCTCCCCCAGAGACCCCGATCTCGATCTCACCCGCCAGAGGCGAGCTCGAATTCGACAACGTCTACTTCAAGTATCAGAGCGACGCAGTCGAGGGCCTGGCTGCGGTCAAGCGCTGGAAGCGCACCGGCGAGGAAGGTCCGGCACTGGCACAGGCGGCTTCGCGGGAGTGGGCTCTGGCAGGAGTCTCGTTCAAAGCGAGCCCGGGAGAGCTCGTTGCCCTGGTCGGCCCGTCCGGCGCCGGCAAGACCACGGCGTCTTATCTCGTTCCCCGTCTGTACGACGTCAACGAAGGCTCCCTCCGCATCGATGGGGTCGATGTCCGCGATATCGCCTTCGACGAATTATCCGAGACGGTAGGTGTTGTAACCCAGGAGTCTTACCTGTTCCATGACACGATCGAAGCAAACCTCCGCTACGCGAAACCGAACGCAACCCAAGAAGAGATCGAGGCCGCGGCCTTCGCCGCCAATATCAGCCCGATGATCGAAGCGTTGCCAGACCGATATCAGACGATGGTCGGAGAGAGGGGTTACCGGCTCTCCGGCGGGGAAAAGCAGCGAATTGCGATTGCCCGCGTCATCCTCAAGGACCCGAGGATCCTGATCCTCGACGAGGCGACGTCACATCTCGACTCACGGTCGGAAGCCTTGATTCAGGAAGCTCTCGAAGGCCTGATGGCGGGGCGGACCACCCTCGCCATCGCCCACCGGCTCTCCACGGTGCGCGCTGCCGATCAGATCCTCGTCATCGACGAAGGTCGGATCGTCGAATCGGGCACCCACGACTCACTGGTCGCCGAAGGCGGTCTCTACCGCCAGTTGTACGAAACCCAATTCGAACCAGTCTCTCCCTCCGTTTACGGAGGGAGTACGTCCGATCCATAGATCGGACAGGAGGGTGGAGCGTTCCCACCAACGGCACTCGAGCTCCCAGCTCGGGGGACCTCTCTCTCCTACCTCCGCCCTCCTTCGTCGGGCGCAGGGACCTTCCTCCCGCAAGCGGGAGGACAGTAAGAATGAGGGAGCACCTCCTTACGCGTCTCTCCATCCGCTTGCGGAGGGGGTCCCGGCGATGAAGTCGCCGGGGAAGGTGTGCCGTTCTCACCAATGGCACTTGGGCTCCCAGCTCGGGGGACCTCTCTCTCCTACCTCCGCCCTCCTTCGTCGGGCGCAGGGACCTTCCTCCCGCATGCGGGAGGACAGATAGGACGGCGGCTGCAGGAACCTTCCTCCCGCTTGCGGGAGGACAGATAGGACGGCGGCTGCAGGAACCTTCCTGCCCGCATGCGGGAGGAGAGTCGGCGGTCGCTCAAGCGCCGCGTGTGAGGTTTTCGAATAGGAGTTTGTGGTTGGTGGCCAGGAGCAGGTTCTCGCCGTCGTGGGTGAGCCAGAGGTCAGGGGCTGCCTTCACCCATGAGCCCTTGGGGAAGGGAGCGAGGTTCCGGCGTTTCCGGACCGATGGGGCTACGTAGACCAGAACCTCAGGCGCCGGTGAGCCCACCGCGTCGAGGGTCCCTACCAGTTCGAAGTTGCCGAACAGCGCGGCCATCCCCTCGGAAGGGTCGATGTCGCCTGACCGGTCGCCCCATTCCACCCGCCGACAGCTCTCACATGCTGTCACGAGCAGGTCGCCGACCGCTATTGGGCTGTGTCCCTGGCATCCGTTGAGTCGATTGAGTTCCATATGACACAACGTACAAACCGGGTGTGACAGAAAGTATCGAGACCCGCGAATGCGGAAACTGATGGGTTACAGCTCCAGGATCGGCATTTCGTGGGTGTCCTCGATCCGCGTTCCCGGGACGAGAAGCACCGGGAGATGGGAGTTGTCGATCACCCGGACCGACACGCTCTTCCACGCCTCTTCGGTGAAGAGACGCCGGGTTGCACCCATCATCACGATCTCGGCCCCGACATCTTCGGCGGTCGCAATGATGGCTGCCGCCGGGTCGTCGCCGTCGACGAAACGTGCGCTGGCCTGGATTCCTTCGGCCTGGAGGGCGGCAACGATTGGTGCCACCACCTTCTGGCCCCGTTCTTCCAGATAGATCGCAGCCTTCTCCTCGGGTGAGGCGTCCGACGTCGAGTCGTCGAGAAACGACCGGCGAACGTCGTCATCGAGAGAGTCGAGAAAAGTCCTCGGGATTCGGATCACGGTCATCACGGTGACTTCAGACGTTTCATCACCGAGCCGCGCGCAGAGCTCGGAGACGGGACCTGCCGGTAGGACGCCGGTAGTGGCGATCAGGATTCGCACACCGGCACATTAGGGTTTCGAGTACAGCTGTGGGAGGTTGAATCGTATGGATAGCGAATTGGTCAACAAGGTCACCTGGAAGATTCCCAACGCCCTCGCCCTGGTCGGGTCGGCGTCGGGCGACGAGTGGAACGGGATGACAACTTCGTGGATCACCCAGCTCTCGATGGATCCGGTCCTGATCGGGGTCGGAGTCGACAACAAGGCAGTCACCCACCGGCTGATCACCGAAGGTGGTTCCTTCACTGTCAACCTCTGGTCGTCCGAAGACACCCGCCCGTTCGTAAAGTTCTCCAAACCCGCGGTACGAGACGGCAACACCCTCAACGGGCGAGAGGTATTCGCCGCAACCACCGGCGCACCGGTCTTTTCCGAGGCACTTGCCTGGATGGACTGTGAGGTCCGTCAGTCCATGGACCTCGGCACCCACACCTTGTTCATAGGTGAGATCGTCGATGCCGGTGTCAACGACGACGAGCAACGGGCTGCCGCCATGTCCGACACCCGGATGAAGTACGGCGGAGTCAAACGGGGCGGTCACTAGCCGCTACCGGCTGAGATCCTCCGATCAATCGGGTGGCCGTGGGCCAACGCGTCGCCAACACCACAATCACGACCGACAATGCCAATGAGAGTCCCGACTCCCATGGCTGCACGGTGTCACTCGTGCAACTCCGCGTCACCCCATCGGTTTCGGTACTCGACGACCCGGTGAGGCCTCCCAGAGACAGGGTCCAGCCCGAGGCCGCGTTGGTGTCGACTTCGCTGCTAATGACCGACCCTTCGGCATCGGTCACCGTGCAGACCGGGTCGAGATGGCTGAACATCACAACAAGAGGGAGGAGAGTTGCCCCCGCGATCAGCGGGCGAGCCCAGGTGGCCCAGCTGGGAGCCGCAGCCGCCCTGGGACGTTTCTGTCCGGCCAAATACCAGAGGATCGCCGGGATCACCTGGAGAAGGCCGAGGCCCGAGGTCAGGAGCAGCACGCCCTGGACCAGGGCTGCCATGGCGGCGGCAGTCAGCAACGACGGCCTGCGGTCCAACGACAGCAGTGCAAAAGCCGCTGGGATCGACATCAGGGCAAAGATCGCCGCTGCCCTGAGCAAAGGGCCCTCGTCGCTCATGTAGGTGGCGATCGCGAAAGCGGCGGCTATCGACCCTCCGAAGGCGATCCCGGCCCAGACCAGCCGGCGACCTGTTTTGATGTCTCTGTACGTCGTCATTTCATCTCCCACAGATTCCGTCAGTCCAGTTGTAGAAGTCAACGGCGAGCACGTTCGCCCAGACTCCAGATTTGTCTTCGAGATACTCAGCGATTGCAGCAGAAGGCCCGGTGACCACGAGCATCGCTACCTGCGGATCGGTTTGGAGTTCTCGAATAATGGCTTCGATGTCAGCCGGGTCGTCCCCAAATGGTTGTACCAACAGATCGACGAGCTCGTCTCGGGCCGAGACATCTGTCAACCCGGCGATGACGGAGTCGAGGGCGGCCTCGACCGACGCATCACCGAACAGGAATCCAGCACCCTGGCTGAAGGAAGCCGACGTCGCTCCGAGGAGGTCGTCGCCCAAGTCACTGTCCGGGGGCTGGCAGGTTCCATACCCAAGGACCCCTCCCGCAGTCCAGATCGGCGGCTCGATTCGGCCGAGGCGAGCATCGAAGCCGGCCCAAACCACCCTGAGATCGAGGGTGGCATCGTCTGCGATTGACTGAGCCGTTTCCACCGCTACGGGGGTGTCGAACCAGATACTGACCGTCGCCACCGTCGAGTCACCCAGGTTGGCAAGCTGGTCCAGGGGCTCTCCTTGAAAGCGCCCATAATCCGACGAGTCGCTGGACGTGTCATTTTGTCTGATCGTCAATGGTCCTAGAGCCGTAGAAGTCGAAATCGCCGGCCGCAATCCCGCCCCAACCGGAAGACCAAACTCGAGATCGACCTTCCTCCCGAAGAGACCGGAGGTGATCGTTCCCTCGGTGAGGACCACTCCCGGGTTGCTCATGACTGCTAAGTCGATACTTGCTCGGACGGCGTCAGCGGCACGGCCGTCACGATTGACCACCAGCGGCTGGAATAGAAGGGCAGTCAGAAACCAGATCGCCAGCCACCCTGCGACCGCCAGGAGAACTGTGTTCCATGCCGTGCGAAATAGGGACCGCCTGACTGTGCGACGCATGCGGCGCTCGTCGAAAACGCTCGCGCCGAGGGCGGATACATCCACCGGAGCAACCTCGTCGAGGATCTGACGGCATTCGTTGCATTCCTTGAGATGGTCGCCAACCAGTTTCCGGGAAGCCCGGTCGAGTCGGTCGTCGACGTAGTCCTCGAGTAGGTCCTGGATTTCCTCGTGTTTCATCGGTTTAGTGCCTCATATGACTTTCTGAAATTGATCCGAGCCCGGTGGACCAGGACTTTGACCGCTCCGGGAGTCGCCCCGAGTGTTTGGGCGATTTCTGAGTAGGGGAGCCCGGCCTGGTCGGCGAGGAGCAATGCCGTCCGTTGGCGCTCGGGAAGTGACGAAAGCGCTGCGGAGATCGCGTCGATCTCCTCCACGTCGGGACCGAGCGCCGAGGTCGTCTCGACTTCGGCGGTCGGCAGGGGCCGCTTCTTGCGGACGTCGTCGATGAAGACACTCCGGGCGATTGCGAACAGCCACGACTTCGGGTCGCCGCCCCTGTAACCGCCGAGTGACCGCGTGGCTCGGGCAAATGTGTCTTGCATCAGATCCTCCGCCCAGACCGGATCACGGGAGAGGGAGACACAGAATGCATAAACAGACCTGGCGTGCTCCCGGTAGAAATTCTCGATTGTCGGCGTTGGCTCCACACGACTCCAGTCCTCCATAAGTATTGATGCCGGTTACTGAGGAAGACGGGATTCGGTGGCATATGGTTACGCAGAACTTCTGATGGCCGCCCGGACCTGCCCTCGAAAGCCTGCGATGAACGGTTCGGGGTCTCTGCCTTTAGTATCTGCCCCTCCAACCAGTAGGAGCCAATGGAAGTCTCAGTAGAGGGCAAAGTCGTTGTGGTCACAGGCGCCAGCCGCGGTATTGGCCTCGCCACCGCTCTCGAGTTCGCCAGGAGCGGTGCTGTCGGTGTGACGATCACGTCGCGCAAGCCCGACAACGTCGAGGCCGCGCGCGATGAGATGGTCGCAGCAGGCGTCGACGCCGAGCGGGTGCTGGCCCTCGCGGCCCGCGCCGACTCTGAAGAAGATGCGGCGATGGCCATGGCGGAGACCGTCTCCCGATTCGGCTCTGTCGATGTGCTGGTGAACAACGCGGGCACCAATCCTTCGGCTGGATCGTTGATGGATGTCGACCTCGGTGCGGTCCAGAAGACCTGGGACGTGAACCTGCTCGGCCCGTTGCTCTGGGCACGGGCGGCCTATGCGGCGGGAATGGACAAGTCTGGTGGTGCAATCGTGAACGTTGCCTCTGTTGCCGGACTCAAGCCCGGCCCGATCACCGGTGCGTACAACATCTCCAAGGCTGGAGTCGTCCACCTCACCCGCCAGCTTGCATTCGAGCTCGCCCCCGATATCAGGGTCAACGCCGTCGCCCCGGCCATCGTTCGCACCCGCCTCGCCGGAATGCTGCTCCAGGACGAGGACGCTGCGGCCCGCAGCCACCCGCTGGGACGGGTCGGCGAGCCTGAAGACGTTGCCAGGATGATCGTGTTTCTCGGGTCCGACGCAAGTTCCTGGATGACAGGGGCGATAATCCCTGTTGACGGTGGTGTGATCGAAGCAGGCTCCTCTGGTATCTCCTAGCGAAATCCGAACTCACCGCGAGCCCGATCCCGGCCTCGCGCTCCAGTATCTCGATGGCTCGCGCGATCCAGGGCCCCTCTTCGACCATGCCGCCCATCTCCGGGACGAGGGCAAGGGGCGCACAATCACCTACAGCCGCAAGGTGTTTATCCCGCTGACCACACTCTGTGTCGACCGCTGCACGTATTGCACGTTCGCCAAACCGCCAGGCGCAGGTGGCGTGTTTCTCGAACCCGAAGACGTGGTGGCGGTGGCGAAGGCGGGCGACGAAGCAGACTGCACCGAGGCGCTGTTGACGCTAGGCGACAGGCCGGAACAACGCTGGCCCCAGGCCCGTGAGTTCCTTGCCGGGCGCGGCCTGGAGACGACAATCGACTACGTGGCCGAGATGTCTGCCCTGATCCGGTCCGAAACCGCGCTGTTTCCCCACGCCAACCCCGGGCTGCTCGACGATGCGGCGATGGCCAAGCTGCGCCCGACCAACCCGTCGATGGGGATGATGCTGGAGAACATCTCTCCCCGGCTTCTCGAGGCGGGGATGCCCCATCACAATTCCACAACCAAGATCCCGTCATTGCGAGTGGCGACAATCGAAGCCGCGGGACGGAGCCGGGTTCCGTTCACGACCGGGATCCTGGTTGGAATCGGTGAGAACCACCAGGAGATCGTCGACTCTCTCTTCGCTCTGCGAGACCTCGCAGACCGCACCGGTGCGATTCAGGAAGTAATCGTCCAGAACTTCCGCGCCAAAGCCGATACCCCGATGCGCCGTTCCGCGGAGCCGATGCCCGTTTGGTTCGCAAGGGTTGTCGCTCTTGCGCGTTGGATCATGGGCCCTGAGGCAAACATCCAGGTGCCACCCAATCTCACGGAAAGGTATGAGATCTATCTCAACGCCGGGATCAATGATTGGGGCGGGGTTTCCCCACTCACAATCGACTGGGTGAATCCCGAGGCTCCCTGGCCCCACCTCGCCGAATTGGAGGAGAGAACGGCGGCGGCCGGCTTCGAACTGCACCCCCGTCTCCCGGTATACCCCGAATATGTGGATGAAGAATGGATCGCTCCGGAGTTGATCGACGATATCCGCAGGCGAGTTGACGAGAATGGCTATCCGAAGATCGGAAAGAGTGTCCAGACATGAGAGTTACCTTCCTCCGCACCCGGCCGGCCGATTCGCTCGCCGGACCGACGGCTACCAGCCGCCGCCGCGAAGGCACAACCGCAGTCGAAATGGCTGCACCGACCACAGCCGACCTGAACGCCGCCCGCTCCGGTGGCCTGCTCGTGCTCGGCTCAACGGCCGAGCCGCAACCATCGGCGTACATGGCCGCCCCCGAGGCTGCGCTGTCATTGGCCAAGGCCGGTGTGCCGGGATGGCGGATCACCGTCCGCAACGAGGGGCCACGCGAGATGGTGCTGGACGCCATTGCCCGGACCAATGCCGCTTTCCTCAGGGCGGGACGCTCTGAGATCGAGGAGGCGGGAGATCTGGTCCGCCTGCCCGGGCTGGATACGGTCCTTTCGGTCTTCGTCGACGATGTGCCTCAGGCGGCTGAGGCGGTCGCGGGAGGCGCCGGCGACTTGCTGCTCCGAGATTGGGATGTGGAAAGGATCGGGGAGCTGCGGGATGCCCTTCCCCACCACGAGCTCGTGGAGAGGACCCTTTACCCGATCGGCCTCGAAATCGACACGGCCCGGGCAAGCCTCCTTGCAACCGACTTCGAGACATGGCTGAAGCTGACCGACGGCTCTGGGGCGGCCCGGCCCAGATACGTGTGGGCGCCGGGCAAGGATATGGACCCGCCGGTTCCGGAGCTGCGACTCTCGGCCGAATGGGGTGACCGGAGCTGGATCCAGGGACGTACTCCTCCGGAGTTGGAGGGTGCGGGGGATTTGCGTCCGATCCTGGAGCGCTCTCTGCAAGGGCAGCGGCCCGAGGTCGGTGAACTGCGCCAACTGTTCGAGGCGCGTGGTGACGGTATCGACGCGATCGCCTACACCGCAGACGTGCTGCGATCGAGGAGTGTCGGGGAGACCGTGACTTACGTGGTCAACCGCAACATCAACTACACCAATCTCTGCTACTTCAAATGCGGATTCTGTGCCTTCTCCAAGGGGCCGAAGAGCCTGAACCTGAGAGGGGAGCCGTATCTGATGGGTCTCGATGAGATCGTTGCCAACGCCAGAGAAGCCTGGGACCGGGGGGCGACCGAGGTGACCCTCCAGGGGGGTATCCACCCTGACTTCACCGGGAATTTCTATGTCGATGTGGTCAAAGCGATCAAAGCGGAAATGCCCGACATGCATATCCATGGTTTCACCCCGCTCGAGGTGTGGCAGGGAGCGGAGACCGTAGGCATCCCGGTCCGGCGTTTTCTCGAGGAGCTCAAGGAAGCGGGCCTGGGTTCTCTTCCGGGCACGGCTGCAGAGATCCTCGACGACCGGGTGCGCGAGCACCTCTGCCCCGACAAGATCAGGACGTCGCAGTGGGCCGAGGTGATGATCACCGCCCACGAGCTTGGGTTGCGAGCTACCGCCACGATCATGTTCGGCCACATCGATGGGCCGAGGTCGTGGGCCAACCATCTCGAAGTCGTCAGACAGATCCAGGAGCAGACTGGAGGGTTCACCGAGATGGTTCCCCTCCCGTTTGTCCACATGGGATCTCCGATCTACCTCAGGGGCAGGGCACGTCCCGGCCCCACCTGGGACGAGGCGGTGCTCATCCACGCCGTATCCCGGATCGCCTTCGATGGGTTGATCGACAACATTCAGGCGTCGTGGGTGAAGCTCGGCCTCGACGGCGGCGCCAGATTGCTTCAGGCGGGGTGTAACGACATGGGTGGAACCCTCATGGGTGAAATCATCACCCGGTCGGCCGGGGCCGAACACGGCCAGGAAGTCACACCTGCCGAGTTCCGGGCCACGATCGAGTCGGTGGGGAGGGTTCCAGTGTTGCGGAATACGGTCTACGAAGCCCTGGAGACGGCCATTCCGTAGACACCATCGGCGCCTGTTGTATACTGACGGGACGAAGCGCTCATCTAGAGCGGTGGAGGGACAGGCCCTTTGATACCGCGGCAACCGAGCCATAGCGATATGGAGAACGGTGCCAATGCCTGGAATCGATGAGTTGACCTTGAGCCTCTGGCTCCTGGCGCTCACTAGCGTTTCATAAGGAACAAGTGAGGAGCTAATGAGCCAACCAGGAGACCCCTGCTGTATTAATTGGGAACCAGCCCGATGACTGCCTACCTCGACGCTATCGCCTCTGAAGTTGTCATCTTCGATGGCGCCAGCGGCACCAACCTGCAGACCGTCGGACTGACAGCCGGCGACTTCGGCGGTGCCGACCTCGAAGGCTGCAACGAACTCCTCAACATCACCCGACCCGATGTTGTGACCAACCTCCACCGATCGTTTCTCGATGTTGGCGTCGATGTCGTCGAGACCAACACCTTTGGGGCTTTTGCCGTGCCTCTGGGGGAGTACGGGCTGGAAGCTCGCTCCTATGAGATCGCACATGCGGGTGCTGTGATCGCTCGCGCCGCGGTCGACGAGTACGTGGCCCGGGACGGACGTCAGCGTTTTGTCGCCGGCTCGGTTGGCCCCGGCACCAAGTTCGCCACCCTCGGCCAGGTCACCTACCGCGAGCTGGTCGACGCCTATACAACCGAGTCAAGGGCCCTGATCGATGGGGGAGTCGACCTGATCATCATCGAAACCCAATTCGACTTGCTCGGTGCCAAAGCCGCAATCGAAGGAGCGCGCCAGGCAATGCGGGAGAGCGGGGTCGAGGTTCCGTTGCAGGTACAGGTCACCATCGAACTGACCGGGCGGATGCTCCCGGGAACCGAGATCGGCGCGGCACTGACTGCCTTGCAATCGGTAGGACCCGATGTCATTGGCCTCAATTGCGCCACCGGGCCTTCCGAGATGTTCGAACCCCTCCGCCATCTCAGCCGATATTCGACGATCCCGATCGCTGCGATCCCGAATGCCGGGTTGCCCCACGTCGAAGACGGGGAGATGGTCTACGACCTTGGGCCTGACGATCTCGCCCGCAATCTGACGACCTTTGTCACTGAGCTCGGGGTCGGGGTGGTTGGAGGCTGCTGTGGCACCACTCCCGGCCACCTTGCCGCGGTTGTCGAGGCGATCAGGCCGGCAGCACTGTTCGAGCGGGAGCCGGTCCATGTTCCGGCTGTCGCTTCGATTTACAGCCAGGTGAACCTCGATCAGGACATCTCGTTTCTAATCATCGGTGAGCGGGCCAACGCCAACGGAAGTAAGGCATTCCGGGCTGCGCTGCTTGCCGACGACATCGAAGCATGCATCGCCATCGGCCAATCCCAGCTCAGAGAGGGGGCGCATCTCGTCGATCTCTGCGTCGACTATGTCGGACGGGACGGTGCCGCTGATATGCGGCGGCTCGCCGCCGGCTTCGCCACCGATGTCGCCGCTCCTGTGGTCCTCGACTCCACCGAATCAGATGTCATGGAGGCGGGCCTCGAGCATCTCGGGGGCAGGAGCCTGCTCAACAGCGCCAACCTCGAAGACGGAGAGGGGGAAGGGTCTCGCATCCACCGGGTCTTTACGCTGGCGAAGAAACACGGGGCGGGTGTGATTTGTCTGCTCATCGACGAAGCGGGCCAGGCCCGCGACCTCGAATGGAAGGTGCGTGTCGCCCACCGTATTCACGACCTCGCCGTTGGCACCTACGGGCTCTCACCCTCCGACCTGATCTTCGATCCGCTCACTTTCCCGCTGACTACCGGGGGAGAGGACCTTCGCCGCGACGGCATTGCCACCCTCGATGCCATCCGCCGGATCAAGGAAGAACTGCCGGGGACGAGGACTGTCCTGGGCGTATCCAACGTGTCGTTCGGGCTCAACCCTCCCGCCCGCAAGGTGATCAACTCCGTGTTTCTCCATGAAGCGGTAGAAGCGGGTTTGGACGCGGCAATCGTCCACGCCGCCAAGATCCAGCCCCTTGCCAGCATCGACCCCGACCAGCGCGCCGCGGCGCTCGACCTGGTCTATGACCGCCGGTCGGAGGGATACGACCCCCTGGAGCGGATACTCGAGCTGTTCGAGGATGCCGAAATCGAGAAGACACCCGTCGAGCCCATGGAGGGTTTGCCGGTAGACGAACGCCTGGCGCGGAGGATCATCGACGGTGATCAGAACAACATCATCGCCGACCTGGACGAGGCGCTAGCTGACGGGAAAAGGCCGCTCGACATAATCAACGACTTCCTCCTCGAGGGGATGAGGGTCGTCGGGGATCGTTTCGCTACCGGTGAGATGCAGCTGCCGTTCGTACTGAAGTCTGCCGAGACGATGAAGAAGGCTGTCGCCTATCTCGAGCCGATGATGGAGAAGGCCGAGACTTCCCGGCGCGGATCGGTGGTTCTCGCGACGGTGTCCGGTGACGTCCACGACATCGGAAAGAACCTCGTTGACATCATCCTGAGCAACAACGGCTACGAGGTGCACAACCTGGGGATCAAGGTCGGCATCGGAGAGATGATCCAGGCTTATCAAGAGAAAGAGGCCGACGCCATCGGGATGAGCGGACTCCTGGTGAAGTCGACCCTCATCATGAAAGACAACCTCGACGAGCTCGACCGGCGCGGCATGGGCAAGGTCCCCGTCCTGCTTGGCGGTGCCGCCCTGACCAGAAGTTATGTCGAGTCAGACCTCAGGTCGCTCTATCCCGGCCCCCTCTATTACGGGAAAAACGCCTTTGCCGGCCTCGAAGCGATGGGACACATCGTCGCCGGAGACCCGCCGCCTGCTCCCTCGAAAAAGCGGGAGCGCCCGGTGGTCGAGACGATTGACGTAGAGGTTCCCCGCAGGTCTCCATCCGTGACCAGCGAAAACCCGATCTTCGAGCCTCCGTTTCTCGGGTCGCGGGTGGTGCGAAATGTGGCGCTGGACGATGTCGTCCCTTTCCTCAACCTGACCGCCCTCTTCAGGAACCAGTGGCAGTACCGCCCCGAGTCGGGGGAGAAGGATGCCGAATTCAAGGAGCGTCTGGCGCCCGTGCTCAGAGAGCAGCTTGCGCTGGCCCGCACCGGCGGCCTGCTCCAGCCGCAGGTGGTCTACGGATACTTCGCGGCGAATGGCGATGGCGACGAGCTCGTTTTGTGGGAGGACCGTTCCCGTCGGGAGGAATTGACCCGGTTCGGTTTCCCTCGGCAGCACGAAGACCCCTATCTGAGTATCCCCGACTTCTTCCGACCGATTGACGAAGAGGTCGACTACGCAGCATTTCACATCGTCACGATGGGCGCCGAAGTGTCCCGGCGGGCGGCCGAGCTCTTCGAAGCCAACGAGTACACCGCGTACCTCCACCTCCACGGGCTCGGCGTGGAGATGGCAGAAGCCCTGGCCGAATACTGGCACCACCGGATCAGGACCGAATGGGGTTTCGTCGACGAGGACGGGCCCTCGCTCACCGGGTTGTTCCGCCAGAAGTACCGCGGCGGTCGGTATTCGTGGGGATATCCGGCGTGTCCCGACCTGGAGGACAACGAGCGGGTTGCCGACATCCTTGGAGCAGATCGGATCGGGATCTCGGTTGGCGCTGAGACCACGTACCAGTATCAGCCGGAGCAGACGACCTCGGCGATCATCTGTCATCACCCGCAGGCCAAGTATTTCATTGCCAAGAAGCCAAGGGAGGTTCGCAGTGCTGATCGCTCGTGACGGATGGGTCCGGATCGCGGAGGTGAACCCGCCCGAGCTACCTGACCTGAGCCACCGGTCGCTGACGGGGTGGACCAATGTGATGGTAACCGACAACGTCTTCGGGAGAATCCGGGTCTCCCCGTTCGCATTCTCGGCGAGGATCACTCACGACACTCCCCATGTCGACCCGACCGTGGTGGTGTCGACCCGTGACCGCAACATCCTCGCCATCGAGTCAGAAGTGCGCGGCGCCCTGGGTAACGGAGTCGACTCTTTCCTCGTTGTCGTCGGTGACACTGTTCCCCACATCGACCACCTGGCGCATCACTATGAGATCGTGGAGCACCTCAGGGCGCTGCAACGGAATCTGCCTGACTTCGAAGTCGGGATGCCCACCCGGTTCCAGGACTGGCAATTCCGGCGTCGGATCGACCTCGGTGCCCAGTTCTTCGTGGCCGGGCCGGTCCTCGATCCCGATGTGATCGAGCAACAGATGTCAAAGCTCAAACTCCGCGACGACGACCCACCGGTTTACCTCATGATCATTCCGCCGTTCAGCTCGACCTGGGTAGAGCAGATGGAGGCAGTCGGTGCTGTCCCGACCACGAGTGGCCTGAAGCAACGGATCGGCGACGTCAGCAAGGACGTCGGGCGGAAGCTGGGTTGGGAGATCGCCGCAGAGATGGAGCTGAGGGCCCGTGACTCGGGTGCTGCCGGGGTAGTGCTGATGGGTCTCAAATTCGAGTCGGTAGTCGACGAGGCGATCAGGTCCTGGCCCGAACTGGAGTAGTGGTCTCCTAGCTCCGATAGGAGAGACCGCGGGGTGCGGGGGCGAAGCCCCACTCCCGCAGCACTGGCGCTATCGGTGAAGCGGTGACTTCAGCGTCGCCAACGGTCTGGAGGACGGTCCTTCGATGCCGGCTCGCGATGTTGGCCAGTTCCCGCCCGATGTCGCGGTAGAGGTCTTCACCGGGTGGCAGAATCGTGAGGCTCTTCCTGCCTTTGTCGAGATAGGCAACCAGCCGCCCGCCGTAGAGCAGAACGTAGGCACCGGCATCGCGGGCGAGTCGGCCCGGCGATTCGGGCCAAGAGAGCACAGACCCGTAGGGATTGGCAGGGTCGGCAGCTGCGAGCGATATCAATTCAGGCTCGGGCTCGCTCCGGAGCAGGTCGATGGCGCCGGGGAGGGCGAACTGGGCGCCGCCGAGGCCCTCGACGAAGTAGCCGCGGCGGACCCTCCCGGTCTCCTCGAGATGACTGAAGACTGGATACAGGGCTGCGAAGCCCCCGACCTGGCCTTCGGCGATGGCGGTGGGCCGGGTCACAACTCCGTTGCGATCGAGCAAGAGATTGGCCCGTGCCGCGAGCCGCTCGGTTGGCGTGGGTGTTCCAGAAACAAGGGACTCCACCAGCGACCACCTCCCCGATGTGTGTGCCGGGAAAGCGGAGGTAGGGCGGCCACGTCCCTGTTTCCTCCGGGAGGCGATGAAATGGCGCAGAGGCTCGAGGCTGTCGTTAGTGACGAGGCCGTCCCAGACTAGGTCCCAGAGCGAGTCGGCAAGGTTGCCGATATCTCCTCCGCCCGCCCCTGTATAGATGTCACGGAAGAAACTCGCCCCCCGGGTGGAGAGGAAGTCGACGATGGCGAGCGACGTCGGGCCTGGATCGGACTCGGCTCGAGGGCCTTCCCACAAGGTTGCCAGAGAGTCGCGGTGATAGAGCGAGACCCTCCCGTCCCTGGTTCCCAGTGGTTCGCGGCCGACCCAGACCAACTCTCCGGCGATGAGCATCCGGTCGAGATGGGCTGATGCGTCGCGGGCACGGAGGGAGAGGACGTCGCGTTCGAGGATCGAGGCGGGGATCGAAGAGCCCTGAAGCCTTGCCACGGCTTCGGCCGCAGCATTCACTCCCCGCGGAGGGTCGGCGCTGACGCCCTGCCAAGCGACCCCGAACCGGGCGAGCCGATGTTGGTCCACCGGCTCGATCTCCTGGCGGAGGTTGGCCAGCGATCTCCGCTTCAGTCGCTTCAGGACATTGCGGTCGACCCACTCCTGGGTCTCGCCGCCGCGGAGGAAGGCACCCGGAACCACCCTTCCTTCAGCTTCGAGTGATTCGAGTACCGAGTCGACCACGGCGACGGGGATACCTAGTGAGGCCGAAGCCTGTTCGGGTGAGAACGGCGTGTGGGTTCGGGCGTAGCGGCCGATGATGTCGCCCAGTGGGTCGGGTACCGGCTCGAGGAAGATGTGGGGGACTCCCGGGGGAGGCTGTACGCCAATCGCATCCCGCAGGCGCGCCATGTCCTCGACCGCGGCAAGGCGGATCTCACCTCCGATTGTCACTTCAAAAACGCGTTTGTGTTCGATGAGGAATTCGATGTCGGCAGGCCCGGTCTCGCCAGACCGGATGAGAACATCGTCTCGATTCATCGGGCCGAGGTCACGAAGCAGGTCATGAACTGCGTCGGCATGTCGGGCGGTGCGCTGGTCGGTCAAATGCTGGAGTTCGAGCTCGATTGCACCCACCACCTCGGGGTCGATTAGCTCTCGTAGCTCGCTGTCACCCAATAGTTCCCTGAGAAGATCGCGGTCGAGGGTGAGAGCGGTTGCCCGACGCTCCGCAATCGGGGCATCGGACTCGTACAGATATGCCGCTACGAAAGAGAAGAGGAGGGAAGTGGCAAACGGCGAGGGGCTGTGCAGGTCGACCTCGACGAGGCGGATCTTGCGGGAGCGAATGTCCCGAAGTATCTCCTGGAGAGCGGGCAGGTCGAAATCGTCACGCAGCACCTCCCGGTAGGTTTCGAGGACGATGGGGAAGGACCCGAACTGATTGGCCACTCCGAGCAGGTCGGATGCCTTGCGGCGTTGCAACCAGAGCGGGGTCCTCTCGCCGGGCCGGCGCCGGGGGAGGAGCAGCGACCTCCCGGCCGCCTCCCGGAACCGGGCTCCGAACAGTGCTGTGTCTCCAATGTGCTCGATGAGGATCGACTCGACCTCATCTGGGTCGAGGACAAGCTCGTCGGCAGCAGGCACATCATCGGCGTCAGGGAATCGGACTGCGATGCCGTCGTCGGTCCAGATCATGTCGACGTCGGACCCGAACCGCTGCCGTAGTTTGTGGCGGAGGGCCATCGCCCAGGGGGCGTGAACCCTGGCGCCGAACGGCGAGAGCATTACAACCCGCCAGTCGCCAATTTCGTCCTGGAACCGTTGCACGACGATCTTGTCGTCGGCGGGCAGGTGCCCGGTGGCTTCGAGCTCATCGGCGAGATAGCTGACGAGGTTGCCGGCCGCGAAGTCGTCGAGATTGAAATCTGCGCGCAGCGTTGCCCTCGCCTCGTCGTGGCCCATCTCGCCGATCTCGCGGATGAAGCGGCCCACGGCGCGGCCGGTCTCGAGGGGCCTTCCCAGCATGTCACCGTGCCAGAACGGCATCTTGTGCGAGCCGTCGGCCGGTGCCGGCACCACGGTCACCCGGTCGTGGTCGATCTCGGTGATCCTCCAGGCGGTGGACCCGAGCAGGAAACTGTCTCCCTCGCGGGACTCATAGACCATCTCCTCGTCGAGTTCGCCGACGCGGCTGCCATCGGGCAGGGCCACCCGGAACAGTCCGCGGTCGGGGATGGTGCCGGCATTGCTCACCGCCAGCTGACGCGCTCCCGGCCTTGCGCTCAGCTTGCCCTCGACCCGGTCCCAGTTGATCCTCGGGCGCAACTCTGCGAAGAGGTCCGACGGGTAGCGGCCGGCGAGCATGTCCAGCGTGGCCTCGAATACGGCGCGGGGAAGGTCGCGAAAAGGGGTGGCCCGCCGCACCATGTCGAAGAGGGTGTCGATGTCGAGGTCGTCGATAACCGTCGCCGCGACGATTTGCTGACTGAGGACATCGAGTGGGTTTTCGGGGATTTTGGTTGGCTCGACATTGCCCTTCACCATCTCGCAGGCGACCACGGTCGCCACGAGCAGGTCGCCGCGATATTTCGGGTAGATCCTTGCCTTCGACTCCCGGCCCACCTGGTGGCGGGACCTGCCGACCCGTTGCAATCCAGAAGCGACCGAACCCGGTGACTCGATCTGGAGGACCAGATCGACCGCGCCCATGTCGATCCCGAGCTCGAGTGATGAGGTGGCCACCACCGCTTTCAGCGTGCCGTTCTTCAACCCCTCCTCGATTTCGAGACGCTGCTCCCGGGCGACCGAGCCGTGGTGAGCGCGGGCGATTTCCTCACCGGCCAGACGGTTTAGCTCAGAGCAGGTTCGCTCGGCGAGCCGCCTCGAATTGGCGAAGACGATTGTCGATTGGTGCTCCATGATCTGTTCCAGTAGAGCCGGATACACGGCGGGCCAGATCGAGCGGGTCGGGGTCGCCTCAGGGTCGAGAGGGTCGACGGCAATCGGGGCAGCCATGTCTTCGACGGGCACGACGATCTCGATGTCCAAACCGCGGTCGTTGGGAACGTCGATGATGCGGACCGGACGGGGGGTCCACGTATTGTCGACCACGGACCCGCCGCCGAGGAAGCGGGCAATCGTGTCCAGAGGGCGCTGGGTCGCCGACAGCCCGATTCGCTGCGGCGGAGCATCGGTCAGCTCTTCGAGACGCTCCAGGGAAAGTGCCAGGTGAGCCCCGCGTTTGGAGGCGGCAACCGCGTGCACCTCGTCCACGATCACCCAGCGGACACTGCTCAGGGTGGAGCGGACCGCCGAAGTCAGCATCAGATAGAGCGACTCGGGGGTGGTGATCAGGATGTCGGGCGGGTGCTTCTGCATTCTCCGCCGGTCTTCTTGCGGGGTGTCGCCGGTCCTCAGGAATGTGGCGAGCTCGGGAAGCGGCGCACCGCCGAGCCGTTGGGCGGCATGGCGGATGCCGGTCAGGGGCGCCCGGAGGTTTCGCTCGACGTCATGGGCTAGAGCCTTGAGCGGGGAGATGTAGAGGACCCGGCACCGTTTGTCGGGTTCGGGCAGGGGCTCAGAGAGGAGGCGGTCGAGGGTCCAGAGGAACGCGGCAAGGGTTTTTCCCGATCCCGTAGGGGCGTGAATCAGCGTGTTTTCGCCCGACGCAATAGCGGGCCAGCCCAGGGACTGGGCCGGTGTCGGTGCCTGGAACGATGCGTCGAACCAGGAGCGGGTTGCGGGGGTGAAGTTCTTCAGGGAGTCCACACCCTGAAGGTATCAGGAGTGGGTGACAATTACTTCAGGCGGAGGCGGCGAGCGGGAGGCGGTTCACATTCGCCAGTTCGATGAAGATGTCGACGACTTCGGGGTCGAATTGGGTGCCGGAGTTGCGAAGGATCTCGGATATTGCGAAATCGATGGGGAGGGCGGGCTGATAGGCCCGGGAGGAGGTCATAGCGTCGAAAGCGTCAGCTACCAGGACGATCCGGGAGAGGATCGGGATCGCCTGGCCGGTGAGGCCGAACGGGTAGCCCCTGCCGTCGAAACGCTCGTGGTGGTACAGGATTGCCTCCGAGACGCGGGGGTCGAGGCGGTTGCGGGTCATGGCGAATCCGAGCTCGGGGTGGCGCTGCATGAGGTCCTTCTCGCCCTCGTCGAGGGGACCGGGCTTGCCGAGGATCATGGGGTCCATGTGAATCTTGCCGACGTCGTGGAGGACTCCTGCGAGGGCGAGACAATCCAGCTCGTCGTCCTTGAGGCCGAGACCGGTGCCGAGGTCGACAGCAAGGTCGGAGACACGGTGCACGTGTCCGTGGAGATCTTCGATCACATCTTGCATGACTTCGATCAGGATGTCATTCGGGATTTCTCGCATACTCACCTGTGGAAAACTACGCCATCCAAACCTGTTTCACATGGGCCGTCCGCCCCAATTGGATGGATATGGGTCTTTAGTCCCATTCCGCTTGACTCCACAGCGCCTGCAGGGTTGTCGGGATCTCTGGCGAAAAACTGGAACGAGGCCGGGTCTCGGCCTTCAGAGCAACCCGCAGCTTCGCGCTGCTGCCACCAGCTCTTCGGCCCGGCTGGTGTCGACTGGATTGGTGGCTACCCCATCTCGTTTGGTGTAGGAACCGACGATCACAGTGTCGGCGACGGCGTGCAGTTGGTCGAGATTCTCGGGAGTGGCACCGGAGCCGACAACAAGGCGTGCGCCGGAACCAATCGCATCGCGAACGTTCTTGAGACGATCGAGGTCCGGTGACGACCCCGTCCCGGGCCCGGAGATGATTACCGCATCGGCATGCCCCCGCTTGACGGTGTCCTCTGCCGACTGGCGGACGTCGAAACCAGGTGGCGGGGTGGCGTGCTTCACCAGGATGTCGGCCCACACCTCGGTGCCGGCGCCGAGCTCGGCCCGTTTGCGAAGGAGCTCGGCGGCACGACCGACGATCGGGCCCTGGTCGGTGTACATCACACCGGTGTAGACATTGACCCGGATCATTGCCGCCCCGGTCACCGCGGCGATGGCGAGGGCTGACATTGCATCATTGCGGAGCACGTTCACGCCGATGGGCAGGCCCGTAGCCATGGTTATCGCGTCAACCGCCCGTGTGACGGCCGCAACTGTCTCCGGTGGGACCGAGTCGGGGAAGAAGGGGGAGTCTCCGAAGTTCTCCACCATTAGGGCGGGAAACCCGGCCTCGCTCAGCTTCGCCGCGTCGTCGAGAGCGACACCGAGCACACCGTCAATCGAACCTTCGAATCCTGGCGACCCCGGAAGCGGCCCGAGGTGGATCATCCCCACCAGGTGGGGAATCGAGCTCACAGAAACGCTTTGGCGACCTTGAGTGCGGCCTCGGCGGCGTCGCCGGTCACCTTGAGCCGCGTCTCGTTCGGCTCGATGCGGCGGACCGCGATTCGCGCCCAGTCGGAAGCGGAGCCTTTGATCCGGTTGGTGGCGTCTTCAGGACCGTAGATCCATCTGGAATATCCGGGACCGATCAACTCGATCCGGACCGGCTCGTAGTCGAGCCCGTGGTCTTTGAACGCATACGGGAGGGTCTTCCATCCGAGCCAGCAGATGTGGCGGATGCGGGGGGTGTCCTCGACCTCGAGGCCCAGGGTCTTGTAGATGTCGAGGCCATGCGCCCAGGTCTCCATCAGGCGGAATGTGGCAAAAGTCCGTGCGCTCATGTCGCCATCGATCCACTCGATGCGGTCTTCGCCACCCATGTGGGAGAGGGGCTCGACGACTTTGGCCCTGCCCCCGCGCCACCATTCGATGACGTCCTGGGGCCGCATCTTCCGACCTTTTGTGATCGCCTTCTTGCGCAGGGAGTCGAGGTCTGTGGCCGTCTGCCATTGCTTGATCGTGTCGCCACCTGCGATCACATCAGCTGCAAGTTCCTCGAAATCGGCTAGGTGTGAGATCGTGTCGCGGACCGTCCACGGTTTGGACGGTGTCTCATAGTCCCAAATCTTGATCGGGATCCGCTGCAGGGACTGATCGAGGAACTGCTGCTCGGCTACGAGGTCTGAAAGGATGTCGCGCACATCCCAATTCTAGCCGTTCGAGCGCGTTTAGGACTAAGGCGAGGAGGATTACCAGGGTCGCTCGGCATGTTCCTCGCTGAAGGCGGGTGCAGGCTTGGTGACTTTGGCGTCGGCAACGAGATCATTGAGGCGGTCGATCAGCTGACGAAGCCGCCCGAAGTGGCGCCGGTCGAAGAGAAATGTGATCCGCTCACAGTCGAGAGCGTCGTTGTCTGCGATCTCGGCCTCGGTCGGGATGATGATCTCCATGTTGCCGGCGACGACGATGTCGGAGAACTCCTGGTTCAGCTCTTCGAGGATCGACTTGTCGGGGAGGGTGTGGACTCGGAGGATCAGCTTGCCGGAGTGGTACCGCTGGGAGTGGTAGTTGGCGTAGAAGTGCTCGATGTGATGAGCCGCCTCCTCGGGGTCATTGGTATGGAAGAGCAGCGATAGGTCCGATTCCGAAATGAGCTTTCGCTTGATCAGCACCGACCGGGCGAAGTCGATAATCGGATCCCAATACCGGGATTCCGACGATTCGAGGAGGACGATCGGGTGGAGGTCGCTCTTGCCGGTCTGGACCAGAGTCAACAGCTCGAACGCCTCGTCGAGGGTGCCGAAGCCGCCGGGGAGGATCACAAAGGCGTGGGACTCCTTGACGAAACCAAGTTTCCTGGTGAAGAAGTACTTGAAATTGACGTTGCGCTCTGGTGCGATGTATTTGTTGGAGCTCGCCTCGAATGGCAGCCGGATGTTCACCCCGTAGGAGTTCTCGATTCCGGCTCCACGGTTGCCTGCCTCCATGACGCCGGGGCCGGCCCCGGTGATGACTCCCCAACCCCTTTCGGCCATGACCTTGCCGAACTGCATCGTGATCTGGTAGTCGGGATCGTCTTCGAGGAGTCGGGCCGATCCGTAGATGGTCACCTTCGGCTCCTCGTGGCGGGAGAAGACAAGGTTCGAGTAGCGCATTTCCTTGAGGGCGGTGTTGATCAGTTTCAGGTCGCCACGGTTGCCTTTGTCGCGGTGCAGTTTTAGGACTGTTGTGACCATCTCCATGACGAGGTCGGCGTCGTCGTTGTCCGACGCAGCAGCGACGAGTTCGGCGATGGCTTTGTCGAGTTCGGGGTTGCCGAGGTCGTAGGCCATATGAGAACCGTAACGCGACTGGGCCTTATTTAAAGGGCTTGACCGAAGGACCGTTGCGAACAACGGCGTTCCAGACCGTCTCGTAGTGATCACGGTCGAACCTGTCGACGTGCGGAAGCACAAATTCCTCCCAGGCTTTGCGTAGCGGGTCGGTGCGGCCCGAGTAGATCATGAGCCCGGTCGGTAGACGGTCGAGGACCGAGCGCAGCGACACCGGGGTCTCCACCCGCACCGCAGAGTCGCTGGCCTCGAAGGAGGCGTTGACTTCGGTGGCAAGTCGTGAGATAGCTTCGACGTATTCGTCTCGCAGCGCGGGATAGCGCCGGTTGAGCATCGAGCTGATTTGTTCTGATCCCGGGAACGACTTCTCCCAGATGACCCACCTGTCGGCGAAGGCCTTGTTCAGAGTCTGGGTCCCGGCGTAATCGCGGAGGTCGGTCGGGTTCATCGTTCCGAAGATCCTGACGTCGTCCCGGAGCGGGACGTAGTCACCGTTGGGCAGGTCGATTGCCGCATACCGGTCGAGAAGCCCGTGGAGGGCGAAAAGGGTCTCAGCTCCGGCGGCGTTCAACTCGGAGAGGTTGAGCAGGGCCGGTCCCCGCAGCGCCCGGGTGATGTCTCCGTCCTCCCAGCGCGACTCGGTCCCGCCTTTGCCGTCGCCGTGGAGGCGGGTCGATCCGAGCAGGGTCACATCGCGGACTTCACCGGTGAGGGGCACCCTGAAATAGGGGAGGCCCATCGCAGCGGCGAACTGCTCGATGTCGTGGTCCTTTCCGGTCCCCATGTGGCCTCGTACCGCGACATGTAGGGGGACGAAGCCCCTCCCTTTGGTGTCCTGGCGGGCCTGCTCGAGTTGGGCGAAGCGGTAGAGCATCCCGAGGTCGACATAGTGCGGGTCGGGAGTGGGGATCTTCCGGTTCCGCTCATCGAAATCGGTTGTGCTCTTGGGCAATTCGAACTTCTCTAGGGTGATGTCCGGCCCTTCTCCGGCCGGATCGCTGAAGGTGATTTTCTCAGGCAACTGTTCTCTCCTGTGTTTGCTTGGAATCCGTGCTGCTCAACCACCAGGTGTCCATGCCCTGGGTAGAGAGGCTCTTGCGGAGGGCCCGCTTGGTGCCCTGGATCATCGCTGCGGCGAGATGCTGCGGCTCATTCACCACCTGGTGGCGCTGGTAGGCCTCGTCGACGGTGTGGTCGCCGATTCCGATGCCGATGACGGTGGTGCCGCTGCTTTCAACTGCCCTCACCGAGCTTGCCAGGTTTGCGACCGAACCACGGGTCATGCCATCGGCGAGGACCATCAGCACCCGTACCTGTGAACCGAGGCGTGCCATTCGCTCCGCGGCGTGGACGATGTTGAACTCGTCGACATTGGCCGCCTTCTCGAACATCGACACCGGCGGCGAATTGGCGGGTTCGCGACGGGCGAAAGCAGCGGCCTTGCGGGGCTGGGCGGCAGCGAAGAAAAGACCGGCGAGGGCGGGCTCGAAGTCGCGCCAGCGCCGGTCGAAAGGCTTGACCAGGTAATGGTTTACCGTCGACGTCAGGCGGTCGGCGGCGGTGCCCTGGGTTCGCTTCAACCCGGCGATTGCATTCGCGCGGCTGTGACGGTACGTGTTCTCGGTGTCGTGGGGACGTGCCGCAAAACCCCGATTGAAGAGTGCGACTTCGAAGTCGATCTGGAGCTCGTCGCAGAGATGGGCCATCGTCCATGCGCCAAGCAGGGCCGAAGGCATGGCCCAGGTGGTCTCCCGTCCCCGGACCCGTCCCGGGCTCAGCATCGAAGCCGATGCATCGACCAGCAGGGAAACTGCGTATCTGCGCCGGGTCCGGGCGGCCCGGCGTTCGTATACCCGCTGGTAGAGGCCCGCCCCGATGAAGAGAGCGGAGTGCGGGGAGACATCACCCTGGTCGAATCCGGAGCGAAGACCGCGGCGCTGGTTCGCCGCGAACATTGGGAACAACTCGCCGCTGACACGGCGCTGGTCGACCTCCCATCGTTTCGCCGCCTCCCGGAGGGCCCCCATTCCTTCGGTTCCGAGCCTGGAGAATGTGTGGGGGATCGCGGTGACCAGGAGCTTTCCGCCCTGGCCATTGGGGAGGTAGATGTCGGGGGCCATGCTGATCCGAAGCAACTGGTCCGTGGACTCGTCGTTGGCCATCTCCGAGGCGCCTTTGCGGTCGCTCATACCCGAGCGCGCTTCGGCGGCGCGGCGGGTCTCCTGGTAGGAATCCGAGTCGGACACGATCGGCGAAGTCATCCGAACCTGGTCGACTCCCTGAGCAGCCTGCTCTGCGTCTTCCTTCGCTGCAGCCTGTTTTGCGCTGTTGGTTGACCCTTCGGGAGCCTCGGTGATCAGGCCGTTGGCACGGGCGATTGCCTCCAGTTCCAGGGCGAGACCAGCAACAGCCCATGGGTCGTTGGCTTCTGCTGCTTGCAGGCATTGCTCTGTGCCGTCATCGAGGGCGACCGCGGCGCGGGCATCGAGACGCTTCTCGAGTTTCTCCCTCTCGATGTAGCCCCCGGTAAGCAGGAAACAGCCGAGCACGAATTGGCTGAGGGCCCCGCTTCGCTCCAGAGCCTGAGCGAATGAGGAGAGGTAGAGGTCTTCGAGCACCGAGCGCGCACCTGGATAGACCGAGAGGCCCTGTCGCTCCTGGCGGGCATCCTCGAGGGTGAAGAAGAGGACCTCCGCAACCGGCTTCTCGGTGCGCTCCAGCGCGGTGAGAAGGTCGGTGGTTGCTTCTGGATCGCGCTTGCCGGCGATCGGCCAGTCCTCGGGGATGGTCCGGGACTCGTCGAGGCGGGTCGAAACCAGGTGGACCACCTCGTGGAGGGCAGAGGCGAGGGCGACCTCGTCGGGGGTCACCGGGGCATTGCGGTGGTAGGCGGCCTGGAAGATTCGAGGGTCACAGACTACCTCGTCGTCCGACGCTGCCGGCTCGGAACCGAGCCGGACCCGCAGTTCGGGGTTCTTCGCCAGGCTCCGGGCAAAGCGGGTGACTGCGGGGGCAACCCGCTGGTAGCGGTTCACCACGGCCTCGATCGCCAGATCCTCCGGTGAGATCAGGTCTGCGAGAAAGGTGGTGTCGCGGCCACGCATAGCTGCCCATTGTCTCATGTCATGTCAAGTAGCCCGCAGCCGCAGTTCCGACAAGGAAGCGAGCCTCCGTAGACTCCCGGTGTGCATTACGACTTCACCAAACTCCCCAACGGTCTCCGCGTCATCACCGAGACCATGCCATCAGTCCGCTCAGTGTCCATCGGATGCTGGGTCGACACCGGAACCCGTGACGAGAACCTCGACCACGAACACGGGGCGTCCCATTTCCTCGAGCACCTCCTGTTCAAGGGGAGTGAAACCCTTTCCGCAAGAGAGGTGAGCGAGACCTTTGACGCAATTGGCGCCGAGTCGAACGCATTCACCAGCAAAGAAGCAACGTGCTACTGGACCCGCCTGCTCGACCAGGATGTCGCCACCGGCTTCGAAATCATGTCCGAGATTATCCAGCGTCCCGCTTTCCGCGCCAACGAGATCGACTCCGAGCGTCAGGTGGTCATCGAAGAGATCAATATGAACGACGACGACCCCAGCGACGTCGCATTCGAGAATTTCTCGACCGCTGCATTCCTCGGCCATCCCCTCGAGGCACCGGTGCTCGGAACCCGCGACTCGATCCGGGGCATGACCCGCGACGACATCATGGGGTACTGGGATCGCCGCTACGGGACGTCATCGCTGGTAATCGCGGCGGTGGGCAACCTCGAACACGATGACATCGTTGCCATGGTCGAAGAGCGCTTTGGCGAGTGGGACGGCGGATCGATTGACCACGGCTTCGAGGAGATGGAGCCTGCGGCACGGGTGGAATTGACCCGTCGCGACACCGAGCAGGCCCACATCCTCATCGGCGGCAAGGGGCTGCGCCGCGACGACGACCGACGATTCTCATATCAGGTGCTGAACCACATAATGGGCTCGGGAATGTCTTCCCGGCTGTTCCGGGAGGTGCGCGAGGAGCGAGGCCTGGCGTATTCGGTTTATGCGTTCCGTCTCGCCTACGCCGATGCCGGGGCGTGGGGCGTCTATGTCGGAACGACGCCGAGCCAGACCGACACCGCGCTCAAAGTCATCGGGGACGAGCTGAACAAGGTCATGGAGGAAGGAGTCACCGACGCCGAGTTGGAACGGGCCAAGGGCTCGATGCGTGGCGGGCTGGCGCTTTCTCTGGAGGACTCGAACAGCAGGATGGTCCGCCTCGGCCGGGACGAGTTGGCGGGGATGCCCCACCTCTCCACGGATGAGCGTCTGGAGCGGCTCAACGCAGTGACGAGAGACGACGTGCAGAACGTTGCCAAGGAGATG
Source organism: Acidimicrobiia bacterium (assembly GCA_041742825.1). Taxonomy (GTDB): domain Bacteria; phylum Actinomycetota; class Acidimicrobiia; order Spongiisociales; family ZC4RG35; genus MA-ANB-1. Next base: position 2,119 of record JBGTNX010000010.1, on the reverse strand, counting down.
TACTCCGCCGATCGTTTGATCGGCGCTGTCGGCCCCTTCGATGAAACCGACCTCGAGCCCTACCTGACGGTCTAGTAGCCCGGCTTCAGTCGGTCAGTTCGAACGAGACTGCCCGTGGTTTGTCGGCTGTGTCGATGATGCCTGAGTTAGTTCCCCCGTCGAGCCGGGTGAGAGACATGCCCCCACCCAGCTCGACCTCCCCATCACTCACCGGCCACCCCCAAACGGTGACTTGCGTCACCGGGCCGGAGAGCGACATCCATAAAACGTGTTCGTTGCCCTGGACCAGCGAGATGGCCTCAGCTGCACTCTCGATCGGATTCAGGTTGCCTCCCGGATGGTCGGCGGCGAAGCGGGCGGTGGTCAGCGAAGCCGCTGCCAGCACCAGGAGCGCTGCAACTACCAATATCGGGATTCGAACTCGTTCTACTCTCTGCATTCGCTCACCACGCTACGTGGTCAATGCTCCTGGCTCTACACCCAAAGCAGTTACATGCGGAAGGACTAGTCCCTTTCAGGCGAGCTCGACGAAACGGGAGAGGACCACACCGTAGACCAAGGCGACGGCGAGAATCACGACGACAAAAGCCCAAGTGGACCTGTCCCGGTTGGCACCCCATCTGGCCGCCCAGAACCCGAGCACCACCCAGAGCATGACCTCCAGGGGCCAGGCGATGACGACCGAATCGGTGAGAAACCCGATCATCGCCGAGACCGGACCGCCCGCATAGAGGATGGACAGGCCGGCGAATTCGCAGATCCCTTCACAGACGCTTTGATTGATCAGAGCCAGGCCGCTGCCCATGAGGGCCAGCCCGATGCCGAGAAGCAGGGCTGTGGCCAATGCGGCGTCGCGGCATCCCGGCTCTTCGCTTCGGGTCATCGGGTGATCGTAAGTAGGCAACGCGGGTTACCACCAAGTCGCTGCCGCGTTCAATACAATCCGCACCCAGTCAACAGAGGAAGAGGTTCATGTTCTACGGCGACATCCTGCTGGTCATCCACATCGCTGCGGCCGGGGCGTGGCTCGGGGCAAACCTCATGCAGGCGATCGTCCCGGGTCTGCTCGGCCCGGTGACACCAGCCGCGTCCAGTTGGTTCCGCACGACCGAGAAGCTCTCGGGTCGTTTCTACATTCCGGTCGGGGTGACCGTCCTCGTGTCCGGGATCCTGCTCGTGCTCAACTCCGACGCCTACGGGTTCGGCTCGGTCTTCGTCTCCATTGGCTTTGTCGCGGTCGTTGTCGGGGCCGTGCTCGGCTCAACGGTGTTCGGGCCGAAGTCGGTTGCGATTGCAGATGCGATCGACACAGGTGAGGTCGATCGCGCCAACAAACTGAGGGGAACTGTGGGCGGCTTCGGGGTCCTGGACACATTGGTCCTCCTTTTCACCATCTACGCGATGGTCGCAAAGCTCGGTGCTTAGGCGATAATCGAACCCTATTGCGAAAGACTCTCCTGACGTTATTGGCTGGCCTCCTAATCGGAGCGTGCAGCCCCGGTTCTCCGGAATCGGCTCCCCAGCCATCGATTGATCCCGTCACCGGCGAGGTGATTGCGCCGGCAGGGAACGGCGCAGGAGCGACCACCTTGACCGCCCCACAGCTCCAGCTGATCGGACGGGTTGTCGACACCGCTGGTATCCCGGTCTCCGGCGCCACCGTTTCGTCCTCGGGGATGTCGACCACGACGGCTCCGGACGGCTTTTACAGCCTCGAGCTGCCCCAGGCCGGGGTAGTGACTGCGGTCAAGCCGGGGTGGGTCGCTGCCGAGCAGCCCTGGGAGGGCACTCCCGGAGTGGTCGAGCTGCGGATGGAGCCGATCACCGTTCGCGCTCTGCGGGTTTCAGCCAACGCTGCTGGTGACCCTGACCATTTCCAACAGCTTCTCGATATGGCCGACCAGACCGCGGTGAACGCCCTGGTCTTCGACACCAAAGTCGAGGGTGGTCTGGTTCTCTATGACACGTCTGTGGAGCTTGCGTACGAGATCGGGGCGGTCTCGGCGACCTATGACCCGACCGAGCTCATCGCCCGTGCCCGGGAGCACGGTCTCTACACGATCACCCGGATCGTCTCTTTCGACGATGCGATCAAAGCCGAAGCATATCCGGATCAGGC
>JBGTNX010000009.1:0-25575 GCA_041742825.1 Acidimicrobiia bacterium | reverse complement strand
GGCTCCCAGAACCCAGAAGACAGATCCCTGCCAAGGACACGAAGTCAGGAGGGTGGAGAGTCATCCCAGGCTCCGGAAGCCACCAACAACATTATCCCTGGAGGGTGGGGCGATCCCACCAACAGCACTCGAGCTCCCAGCCCTTCGTGCCGCAGGAACCAACCCCGGCGCAAGCGGGAGGACAGCCGAAAACGGGAGTGCCCCCGACCTTTAGGTCGGCGGGGAGGGAGGGGCGATCCCACCAACGGAGGTTGCGGCCGCTAGCGGTAGTTGGTGGTCATCAGGAACCCGGCGGCGATGGCGGCCAAACCTACGAGCAGGAGCATCTGATCCTGTTCGAGGATGAAGCGGACCAGGACCAGGGCAACACCGACGACCATCAGTCCCGTCATCGTCGCTACGTACCAGGTAGGACTGGGGTCTTTGGCTCGGGCCGCCTCTATTGCCTTCTCGGATTTGGGTGGGTTCTTGGGTTTGCGACGTTTCGACTCTGGCATCGAAATTGGAGCGTAGTCGCCGCGAAACGAGCGCGATCCGGAACTACAGGCGTGTAATTCGCCACAGGGTTGTGGAGGAGGCTGGGGAAAGTCCGCAGCGATTTCAGACAGTCAGACGTGACTCTTGGGCAGACCAGCGGAACCAGATGACCGCGATCGTCGACCAGATGACCGGGATCGTGGCCAGCTTCATGATGATCCCGGCGAACTGCTGGTCTTCCCTCGCCGTGATCGAGCCGATCCGGGGCGCAAGTTCGTAGATGCTGTAGATCGGTGTGCTTGCAAAGGTGAGGAAACTGGCGGGGATCACAGCAACCACGGCGGTTGTGACGAACAGGTAGAGCATCTTGGCCCACACCGACTGAACCCGGCCCTCGGGTATCGGGGAGATGATCGGGAGCCACAGCACGAAACCAGCGAGCAGCCAGACCACGTCCATTGCAAACGAGCCGATCTGGCTGGTGCGAAGGGCATCGACGGTCCCCGGGGCGTGGGTGAGGACGAGAAGGACGTTGTAGACGACTCCGCACGTGATTGCCGACCGGCCCATCCAGACTGTCGCGCGGTAGATCCGGAGTTTGGACGTTACCCGGCGGGCCATCCACTCTGGCGTTCCTAGCAGGAGCAGGGGCGCCGCCCCCAGCGTGTAGAGGAGGAATTGGGTCATGTGCGCGGAGGCGAGATAGCCCGCGCCGAGCGCACCGAGGGGCCAGTCGGATGCGACCCAGAACACCAGCATCCCGGCAACGAACCGGATCAGCCTGCGCCGATCAATTGGCGCTGAGTGGTTCCTAACGCTCCGGACATAGAGCGCAATGGGAAGCATCGTGGCCAGCCAGATACCGGGGTATGGGATCCACGCCCAACTCCACGGGCGCTCGAGAGCGGTGCACCACCACTCGATCATCCGAGGCTTTCGATGTAATCCACCAGGACGGACTTCTCCTCTTCGCTCATCGGGATCACGGGCATCGAAGCGCTGTAACCGGCAACGATTTCCGCCTGTGGCTCCTCGATTGAACGGCGTACATACGCTTCGTCGACGGTGACTGTCGTGCCGTCCTCGAGTTCTACTGAGGTTCCCCAGATCCCGTTCCAGGTCGGTGCGACCGAGGAGTCGGCATCGGTGTGACAGGCGACACACCCGAGGTCAGTGGCCAGCGCCTCCCCCGTCAGCGGCTCTTCGGCACTGCGGTCGGCGGAGCACGCCGCCAAAACAACGATCCCAACCAACCCCACAATTGTTCTGCGCAACATCAATGATCCTCTGTGTGTTCGGATTCTTCTTCGCCCATCGTGTCGGATGGGTCGACAACTTCAGCTTCGACCGTCATCTCCCCGGCCACCTCCCAGGTCAATGTGACGCTGATGGTGTCACCAACCTCGAGCTTGTCGACCTGGACCAACATCAGATGGTATCCCCCCGGTTCGAGAACGAGCTGGCCACCAGCGGGCAGGTCGAGACGGGCAACCGATTGCATGGACATCGTTCCTGAGTCGCTGGTGATGGTCTCATGAATTTCCACCCGGGCTGCGACGTCGGTGGACGCAGAGATGAGGGCGTCGTCCTCCGCGGCGCCACGCGCGGTGAAGTAAACGGCAGCATTGGGCCCGGCTGGCGCCCCAACCCGCACGTCGGAGACCCGGAGTTCATCGGAGCCACCGGAACAGGCTGTCAACAAGGCTCCGACGGTCAGGCAGGCTGCGAGAACCCATCGCGATTTCGTTCCGACTTTCAACTGCCTTGCTCGCTTTCAATCGCTGCCAACACCTGCAGATCGTTGTTCCATTGACTCTGCCTGGTCCCGAACGGGTAGATGCTGTAGCTGAGCCCGTCGGGTGCAAACGCGATCACCCAACCCGCATGGTCGACCGTGTATTCGTCGCCCTCGCCAAAGATGCGGGCCGGCGGGACCCCAACCGCCTCCTGGGCCGCCTTCAGCTCCTCATGGGTGCCGGTGAGGCCTACGAAAGCAGTGTCGAATCGGTCGAGGAATTCTCTGATCGCTTCGGGCGAGTCACGATCGGGGTCGACAGAGACGAACACGACCTCGGTCTTCCGGGCGAGTTCGGCGTCCTCGCCGAGCACTTCGGCGATTTGGGCGAGATGGACTGGGCAAATGTCGGGGCATTGGAGATATCCGAAGTAGAGAAGTGTCAGTTTGCCTTCGGTGCTCGCCGCAAAGTCGTATGGCTCGCCCTCGGTGTCGGTGAGTACGAAGCTGCCCTTCTCAGTGGGGTTGTCGATGGCCACTCCCTGGAGGTCGCCGGTCGAGACCGCGCTCTGACAAGCAGCCAGGGTCAACACTGCGACCAGCACCAGGACACCGCCACGCCTAACCATCAAATCAATCTCCTGATCCGGGCACCGCGCCCGGTCGCCCAATTGTGGAGCACACGGCGGCGTATGCCACACCGGCCCGAGGGTACTGAGTACGCGTGGACCAACAGATCCCCGACCTTGATACATTCGGGTTGTCTGATGCATGGAACCTGTCGGCAGCATGGTCGAAGTTTGAGAGAAGGGCGTTTTGAGCTCAGCTGATGGATCTACACCGAATCGGGACTACGACGTGCTCATCATTGGTGGCGGCGCTGCAGGCGAGAACGCAGCCGACGTCGCCGCAAGAGGAGGGCTCGAGGTCGCCCTGATCGAACACGACCTGGTTGGTGGGGAGTGCACCTATTGGGCGTGCATGCCCTCCAAGGCCCTGCTCCGCCCGGGTGAGGCCCTCGAGGCGGCAGCGAGGGTGCCCGGTGCGAAAGAGGCTCTGGGAGGCGACCTGGATCTCGCGGAGGTGTTCAAACGCCGCGATTCCCTCGCTGCAAATTGGGACGATTCGGGGCAGGTGGAGTGGCTCGAGAGTGCTGGTGTCGAACTGATCCGGGGCCACGGGCAGATAACGGGTGAGCGAGAGGTAACGGTCACATCCTCCGACAATTCCCAAACGGTCTATGCGGCGAAACGAGCAGTTGTTGTCGCCACCGGTTCTTCCGACGCTATTCCCCCGATCGATGGGCTCGGCGAATCCGGAGTGTGGAACTCACGGGATGTGACCACCGCCGACACCGCGCCACGCCGCCTCCTCGTCATCGGAGGCGGGCCAGTGGGCTCGGAAATGGCCCAGGCTTGGAAATGGCTGGGCTCCGAAGAGGTCACCCTCATCGAAATGGCCGAACATCTTCTTTCCCGGGAGGAGAAGTTCGCCGGTGACGAGTTGCGATCGGCCTTCGAAGATGCCGAGATAACCGTGCACACCTCCGCAGAGGTCGAGGTGCTGCGGAAGAACTCTGACGGTTCCAAGACCGCCTGGGTCAGGCTCACCGATGGAACAACCATTGAAATCGACGCTGACGAAGTCCTCGTCGCAACAGGACGCGGGCCGAACACATCCAACCTCGGTCTCGAGAGCCTTGGAATGGAGCCGGGCGAGTTCATCGAGGTCGACGACAACCTTCGGGCAACCGCGGTCAAGTCGGGATGGTTGTATGCCGTGGGTGATGTCAACGGCCGATCTCTGCTCACGCATAGCGGCAAGTACCAGGCCCGGATCGCCGGAGCCCACATCGCGGGAGTCGACACCGCGGCGTGGGGCGACAAGAAGGCATTACCAAGGGTTGTGTTCACCAGCCCCGAAGTCGCCGCTGTGGGCCTGACCGAGGCTGGCGCAAAAGCCTGTGGGCTCGCCGTGCGGACCGTCGAATATCAGATCGGAGACGTTGCGGCCGCGTCGACCCTGGGCCGCGGCTACAGCGGGACCTGCAAACTGGTTATCGACAGCGAAAGAGAAGTCGTTGTGGGCGCCACTTTTGTCGGGCCCAGGGTCGGCGAGATGATCCATGCAGCGACGGTGGCGATTGCAGCCGAGGTGCCCCTGGAGACGTTATGGCACGTCATCCCCTCGTTCCCGACGCTGAGCGAGGTCTGGCTCCGGCTTCTCGAGGAGTACCGGGACCAATACGACCGGGTGTTCACATAGATCCTGCCCGGCAGCGACGGAACCAATCCTTGGGGACCCAACCCCTACAGACCCAGTTGCAACCTGACCACCCGTTCGATGGCAGATAGGTCCTGGGCCGAGACCGCCCCGGCACGATTCTGCAGGCGGCGCTTGGACACGTTTGCGATCTGGTCGGCCATCGCCTTGCTTCTCTTGCCGGAAACACGCACGTACGCCTCGCTCGGGTAGAGACGCTCGACGTTCGACGTGAGAGGGACCACCTGAACCCGGTTCAGCGCTTGATTCGAGGCATCGTTGCTCAGGATCACGGCCGGTCGGGTTTGGGTGACCTCACCAGCGACCGATGACCTGAAGCTGACCCACCAGACGTCACCGCGATTCATCGGCGACATCTCCAACCACACCCTCGACCCACTCCACAGCCTCCCGCTCCCTTTCTTCGTCGGCGCCCATCTCCCTGTATGCAAGTTGGAGGTCGGCGTCGATGACATGGGGGCGCGCCAGGTCCTCGATGAACTGACTGATCTTTCGTTTTCCCACGTGTCGATGCAGGCCCTGGTACACCTCTTCGGCGAGGGTGATGGTCAACTTTCGTCGCATGTACGTATAATATACGTATACAGCTAGATCAAGGGCGCCAGACCGGGACCATGTCTTCTCTGCAATGGCGGGGGGCGGCCTCATCCTGGACGTTGATCGCTTTCATCGTGAGTTCCGCCCCGCAGACGGTGCAGCGGTAGTCCTGGTCGACCTCCTTCACGTCGTCAGGGTCGATCTCGGGAGGGGGTGTCGACATCATGCGGATCAGTGCAATCGAACCGCGCCAGATGATGAATCCGATAGCGAAGGCGAGCACGACATCGATGAAGGTATTTCCGGTCATGAAACCCCCTCAGATTAAGCGACACGTGAAGCCACTACCGATCCCGGGTTCGCCTCAAACCTGACAGCCGCAATAATCGACCCGATGACCGAGGCAAAACCATGGTGGAAAGACGCAGTCGTATATCAGGTCTACATGAGGTCTTTCGCCGACGGCAACGGAGACGGAACAGGTGACATCGCAGGCCTGCGCTCCCGACTCCCCTACCTGAAGTCGCTTGGAGTTGACGCAATCTGGGTCAACCCCTGGTACGAGTCGCCGTTGCGCGACGGTGGATACGACGTAGCCGATTACCGGAGCATCAACCCGCTCTTCGGAACTCTCGACGAGGCAACCCACCTGATCCGGGAAGCCGGGGAAATGGACCTTCGCCTTCTGGTCGACCTGGTGCCCAACCACACCTCCTCCGAACATCGCTGGTTCAAAGAAGCAGTGGCTTCACCCCCGGGGAGCGAGGCTCGCCACCGTTACCACTTCCTCCCTGGCAACGGCCCCGACGGGTCATTGCCCCCCAACGACTGGGGCAGCGTTTTCGGCGGTCCGGCGTGGACCAGGCTTCCCGACGACGAGTGGTATCTGCATCTCTTCGACCCCTCTCAGCCCGACCTCAACTGGGAGAACCCCGAGGTCCGCCTCGAATTCGAGGACATCCTCCGTTTCTGGCTCGACCGCGGCGCCGCCGGCTTCAGGGTCGATGTCGCCCACTCCCTGGTCAAGGAACCGGGTTATCCCGATGCCGGTGACGAATTCGACCGTCATATGCAACCCCCGTCAGGAACACAGAGCCCGATGTGGGACCGCGACGAGCTGCACGAGATCGTCGAAGAGTGGCGAAGGGTGCTCGACGAGTATCCGGATTCGGTGATGATCGCCGAGGCCTGGGTGCCTTCCTGGGATCGCCTTGCCCGATATCTCCGGCCCGGTGAGTACCACCAGGCTTTCGACTTCCACTTCCTGGTCTCACCCTGGGATGCCAAAGAGATAAGAACGCGGACCGATGTGGCGATATCCACCACGGCGGGCGTCGGTACCGTACCGACCTGGGTGCTCTCCAACCACGATGTGGTGCGGCATGCAACGCGCTACGGGCTTCCCCAGGAGATGGACTCAAAGAAGTGGCTTGCCGCAGGCGACCGCTCACTGCTCGATGCCGACACTGGCCTGCGCCGGGCACGGGCGGCGATCTTGCTCATGCTGGCCCTCCCCGGATCGGTGTATCTTTATCAAGGCGAGGAGCTCGGCCTGCCCGAAGTCTACGACCTACCGGTCGACGTTCTCGACGACCCGGTGTGGCTGAGGTCCAACCACACCGAAAAGGGCCGGGACGGCTGCCGCGTGCCGCTGCCCTGGTCCAGAGGCGGACCGTCCTTCGGTTTCGGCGAGGCCGAATCCTGGCTCCCCCAACCCCCTTGGTGGGGCGAACACTCGGTTGAGGCCCAAGACGGCGTCGAAGGGTCGACCCTCGAGCTCTATCGGGAGGCGATCCGCACCCGTGACGAGAATTTCCACACGACGTCAATCGAGTGGCTCGATCTCGGGCCGGACGTGCTTGCCTTCCGGCGCGGCTCGGGTGTCAGGTGCATCGTCAACTACGGCGAGGAACCACTGACCCTGCCGCCGGGTCGTGTCCTCATTTCGAGCGAGCCGCTTTCCGACCGGTCACTACCACAGGACGTGGCAGTGTGGATAGCCGCCGTAGAGGCCTGACGAGCCAGCCCCAGGTCGGCCCGTGATCCACGCCGACAACTCGACCGTGCGCCGCGGCGTCCTTCTTGTTGCCTTCGCCTCCTTCGTGATGCTCGGGCTCACCGAAGGCTCACTCGGCGTGGCCTGGCCATCGATGCGGTCCGCGTTCGGCCGGGGGGTTTCCGAACTGGGAGCGCTTCTGGCTGTCAGCAGCGTGGGTTACCTCAGCGCCAGCATCGCTTACGGGCGGATCCACGCCCGGCTCGGCACCGGGGCCGCTCTCGGCACCGGGTGTACTCTGATGGCGGTCGGCCTGCTTGGCATCGCCTTCGCCCCGGTGTGGCTGGTTGTCGTACTCTCCGCAGTCCTGCTCGGAGTGGGGGGTGGCCTCGTCGACTCGGGCATGAACGCCCATGCTGCCCTCGAATTCGACCTCCGGTCGATGAACCTGCTCCATGCCTCCTTCGGTGTCGGAGCAACCATCGGGCCGGTGTTGATGACGATCAGTCTCACCGCTGGGGCAGCCTGGAGGGGAGGCTACGCAGTGATGGCCCTGGCCCAAGCCGCCGTGGCGGTCGCAATCTGGCGAACGAGAAGTCGCTGGACTTCGCGACCGCCCGAGACCGGAGACGACCGTATTGTCACGGTACGCCGTGCCCGGGTCGTGCTGCTCCTGGCCCTGTTCTTCGTCTATACCGGCGCCGAGGTCGGCGTCGGGCAGTGGGCTTACACTTTGCTCAGAGAGGGGCGGGGTATGACAACTGCACTTGCGGGTGGATGGGTCGCCGCCTATTGGGGTGGATTGACGGCGGGGCGGTTTCTCGTCAGCGCAGTGGGAAACCGTGCCTCGCCATCTCATACCCTCAACGCTTCGGTGCTCCTGGCTCTGATCGGCGTCGGCATCTTGTGGTGGGACCCCGCGGGTGCCGGGTTTGTCGGTCTACCTGTTGCCGGGATCGGGTTTGCCGCGATCTTCCCGACTCTTGTCTCCTTGACTCCACTCCGGATCGGACGCGACCGCTCCACCCGGATGGTGGGCTACCAGCTGGCTGCGGCCAGCCTGGGGATTGCCACCCTCCCCTGGGTCCTGGGACTTCTTGCCGAGGCCCAGGGACTTGCGGTTCTGGGTCCCGGACTGTTCGGGATCACCGTGTTGTTCACGATTCTCCATCTCTGGGCCGACCGCTCCCCGGCGCCTAGCTAGCTGCCCTCCCACCGTCACCTTCGGCGGAGAGTAGGGACCCCCAAACCGATCGAACTGGTATGGTCTCTGTCTGCCCTTTGTCTTCAAAGACGGGGTTTTCAAAGAACGAGGAGACAATAAAATGAAACGATTGAACAGGCTATTAGTGCTGTTCGGCGTCTTCGCTCTTGTCCTGGCGGCATGTGGCGGCGGCGACGATATCGGGGACGGGTCGAGCACAACCGCCGGAGGTGACGGCGGAACCGAGGGCGAGGGCGCGGCGGCCGACGCCGAGTTCACTCTGTTCGGTGCCCCCACCGGCGTGGAGGGTGATGCCCTTACCGGCTTCATCGAAGCGTACAACAGCGAAGTCGGCTCCAACATCACCTATACCGGTGTGTCGGAGTTCGAGCAGCAGCTGAGGATCCAGGTTGACGGTGGCGACCCACCGGCCGTTGCCTTCACTCCGCAGCCTGCATCGATCTGCGCATTCGCCGATGAGGGCGCATTGGTCTCGCTCGAGGACATGGGCTTCGACATCGCAGCGATGGAGGAGAACCATTCGCAATACTGGATGAACCTGGGCCTCTGTGATGACGGCCAGCATTACGGAATTCCCTGGTTCCCCAACTTCAAGTCGATCGTGTTCTATCACATGCCGACTTTCGAAGAGAACTCGTACGAGATCCCCGAGACTTATGAGGACCTTGTCGCTCTTTCCGAGCAGATGGTGTCCGATGACGTGACTCCGTGGTGTTTCGGGTTCGGATCTGGTGACGCTACCGGCTGGCCCGGGACGGACTGGATCGAGGACATCTACGTGCGGCAGAACGGCGCCGACATGTATGCCCAGTGGTACAACCACGAGATCCCGTTCGATGACCCCACCGTTGTCGAGGCGTTCAACACTTTCGGTGAGATCTTCTTCGGTGACGGCTTCGTGCTCGGTGGCCCCGAGAACGTCGCAGGAATCATCTTCGAGGATTCGCCCGGCCCGATGTTCAGCGACCCAGCAGGTTGTGCGATGCTCAAGCAGGGCTCGTTCATCGCCAACTTCTTCACGCAGGCTGCCGACTACGAGGAGGGAGAGGAAGCCGAGATCGGAGTATTCAGCTTCCCGACCATCGACGGCAACCCCGGCGCGATGGGTGGTGGTGACACGCTGATCGTCTTCGATGATGACCCGGCAATCGCAGCGGCGCTCAAGGACTGGATCACGCCCGAGTGGCAGTGCACGCTTGCTTCGGCGAGTGGCGGCGGTATCGCCGAGTTTGGCGGCCATGGTGTGACCGGTGTCGAGCGGCTTCCCGGCCACAAGGACGTCGATCCGAACTGCTACGAGAGCGACTCGGCAAAGACATTTGCAGAGTCGATCACGGCAGCTCTCGATGCGAACACGTTCGTGTTCGACGCCTCCGACCTCATGCCCCCGGAAGTGGGCCAGGAGACATTCTGGACAGGAATCATCGACTGGACCCAGGGAGCATCCGCTGAGGAAGTGACTGGAGCAATCGAGGCGAGCTGGCCCCAGTAGCCCGCATCGTAACCAATGTGAGGAGGGTGGCTCTCGGGCCACCCTCCTTTCGTTTGCCGATACCACGCACGACCGATTTCGATTCGGTAGGGTCTTGGCGAGCACCGACCGACGGAGAAGATAGGCATGGCGACCCCACCGGTCCTCACCGATCCCGAAAAGACCGAACAGCACGCAATCTCAGAAGAAGGCGCCACGAGCAACGCCGCTACGGTATGGCTGCTCCGTATCGCCAGCGCGCTGGTCGTGCCCGCCATCCTCGTAGCGTTCTTCTTCGCGTTCGAATTCCTCCAGCGGGAAGATATGAACAAGTTCATCCAGGTCACCGTGGCCGTCATCGTCGGCGTGGTCGGGGTGTGGGTTTTGTACTGGGCACTGGACCGCCTCGTCAACGCATTTCCTCGGAGGATCGCCGCCGGCGTGCGACCCTACGTCTTCGCCGGTCCGGCGATGGTGCTCCTGGCCTTCTACTTGGTGTATCCGGCTGTCAATACGTTCATCCTCAGCTTCCAGAACTCGGCGGGCACGGAGTTCGTCTGGTTCGCCAACTACCAGCGGATATTCACAGAGAGCACGTACCTCATCTCCATGCGCAACAGCGTGGCGTGGGTCCTGATCGTGCCCGCCGCGGCCCTGTTGATTGGTCTCGGTTTCGCCACCCTGGCCGACAAGCTTCCCCGGAAATCGGAGTCCTTCTCCAAGTCACTCATCTTCCTTCCGATGGCGATCTCGTTCGTCGGTGCGTCCGTAGTCTGGACCTTCATCTATAGCTTCCGTCCCGAGGGCTTCGGTGAACAAATCGGTGTCCTCAACGCGGTGTGGGTTGCTCTCGGCGGTGACCCGGTCAACTGGCTCCAGCTTCCGCTCTGGAACAATCTCCTCCTGATGGTGATCCTCATCTGGCTGCAAACCGGGTTCTCCATGGTCATCCTGTCCTCGGCGATCAAGTCGGTACCGGAGGAGATCGTCGAAGCATCTCGCATCGACGGCGCCAACGAATGGGAGGTTTTCCGCAAAATCATCGTGCCCTCGATCATGTCGACGATCGTTGTCGTGTGGACGACCATCCTGATCACGACATGGAAAGTCTTTGACATCGTCTTCGTCATGACCGGCGGAGGCTTCGACACATCCGTCGTCGCCGAGCGCATGGTCACCGAGTTCTTCACATTCGGAAACGACGGCATGGGTGCTGCACTCGCCGTCGTCTTGTTTATCGCCGTCGTCCCGATTCTGGTCCTCAACATCAGGCAATTCAGAGAGCAGGAGGCGACGAGATGACAACTGCAACCCAGTCGACTCCCACTGTCGCGGCGGGACGCCAACCTTCCCGCTTCCCGGTCTACCTGGCTGTAGCAGTCATCGCCGCGATCTGGACGATCCCATCCATCGGGTTGCTGATCAACAGCTTCCGGGAGCCCGCCAGCATCCGGAGCTCCGGATGGTGGACGATTTTCGGAGATGTCTTCGACTCGGCGACCTGGACCCTGCAGAACTACAGCGCGGTCCTGGAGGGCGGCTTCGCCAACGCCTTCGCCAACTCGCTGGCGATCACGATCCCCGCGGTGGTGATCCCGATCACGGTTGCGGCCTTCGCCGCCTATGCGTTCGCATGGATGGAGTTCCCGGGACGCAACATCACATTCATCATTGTCGTGGGACTCTTGGTCGTGCCGTTGCAAATGGCCCTGATCCCGATCCTCCGGATCTACACCAGCTTCGACCTCAACGGGACCTACCCGGCGGTCTGGCTTGCCCACGCCGGATTCGGGTTGCCCCTGGCGGTGTATCTGTTGCGGAACTACATGGGATCACTGCCTTCGTCGCTGATCGAGTCAGCAAATATCGACGGCGCAACTCACTTCGAGATATTCACCAAACTGATCCTCCCGCTGTCGGTGCCGGTGCTTGCTTCGTTCGCCATTTTCCAGTTCCTCTGGGTCTGGAACGACTTCCTGGTCGCCTTGGTCTTCCTCGGGGTCGACCCGGCTAACCGGGTTCTCACCGTCGAGCTGGCCGACCTGGCAGGACGGGGAGAGGGAGCGCTGAACCTCCTCCCTGCGGCCGCGTTTGTGACGATGATCCTTCCCTTGGTTGTGTTCTTCGCCCTGCAGCGATACTTCGTCAGGGGACTCACGGCAGGTTCGGTCAAGGGATAGTTGGATCGCGGCAACATTCCGAGACTTCCCGACGCAAGCCGGGGGCGCAACTGGCTCGCGCTCGCTCTCGGAACCGTCGTCATCGTCTTCAGCTACTTCACCTACGCGGCAGCGTTCATCTCGAACGGCGACGACGCTCCGGCGATCGACCCGGCCCTCATCGCGATATCTCTAGCGCTCGCACCATTCGTATTCGTCGTGGTTGGTTTCGTGTCGCGCAATCCGAAGGCGCCGCGAATGGTCCTCATCTCGATGGGCCTGCTCATCGCTCTCGGTCTGTCCGTGGGGTTGATCTCTCCGGCCCTGGGTGCCGCCGCCGGGTTCGGTGTCGGCGTTGCAATCTGCCTTCGCCTCCCCGATATCCCCGATCAGCTGCGGAGACGACTCATCGCCGTCTCCATGGCGGTGGTGTACACGATGTTTCTGCTCTTCTTTCTCACGCCTGCCGGTCTCATCACCGGCGGCCTTCTGCCTGGTCTCGCCGTCGGATTCGCAGACGAGTACGGTGCATGGCGGACCGCGCGGGATGCGGAACTCCGTCCACAGTGATCATCTGGCCGTTGCCGGAATAAGTCCACCCCTTGACCACCCTCAGAGACACAGGTGATCGCAGAAACAGGGCGGTGCTGTTTTCCGATCGGTGAGCACGAACATTGGGCCAGAGGCCCAGGGCTGGACAATTTCGGCTATGTTTCTGGTCAATTCTTCAATCACAGGGAGTGACAAGAGATGGCAGCCATCACCATGGAAGACCTGGGCAAGATCTACGAAGGAGGCACCCGGGCGGTCGGCAATGTCAACCTCGAGATCCACGACGGAGAGTTCCTGGTTCTCGTCGGGCCCTCGGGCTGCGGCAAATCGACCATCCTGCGGATGATTGCCGGGCTGGAAGAGATCTCTGAAGGCACCATGAAGATCGGCGATCGCCTCGTCAACGACGTCCCTCCCAAAGACCGCGACATCGCCATGGTCTTCCAGAACTATGCGCTTTACCCCCATATGAGCGTGTTCGACAACATGGCCTTCGGTCTGAAGCTGCGCAAGATGCCAAAGGACGAAATCCAGAAGAGGGTTCATGAGGCAGCCGACATCCTGGAGATCCGTGACCTCCTCGAACGCAAGCCGAAGGCTCTCTCCGGTGGCCAGCGTCAGCGTGTTGCAATGGGTCGTGCCATAGTCCGCGAGCCCGCTGCCTACCTCATGGACGAGCCGCTCTCCAACCTCGACGCCAAGCTCCGCGTCCAGATGCGCGCTGAATTGGAACGGCTCCACAAACGTCTCGGGACCACAACTGTCTACGTGACCCACGACCAGGTCGAGGCGATGACGCTCGGCGATAGGGTTGCTGTGCTGCGTGCAGTCTCAGCGAGGGCACCATACAACCTCCAGCAGGTAGGCCCACCGACCGAGTTGTACAACAGCCCCGACAATCTCTTCGTGGCCGGCTTCATCGGCAGCCCCGCGATGAACCTCAGCTACGGCCATCTCGAAGCCGAAGGCGACAGGGTCTACGCCGTGCTGCCAAATGCCAGGGTCCAGGTAGGCAAGAAAGCTCTCGACAAGCACCCCGGGCTCGAGAACATGGTCGGTACCGAGCTGGTCATCGGTCTCCGCCCCAGCGATCTCGAGGCGGCCACAGTTGCCGGGCACGACCCCGAGCACTCGATGACAATCGTTGTCGAGGTGACCGAGATGTTGGGAGCCGACACCTACATCCACTTCACCGTGGACCGCAGTCCCGTCGTCACCCCCGACATCGAAGAGTTGCTCGCCGACACCGGCCAGACCGCCGATTCGCTTGGCGACAAGACCAACTTTGTCGCACGGGTCAGTCCCGATGTCCCGGTCAAGCACGGCGACACCCTCGAACTGACCGTGGACGGGGACAAGCTCCTCTTCTTCGACCCCGCCACCGGCGACCGCGTCGGTGTCAAGAAGATGGCCGCAGCCGCCAACTAGAGGTGTCCCGGTCGGTCAGCTCGGGTTGAGGGCGAATCCGGGAAATCCGCTGGCGACCCAAGACTCGAAGGCCTCCTCGTTCGCCACGTCTTCGCCGCGCGCCGTGGCCAGATTTCTGCGATGGTTGAGGAAGTCGCAGTAACCCTGAGCGGGGTCTTCGCCATGCCATTGCTCGGAAATGAGTTTCACGATCGGCTCATATGAGTTGGTCAGCCACTTGAACGTGCCCACGCTCTTTCCGGTCGGAGATACGTCACCGTGTTTGGCCAGGTAATAGTTGAGATCGCCCAGGATGAGCCGGGCCTGATTCTCCGAAGCCTCGATACCTGTCAACTCGCGGAGCCGGTCGGTGTTGAATGTCCGGCCGCCGACCCGGGTAGTCATCGTGACCACATCTCCGGCGTCGGTGGGCTCGATCTCGATGTCATGGACCGAGAAGCCGATGTCGTTGATCCGGGCAATCCGCTCCCGGATCTTGTAAGCCTCGTTCTTCTCGATTACGAGGGGTTCGGTGATCTCCGACCACAGCCCGTCGTATCTCCGGGCGATGTCTACTCCGAGCCCGAGGTCGGCATCCGCCAGTTCTGCCTCGTTCATTGCCGCGATGTCTGACATCTCCCCCGCGAGGTTCTCTTTCATTATCTCCAGGTCGTGCATGCGCTGACCGGTGCTCAGCGATGGGTGCAGCTCGGAGGTCTCGGCGTCGATCATCACCGCCTCGATACCACCGGCATCGAATCGGTAGAGGACGTTGGAGAGCGAGCAGTCGCCCCAGAAGCACCCGGCGATGTGCAGCTCGACCAGGAGGCCGGCAACCGCGTCGAGCATCTGCGATCGTCGATCACCGAAGCCGAGGCCTGACACCAACCGCCGGTAGGGGAAGGAATGCTCGACAAACCGGGTCACCACAGCGCCTGAGGACTCATCGTGGGGGTCGAGCCAGGTCCTCGTTATCAACCCGGCGGGGATGGCGGCCCGGTGGGTTCGCTCCTGAAGGGCCACGAGCACCGTGTATTCCTTGACTGCTATCCGAACAGGCATTTCTTTGATCGCATAGATCCCCTCGTCGTATGCGACGAATTCGACCGGATGACGATGGACCCCTACCGGCATGGTCACCAGGCGGTCGTGCGACCAGTCACTGATAGGAGCCTCCCACGGGAGGTCGAGGAAGTCCGGGTTCCCGGGACGGATTTGCAGCGTCGGCGTGCCCATCCGGGCACCTCCATCAGGTGGGCGGTGGTTGGTGGTCGGATGGTAGACCCGGCCCCCGCAGGAGGGAGAGGTCCCCGCGTGCTGGGAGTTCAAGAGTGCCGTTGGTGGGATCGCCCCACCCTCCACTCCGACCTAGGAGGTCGGAGGTACTTCCTCCGCAGCGGAGGGAGAGTTGGCGTGTCGGGGTACTCCCGTCCTGATGGCCGCCCGCTTGCGCCGAGGGTTGGTTGGCCTTCGCCCGACGAAGGAGGGCGGAGGTAGGAGGGAGGGGCCCGCTCGGGCTCGCAGCTCCATTGCAGTTGGTGGGAACATCCCACCCTCCCCTCCGACCTAGGGGGTCGGAGGTACTCCCTCCGCAAGCGGAGGGAGAGACGCGTATCCTCTCGGCTGGGTCGGGCAAAGGGCTCAGACCGCCGGCATCGGCATTCCGGCCCCGTTCAACATGGCCTCGCACTCGGCTTTGACAGCACCGCTTAGATTCTTCATCAGCTCCGAGGCGCGTGTTTCGTCCCATTCGTAGGCCGCCAACTCTGCGCTCCATGCGAGCATCCCCGTAGAGAGCTCGTCTCTGACCGTCTGGTACCGGGCGAAGGCCGCTGCGGTTTCGCCGGGATCGGTCAGGGAGACATCGACGGCACCCGCACAGAGTTCAGCATCGCGGAGAGAGTCGCTGATGCCGTGAGCCGAAACCGGATCCTTTGTGTAGGCGGCGTCGCCGACGAGGGCCCAACCCGGCCCGCCGGGCTTGCGGAGGAAGGCAGGAAGGCCCTGAACCCCCCGAAACTGACTGACTCTGGTCCCACCACCTATTGCATCCCTGAGCAGCGGGTGGGCTGAGCCCACGATGCCTTCGAATGCGGCATCGGGCTCATCGCGGAACCCTGTCGTCCTGTCTATCGGCCAGCCACCGTAGACGCACACGAGGTCGTCGTTGGTCGGTATCAGCCCGGCGGTCACACCAGGGGTGAACTGAAAGTAGACGTCGTGGGTCTCGATTCCCCGGTAGTAGGCGTAGTAGACGGTGTTGGTCCCCGGATACTGCTTGTAGGTGGGTGCTTCGACCCACTTCGCCACCTTCGACCAGGCACCGTCGGCACCAATCACCATTCGCGAACCAACGGTCACCTCCCCGCCGTCGGCGTCGAGTACGACTCCCCGCACCGTGCCTCCGGCGTCTTTCACCAGAGATGTCGCCCTGCACCGTTCGACATAATTCACACCGGCCTCGACCGCAGCGTCAACGAGGATCGGGTCGAGGGCAGTCCTCCTGGGGGCATAGAGCGAGTCGACACCGAAATCGTCACTGAGGTCGATTGGCACCAGCTCGGAGCCGAATCCGAGGGTGACCCTCTGAATTGCAGGCGTGCCGGCGTCGATCACTCGATCGAGCAAACCCCAGCGTTTCAACTGGAGCACACCGGAGCGGAGCACAGCGTGCGTCGAAGTGGTATCCGCACCGGCGGGGGCGCGGTCGACCATCAACACCCGGTGCCCGCGACGGGCGAGCAGCATCGCAGTCGCAGCTCCGGCCACCCGGGCACCAACCACCACCACGTCGTAGTCCGCCGAGCGGGGCCGTCCGAAGACGGCCCCATCCGGATGCGGCCCGGTCACCCGCCTCACACAACCTCCACGGTCACCGGTGTCGGGTTGGTGATGGCGTCGTAGACGGCCGAGCGCTTCTGCGACTGTGCGACGATGCTCTCGATCTCCTCGCGGGTAGCGTCGGCATCGACCTCGTACCGCACTGTTATCCCCGAGAACCCATTCCGAACCCCGGGGTCGATCCCCATGATCCCTGCCAGGTCCATGTCGCCGGCGACCGATGCCTTCACCGACCGCAATTCGATGCCGCGGTTCGCAGCCACCGTGGCGATCCCGGCGCCGAGGCACCCGGCCAGGGCGGCCAGGAGTGTCTCGACCGGTGCCGGACCGCGGTCTTCGGAAGCGAAAATCTCCGGGTGGTCGGTGTCGAGGACGAAGGCTTCGCGGTGAGTCTGCTCCGCACCGAGCCCGAAGTACCTTTCGATGGTCGTCCGCGAGTGCGTTCCGTCGACCCACTCTGCCTCTGCCTTCCAGGTGAACTGCGCCGCAATTGGAGCGTCGGTCAAGGCGGCACGCGCCCCGAGGATCGCTTCGAGATCTACTCCGTTCGTGAAGGGTCTCGTCGATGTGGTCATTTCCATTCCTTTCTCGTCCCCATCCGGGACTTGGTTGCTTGAGCCAGGCCGTCGACCTGACCCCTTGTCGGCGAAGGTACGGGAGGTGTTTCCGACCCACATCGGTGCCCCTACCTATCCCGACGCCGTTCTGGTGAGCACCCTTGCCCACCTATGCCTATCCGGTAGCGCTCTGAGTCGGTCGTTCGACCGAATCTTGAGGCCTCGTTGTTTGCTGGGTACCTGGGATCACCTCCCTACAACAGTTCGGCTATGTGTGCGGCGGCCCTGGCGGCGCCGTCGGTCTCTACCGGCGAGTAATCGACTTGCCGTCCAACCTCGGTCGCCATTGCATCTGCGATCGAATCGGGATCGCTGGCGGCGTAATCCATGAAGCGGCCGGCTCCGTAACGGTCGAGCCGGTGGCGGACGTGGTAGTTCTGCTCGAAGTGGTCCTCGAGGGGGAAGTAGAGAAACGGTCTGCGCGCCGCCGCCAATTCCATGCAGGTGGTCAGCCCTCCCTGGACCACTGCCAGATCGCAAACTGACAGATGCCGGTAGAGCCGCTCCACATATCCCTCGATCTGTAGGCCTGGATGCTCGGGAAGCGAGCGGGGGTCGATCCTGGGGCCCGCCACCACGATCATCCGTGCCTCGGGGACCCGATCCTTCACCAGCGGGTAGGCGGCGATGATCTTCTCGAGCAAGGCTCGCCCGACGCCCGAGCCACCGACTGTCACCACGATCACCTTCTCACCGTCTCCGAAGCCAAGCTCCTCTCTGACTCCCCCGACCTCCTCGGGAGAGGGCGGCACGAAGCCGGTGATGTAACCGGAAAAGTCGAAATGCTCCTCGGTCCAATCTCTGATCTTGGGAAGGTCAGGGCCGAAAGTCTCCGGGATGATGTCGTCGGGACTGCCCACGAACAGGGCCTTGTCGCGGATCCGGGGAAAGCGCGCGATGTGCTCGATCATCTCAGCGTTGTAGTCGGCAGCGACGAATGCCTCCCGTTCGCCCCCCGAGGGCATCGGCAAATAGCCGACGAAGTCGGTGAACCATACGTGTGACCCTCGTTTCAGCTCGGGGTTCTCATGCCAGAAGTGATCGATTTCCCATGCCTCATCGCTGATCACCAGGTCGTAGTTGCCCTCTTCGACCACCTCCTGAAAGATCATGAAATTGGCGACCATGATCTCGTCCATCTCCCGCAGCGCCTGAAAGGCGTGGAGGTTGTGCTCGGAGGTCATCGATACGAAGTGCGCCGATTCGCTGACCAAGAATTCACTCGCAGGATGGATGGTCTCCCCTTCCGCTTCGAGGACACGGGTCACGGGGTCCTGGGCCAGCCAGTCGATCTCGACTTCGGGTCGCAGCTGCTTAAGTTCCTTGGCCACCGCCGCGTCACGTCGGGCGTGACCGAGCCCGATCGGGGAGGAGATGTACAGGGCCTTCCGGGGTCGGTCGAGGCCCCTAGTCCACAATTGGCTTTTCATCTCACCCTCTCCATCCGATCGACGAAGTCCTTGATCGCTCGGTTGACCTTCACCGGTTCCCGCGCCATGGGGAGATGGCCGGCGCCTTCGATTTCCAGATACTCCCCGTTGGTGACGGCAGCGAGCTCCCGACCTCGTTCCACCGCCTGGCAAACGTCCTCGCTCCCATGGACAACGAGGACAGGTATGTGCAGGTCCTGGCAGACATCGATGAACGACTCCCGATCCGGGAGGTCGAGCTCGATTCCCTCCTCCGCCGCAACGAGAACTTCTCCACTCGACTGCAGTGCCCAGGTGACTGCGTCCTCGTACTGCTTGGTCGAATGCGGCTCGACGAGTTGCGCGCCAAAGAAGAACTCCACCCAGCGGTA
The DNA here is from genome assembly GCA_041742825.1 of Acidimicrobiia bacterium. Taxonomy (GTDB): domain Bacteria; phylum Actinomycetota; class Acidimicrobiia; order Spongiisociales; family ZC4RG35; genus MA-ANB-1. The sequence goes on along the minus strand of JBGTNX010000009.1, from coordinate 6,474 downwards.
GTGCTCGTTGACGATCACATGGCGGTTGAACAACTCCCAGCCCGTTGGATCTTCCAGGACTTCATCGAAAGTGCTCGCGGTGTCGATCCAGTGCTGCTGTGACTTACCCAGGTAGGGAATACCGGCATCAATAGCGATGAGAGCATCGGCTCGCTCGGGGTAGGCGCTGGCGACCTCGATTGCCCACCAGTTCGCATGGCAGTGTGCAACCAGTACCGCGCTTTGAGTGGCCGTGGCGTCGAGTACTGCGAGGATGTCAGCCACATTTTCGGCCCTGGTGTGCGACCTCTTCTCCGTGGGCCGACCGGACTTACCGTTACCACGTCCGTCCATTGTGACCACCCGGAAATGCCGGGCGAGGAATGGGACCTGGGCCTTCCAAATGCGCGAGTGGGTGATTGGTGCTGGTGGTATGAGCAACAAAGTCGTTTCGCCGCTGCCGTGAACCTCGTAGTGGATGCCGATTCCGTCTCGGTCGACTGTCCCTTCGGACCTGGGCAAACACGCCCTCACGTTGCGAAACCTTCGACGAATTCGCGCACCACCAGATTGAAACGGACCGGGTCTCGGACGTTGGGCATGTGGCCGGACCCTTCCATCGTGACGAGAGTTCCGTTGGTCAAGCGGGCTGCCTCGACTCCTACCGCGTGAGGGTGGATGCGGTCTCGGGTGCCATGGATGACCATGGTCGGGCAGTTGACACCCGCAAAGACATCGGATCCTCGAATCCCGAGCGGCCGACGGTTTGCCTCCGCCTCGAGAACGTCGGGACCGGTTTCCAAAGCCCAGCCTGCTGCATCTTCGATTGGTTTGGTGGAATAGGGCTCGGAGAAGACCTGGTCGAAGAAGAATTCGGCGAAGTCCTGGTATTGGTGGTGCCAGTAGGCGACGCTGTACTTTTCCCACCCTTTGGGATCAGCCGGCAGCTTCCCGAACAGCCCTTCGAGGACGCCCGCTCGTTCCGGTGACGGTGGCGCCAATGGCAAGGCCGCCCCAACCAAGACGATTGCCGTCACCCGGTCGGGGTGGAGCGCAGCGAGCCGCACTGTGTACTGGGCGCCGAGCGAGAGGCCGACCACCACAGCCTTTTCCACACCACACTCGTCGAGCACCGCGGCAGCGTCTGCCGCGTAGGAATCAGATGAGTAACGCGCCGGATCGGTAACCCGCTCGGAACGGCCGTTCCCAGGGCCGTCGTACGTGATCACCCGGTAGTAGCGAGAGAGGTACGGGATCTGCATCTTCCAGAACCGGCTGTGGATGATGGTCCAGGTGGGCATGAGGAGAATCGTGGTCTTCCCCTCGCCGAACACCTCGTAGCCGATGGAGATGCCGTCACTATCGACAAATCCCTGATGATCGGGTGATCTAGCCCGCATCGCCTGCTTCCTCCATATCGCGGATGATGTCTCCGACCTTGCGCAGGGCTGATCGGGCCGGATAGTCCTTCTCCTGGACCCCCATCAGCAGGTAAGCCTCTGCCCCTATGAACGGTGCGCTGGCGAGGACGCCGATCTCCTCGGGTGTGAATGGTCCGAGCCCACCGAGTTTGGACGCCGCCCGGCGCGCCACTCCGGCGAGGAGCTCCTGCCACCCCCTCAGCTGCTTCCAGACAACGGCAGCGATCTCAGGATCGGACCATCCAGCTGCGATCATCTCGTGGAGGACCCGGACGTATCCGGACTCGAGATCATCGTCGAGGAAGTCGCACGCCTGCTCCCACTGCTTCCAGAGCGGGAGGTCGGACTCGAACATCTGCTGCTGACGTTCGAGGAGTCGCTCGTTTTCAGCTTCGAGAACGGCGAGAACGAGTCGTTGCTTCGAGCCGAAATGGTAATGGATCTGACTGAGCGGTACCCCGGCAGCGTCGGCGATCGACCGCGTCGACAGACCGGAAAGGCCGGTGTCGAGCAGCGATTCCTTGGCCGCCTGCAGTATCGATCTGGCTGTGTCGTTCTTCCTGGTGTCTGTCAATATCATCTCTCGGTCGTTCGACCGAACGATATAGGACGACTCAGGATCTGTCAACCCCCGATACGAAACGGATCTAGCGGGGCAGTCCCTGTTTGAGGGAGGAGACGGACTTGGCGATCCGCCGCTGTCTGGTCTCCTCATGTTTCGCCCCGGTGACCTGGAGCACATGCCAGCCCTTGTTGCTGTTCGAAAGCGCATCGAAGGTCTTCCGTGCCTCTGGTTCGGCATCCAGGGCAGCGGCGAAGTCGTCGGGCACCTCGACCTCTCTAGGTGCAGTGTCGAGTTCGAGGACAACTTCGATCTCGTCGCCTCCCTCCAGTCCGGAATTGGCCCTGTGCTCGGAGCTGAAGCTCACCCAATAGGATCCGCCCATAACCGCAACGGTGCTCCGGTATGAGTATCCGTTCACTGTGACGTTGACCGGGGGGCGCTTGCCGGCCCCGAGCGCATCGATGACTGCTGGGGGTATTTCAATCCCGGTGGTCGTTTTGCCGGATTTGACGAGAGTGGTTTTGAATTTCATAGGGTGAGGTCGGCGAGACTATCAGCCGTCAGACAGTTCCCTGTTCAGGCGGATGTGTTGTCGAGATGCTGGAGCAGATCGTGGGCGGCGAGCTCGACCTCTTTGTGTCGCCATTGCGCCGCGCGGAAGCGACATGCGATCAGTCCCATCCGGTGCAGGCGCCGGAAATCGCCAAATACAAATGCGTATCGTGCCTTGGTTTCATCGGTGGCACCCTCGGTGAGCCCGAGGTGCCATTCCCCGTACTCATCCCAATCATGGCCCTCGAGGAAGGCATTCTCGTCCTCGGCGCTGGGTTGGGAGTCGCCCCACTCGCTGTCCAGCACGTACTGCCGCTTCTCGATCAAGTATTTCGCCTTCTCGATTCCGGCCGGATTGACCGTGTAGGACGCCATGCTCAGATCAGTTCGATAATGGTCCCGTTGGCCATGCCGCCGCCTTCGCACATGGTCTGCAGGCCGTATCGGCCTCCCGTGCGCTCCAGCTCCCAGACCAGCGTGGTGAGAAGACGGGCTCCTGAGCCTCCGAGTGGATGCCCGAGAGCGATCGCCCCGCCGTTGACGTTGGTGCGGTTCCATAGTGCCTTGGGGTCGGAACCGCCATGTTCCATCCGCCAGGCAACAGTGACCGCGGCAAAGGCCTCGTTGACCTCGAAGAGGTCGATGTCGTCGATGCCGAGCCCGGCCCGCTCGAGCACTCTCTCAGTAGCCGGAATCGGGCCGGTGAGCATCGTGATCGGGTCGACACCAACCATCGAGAAATTGAGGAATCGTGCTTTCGCAGCGAAACCGAGTTCGCTCGCTTTCTCCTCCGACATGATTAGAACTGCAGCTGCCCCGTCCGAAATCTGTGACGAGTTGCCAGCCGTAATCACCCCATCGGCTTTGAAGGCGGGCTGCAGACTGGCAAGTTTCTCCAGTGAAGTGTCAGAGCGAATTCCCTCATCGCGGGTGACGATCTCGGTGTCGCCGTTGTCCCGGGTGATCTCCACCGGGACGATCTGGCCCTCGAAGCGGCCTTCGTCGCTGGCACGCCCTGCCCGCTGGTGGGACTCGAAGCTCAGCTCGTCGAGTTCTCTGCGGCTGATCCCCCACTTCTCTGCGATCATCTCCGCCGATATTCCCTGCGGCACGAGACCCTGGGCGTAGCGCTCCACCATTCTTGGACCGAACGGCATGCCAGGGCCCTGCTCGGCGGTGATGCCCATCGGGACCCTGGTCATCGACTCGACGCCGGCGGCGATGACGATGTCCTGGGCGCCGGCCATGATCGCCTGAGCGGCGAAGTGGGCTGCCTGTTGGCTCGATCCGCACTGGCGGTCGATTGTCACTCCGGGCACCTCTTCGGGGAACCCGGCGGCGAGGGCAGCGTTGCGGCCGATGTTGTAGGCCTGCTCTCCGGTCTGGGAGACGTTGCCCATGATCACGTCGTCGATCATCATCGGATCGAGGTCGTTGCGTTCGACGAGGGCTTGGAGCGGTATCGACGCCAGATCTACTGCGTGGATGTCTTTGAACACTCCGTTGCGGCGTCCTGTCGGGGTTCTCACTGCATCGACGATGACTGCGTTGGGCATTTCACTCCTCTGGCTCTATCGCTACAACCCGGCTCCACGAACGATTGTTCCGCAGTCCATTGTACGGCGTGGACGAAGTGCCGGAACCCTTGAAGTCAGGGTTGCAGGCAGGCATGGTGACATGGCCGCCTACGAATCACGTCGTCGGTCACGGCCCGGTTCGATGCGGTGAACCAGCGTCTCGACAGGATCGTCCTCACTCTGGCCGCCGGCCTGATGACGATCATCGCAACTCTCGTCACCCAGAGTTTCATCTGAAGCAGCTGTGGAGACGATGGGATTCGAACCCACGGCCCCCGGCTTGCAAAGCCGGTGCTCTATCGCCCGTTTACCAGGGATAACACTACAGGTGGTGATGCTTGGTGCGCATCCGGTGCGCGAAGGAATTCTCCTGAGCGAGTGTAGAGTCCTCAAGTGAGATCGCAGCGACTGGCGGCGCCTCCGACATCCTCAGTTTTCGGCTCTCGAAGTCCCCCGGGGATCGAACCCCGAACCTTCGGGTTAAAAGCCCTCCGAGAGGACGCCGACGACCAGGACTAAAGTCCTGAAAGTGGGCCTTGAGCTGGGACTTCGTCTTTCGTCTTTGCTCTTCGATTTCCGACGTTTCTCGTCCTCTGACGGACAAAATACGGACAAAGGCTCTGTTCGGCCCGTTAAACCGTTCCTTTCTGTAGCAACGTTGAGTAGCATCGGGTAGGAATGAGTAATCCGGACCCGATCGAGGAGCTACGCCGCCTCTACCCAACCATCCTTACCACCGCCCATGTCGCTGAGATGATGCACTGCACTATCGGCGACGTCCGCGACAAAGTCCACCGCAAGGAGCTCAACGCGATGCGATGGGGCCAACAGTTCCGATTCTTCCGCGATGAGGTGATCGCAGCCATGCGACCGGTCGACGATGACAACAGCCTCGAGGACGAAGACGTGACCGACGAGACTCAGCGAGACACAGAGTGACGGAGGGGTCCATCGACTACGACCGGTGGTATCCGGAGGTGCCGGCGGTCCTGGACACCAACCAGCTCGCTGATCTGTTGCATACCAATGAGCAGATCATCCGCGCCTGGGTGCGAGAGGGCATCATCCCGGCTCACCGCAAACCCGGCGGCCGCAAGTTCACATTCCTTCGCCATGAGATCTTCGACTGGCTCATCAGTAACCGATACATGCCTGAGTAGCTTGGTGAACAGGAGCAGGTCTTGAAGGGTCAACGTTTTGTCAGACTTGGACTCCCGAGAGATCTACAACCGCACTCGCTCGATAGGGAACGCGGAACTGTTGAGGTAGCCTGGAGGAGTGGATTATCTGCGATTCTCGCTGGTTGCCATCAACGCGATCCTCTTTCTCGTCCTGACCTCCTGGAGCTTGCGGCTCTGGCGCCGCGAGCTTTCGCGCCGGACGAGGTTGCTGTGGCTAACCGTCGCCCTGGTGAGTGGCGCCTTAGTCTTCGGTGCCATGCAGCGCTTGTTACTTCAGGCAGCACTTCTTGACTGGATCGACGTGTCCGCTACTGAGGCTCTGCTGGTGGACTGGCAATTCATCCAGTCGCTCGTCGTGGGAGCGCTTGCAGTCACGGCCTTTGTGAGTATGAGACGGGTGGCGGCTTCGATGGTCGTGAGCGAGAGAGTCGCCGGGTCGATCCTCGACAGAGTGAGCCACGTCGATACTTCCACTCTGCAGCTATCCAAGCGAGAAGTGGAGGTTCTTGTCATGATTGGCAGCGGACGGATCACCGACGCCGAACTGTCGGATTCGTTGCATATCTCCGCTTCCACCGTTCAGACCCATATCCAGAACCTGCTACGCAAGACAGGACTGAAGAGCCGACAGGATCTGATCGCGGTCGCGATCAAGCTTGACCGGCCTGACTGAGGCCGCTCTCAGCACCGTTCGGGAGTCGTCTCACCAACATTGGTGAGACGGATCACCCATCCTGGCTATCGACGCCCGGCCAAGTCGCGTCATGCTTCCTCTAGATCGCTGGACGCGGGCTGGGCCGAACTCTGGAGATTGAATTGAGTGGAATTCGTGGGTGGACCCGCCGAGCGGCTTACCTGTCAGTCCTTGCCCTGCTTGTGTCGCTGGTGCCTGCCGATGGTGCCTTAGCGGCAGCCGATCTCGATGAGGACACCGCGGTTGAGGACCAAGTACCGACCACTCGTGTCGAGGATCTTGATCTTTCCGCGGAGCGCGCGGTCGCCATCGCCACAGGTGAGCCCGTGGAGGTGCTGGAGGCGCGGACGGAGGACTCCTCCACGTTTGTCAACCCTGACGGCACGATGAGTGCGGAGTTGTACGCAGGTCCGATTCGAGTGAAAGAAGACGATGAGTGGCTCGACATCGACAGCACGCTGGTTCGGGACGAGCTCGGTATACATCCCAAGGTGTCAACAGCCTC
>JBGTNX010000008.1:0-10851 GCA_041742825.1 Acidimicrobiia bacterium | reverse complement strand
GGACTCGAACCTCCACCAGGAAAACTCCCGACCAGGTCCTTAGCCTGGCGCGTCTACCAATTCCGCCACTCCGACAGAGTGATTGTCAGCGAGTTTATCGCCCGTCTAACTCAAGACGAAGGTGAGGACAAACGTGCTGATACCGAAAGCCACACTCGTGATCCAGGTGAGCCGGTCGAGGTTGCGCTCGACAACGGTCGAACCGCCAAGGCTCGACGTGCTCATCCCGCCTCCGAAGACATCGGAGAGGCCCCCACCTTTACCCGAATGGAGCAGCACGAGTGCCACCACAGCCAGGCTGAGGAGGACATGGATGATTACGAGAAGTGCTTCAACGATTGACATAACTCTTGTTACCTAGAGAAACCGTCCAGTCAGGACGGCTCAGATGAGTCTACCAGCGTCCCGTGGTTTCAACTAGCCGGAGCGCGTCCCTCGGCCTGGGCGGCAACCGCCGCCGCAGCAGCCTCTGCCACCGCCTGGTCTCCGAGATATCGTGAGCTCACCGGCTGGAACGACTCATCGAGCTCATAGACCAGGGGAATGCCGGTGGGAATGTTCAAGTCGACGATCTCCTCCTCGGATATGCCGTCGAGATGCTTGACCAGGGCCCGGAGCGAGTTCCCGTGGGCCGCGATGAGAGGCACCCTCCCAATCAGCAAGTCGGGGACGATGGAGTCGTACCAGTACGGGAGCATTCGATCCACGACGTTGGCCAGCGCTTCTGTGGAAGGAATCAGGTCCGGGGGAAGGTCGGCGTAACGGGGGTCGTGGCCCGGGTGGCGGTCGTCGTCCGGCTCGAGCGCCGGGGGCAGAATGTCATACGACCGGCGCCAGATCAGAACCTGCTCGGCGCCGTGAAGGTCAGCCGTCTCCTTCTTGTTCAGCCCCTGCAGGGCCCCGTAGTGACGCTCGTTCAGTCGCCAGGAACGCTGCACTGGCAGGTAGGAGATGCCCATTGTGGCCAGAGTGAGCTCAGCGGTGTGGATTGCCCGTTTCAAAACGGATGTATGGAGATGGGTGGGTGTGAAGCCCTCTTCCCTGAGCAACAAACCTGCGGCCACAGCTTCCTCGCGGCCAAGATCGGTGAGCCCGACATCGGTCCAGCCGGTGAAGAGGTTCTCGAGGTTCCACTCCGACTGGCCGTGCCTGAGCAGGATCATGGTGTGGGTCACAACCGGTATCTGACGATCGCCGCGAACTGGTCGGGGTCGAGCGAGGCGCCGCCAACGAGCGCTCCATCGATGTGTCGTTTTGCCATCAGGTCTCTCACGTTACCGGCGTTGACCGAACCCCCATAAAGGATCCGAATCCGCTCGGCGACCCCGCTGTTCCCGATCTCGATCAGGGTGTCCCTGATGAATTCAGCCATCGAGCCGGCATCCTCGGGCGATGCGTTCCGCCCGGTGCCGATTGCCCAGACCGGCTCATAGGCGATTGCCAGGGTCGCCAACTGCTCATCCGTAAGTCGGGAAAGGGCTCCGGTGAGCTGATCGCGAACCACAGTCTGCTCGTCTCCCGCTTCCCGCTGTTCCAGCGACTCCCCTACGCACACAATTGGTGTCATCTCGCTCTTGAGGATCGCCTTGATCCTCTTGTTGACATCCTGGTCGGTCTCCCCGAAGTGCTGGCGTCGCTCGGAGTGGCCGACGATCACGTACTTGACCGCCAAGCGGTTGAGCATCGGTGCGGAGATCTCTCCTGTGTAGGCACCGGAATCCTCCCAATGGACATGCTGTGCAGCCAGCTGGATCAGCATCCGGTCGGCCTCGATGACGGTCTGTGCCGACCGTAATGCGGTGAAGGGCGGGGCAACCACCACATCGACCCGGTCGTGGTCGTCAGGGTCGAGGCGGTAGGAAAGCTTCTGGATCATCTGGAGTGCTTCGAGATGGGTTGCGTTCATCTTCCAGTTGCCGACGATCAGATCTTTGCGCTCGGTCACTCTGCTTCCTGTGCCCATCTCTCCAGGACTTCAACCCCGGGGAGTGCAGTTCCCTCGAGCAACTCGAGGCCCGCTCCCCCGCCGGTCGAGAGATGATCGATCTTCTCTTCGTAGCCGAGCATGCGGACCGCGGCTGCGGAGTCTCCCCCGCCCACACCGGTGTATCCGTCAGTCGCCGCCATGGCACTGGCGACCCGCTCGGTGCCATGGCGGTAGGACTCCCATTCGAAGACACCCATCGGCCCGTTCCAGAAGATCGTCTTCGATCTGCGGATGATGTCGGCAAAGAGGTTGAAAGTGGAAGGACCGATATCGAGGCCGATCTCATGCTCGCTCAGTGAGTGGACATCGACGATCCGATTGGCACCGGACTTGGTGAAGGAGGTTGAAGCAACGACATCGAGAGGGAGCATGATCTTGTCGCCGAACTCGCCCATGAGGAGTCCGACGGCTGCTTCGACCATGTCCTCCTGGACCACCGACGCGCCGACCGACTCTCCCCTGGCTTGGAGGAATGTGAAACACATTCCCCCGCCGATCAGCATCTGATCGACCTTGGGCAAGAGGTTCTCGATCAAGCCGAGCTTATCCGACACCTTGGCCCCGCCCAGAACCATCGTGTACGGGGACTGCGGTTCGTCGGTGAATTTCTTGAACGCGGTAAGTTCCCTATCCAGGAGGGGGCCGGCAACGCTCTTCACCAGCGATGCCACCCCGACTGTCGAAGCATGGGCACGATGCACAGAGCCAAATGCGTCCTGGACGAACAGGTCCATCCCGTCGGCGAGCTTGGCGGCAAAGGCGGGGTCGTTAGAGGTCTCTCCGTCATCGAAGCGGGTGTTCTCGAGGACCTTGATGTCGCTGTCGGCGTGCCGGCCCATGGTCACGTCATGCCCGGTCAACTCCCCCAGCCTCTCGGCGACGGGTTTCATTGAATACATCGGGTTCTGGCCGCGGGGCCGACCGAGGTGAGAGCAAACGGTCACCTTTGCTCCTTCGTCCACCAGCCTCTCGAGAGTCGGCAGTGCGGATCTGATTCGGAAGTCGTCGGTGATGACGCCGTCCTCGTCGAGTGGCACGTTCAGGTCTGACCGCACCAGGACCCGGGCCCCCGAAACGGCGACGTCGTCCAGTGTCAGGTATTTCTTCATATCTGGTTCCCCATGGCTAGATCTTCAAGGATACGTCCCAGTTTCAGCGGGTCGTGCGTCGGCCAATCTGCACCCTGATCGGCGACATCGGCAAACACGACTCTCCAACCGTGGGTCGCAGCAACCTCCGGGTCGATTGTTATCTCACGGTGACCGTCGGGAATGGTCAACTCCCCGTTGTGGGCGACAACGACAGCGGGACCTTCGATGCCGACATGGTCGTGGAGCGCGGTCAGATGCTCTGCCCCATTCATTCCCAGGGTCTCCCCATCCTGGGTGACCAGGTTGAGCACGAACACCCGTTGTGCCCGGGCGCGCATCACCGCATCGGCAAGCATGTTGACCTTCAGCGCTGAGATAACCGATGTGTAGAGGCTGCCCGGACCGATGACGATCTGGTCCACTGCCCCCACTGCTGCAAGGGCCCTCCGGGAGGCAACCACATCCGCGGGTTCGATCCAGAGGTCTTCGAACTTGCCCCTGGTCGCAGTGATCTTCTTCTGTCCTGTCACCTGGACCCCGTCGATCCGGGCATGGAGCACGAGCGGGTCTGCCGCCACCGGAATCACTTCGCCCACTGCCCCGAGCATCCCTCCTGCAGTCGACACCGCGGTCTCGAAGTCACCGAACATATGAGCGAGGCCCGCCAGAATCAGATTGCCGAGGGAGTGGTCGATGACGTCTCCCTCTTCAAAACGGTGCGCAAAGAGCTCAGACCACAAAGAAGGCTCAGGTGTGAGTGCCAGGAGACAGCGGCGGAGGTCACCCGGAGGCGGGATCCCGAGACCGGTAAGACGCCCCGAAGACCCGCCATCGTCGACCACGGTCACCAGCGCGGTGATGTTGGAGGCATAACACTGGATGGCCTCGAGGGCGGCGGCCTGACCGTGGCCGCCTCCGATTGCAACCACGCTCGGCCCGTTCGGGTCGAGCAGGAGGGGCTGCATCGCGGTTTCGACCTGCGGTTTCAATTGTCGATGTCCCGGTGACGGACAACCGCTCGAATGTTCCTGTCATTGAGTCGCTTCCCGATCTCCTCGGCGATTGCAACTGAACGGTGGTGTCCTCCCGTGCAGCCGATCCCGACCGATAGATAAGACTTGCCCTCGGTCTCGAAAAGGGGAATGAGAAAAGTCAGCATCTGCTCGACCTGATCGACAAATTCGACCGCACCCGGCTGTGACATCACATACCCACTCACCTCAGCCTCGTTGCCTCGCTTGTCACGCAGCTCAGGCACCCAATGCGGGTTGGGAAGGAAACGGACATCGAAGAGCAGGTCGGCGTCTCGAGGGCTCCCGTGTTTGAAACCGAATGAGCGCACCGACACCCGCATCGGGGCCGTCATGTCTTCGTCAGCGAAAAGCGTGGTCAGCTGGTCGCGCAGCTGATGAATGTTGAGATTCGAAGTGTCGATGTAGTAGTCCGACATCTCCCTCATCTCGGCGAGCATCTCCCGCTCGGCGAAAATCGCCGCGGAGATTGTGGGCTCGCCGAGCGGGTGGGGCCGGCGATTTTCCTCGTACCGGCGCACGATCACATCGTCTTCAGCATCCAGGAAAACCGTGCGGGTTTGTACCCCGTCCCGGGCGAGGTCGACGATTGCAGTCTTCAGCTCCTCGATGGGAAGACCGCCCCGGGAGTCGATGACAACAGCGAGATGTTTGTGCTGTTCGGGTATGTCGTGGGCTTCCACCGCCTGAACCAGCAGGCTTGGCGGGAGGTTGTCGATGACGCTGTAACCGAGGTCCTCGATTACGGTCGCCGCCGAACTGCGCCCGGCGCCGGACATGCCACTGACCAACAGGACGTGGGGGTGTTCAATTGAGCCGATTTCCATTGCTGTCCTAGGAGTCCGTTGGATAATGCCGTTGGCGAGATTGGCGGCCAGGCGCGCCAATCGCAAGGCCGAAGTTTCGCCACTCCTCGGTCCGGAATGGCGGGGCCGAGAACGCAGCGAGTGGTGATGCCTGGTCGTCAAGATGGGTGACATGCATTGTTCAACGGGCTCCTCAGCTGTGCAGCACAGCGTACAGATGGTCGGCAACTCCCCTGGGCACAACACCGGCGAGTTCGTCTGCCGACGCCTCTCGTATTTTCTTGAGCGAACCGAACTTGCGCAAGAGGTCGCCTTTACGCTTGGCCCCGATCCCGGGTACCTCGTCGAGGATCGAGTCGATCATCGATTTGGAGCGGAGCTGGCGGTGGTAGGTGATGGCGAAACGGTGCGCCTCGTCGCGGACCTGCTGCAGGAGATAGAGCGCCTCGGCGTCCCGGGCGATCCGGATCGGCTCGGGTCTGCCGGGCAGGTAGACCTCTTCCATCCGCTTGGCGAGGCCGACTACCGGGATCTCGAGATTGAGCTCATCGAGTACCTTGGTCGCCCTTCCCAGCTGGCCCGGCCCACCGTCGATCACGATCAACGACGGTGGATAGGAGAACTTACCCTGCTCGCCCAGAGGCTTGTCTCTCTCGGCCAGATACGCCCGAAAGCGTCGGCGCACGGTCTCTTCCATCGAGGCGAAGTCGTCCTGGCCCTCGACGGTCTTGATCTTGAATCGGCGATATTCCGACGGTCGGGGCATGCCGTCTTCGAGGACCACCATCGATGCCACGGTGTTGGTCCCCTGGAGGGTGGAGATGTCGTAGGCCTCGATCCGGAGAGGCGCCTCGGGCAGGTCGAGCTCTTCCTGCAGGGAGCGCAGCGCTCTCGCCCTTGCGTTGTGGTCTTTCTGCCGCCTGAGCCGGTGGCGGGCGAACGCTTCGGTGGCATTCATCGTCGTTGTCTCCAGCAGCCGGCGCTTCGAGCCCCGGTGCGGAACCCTGAGGTCGACGTTTGACCCTCGTCGCTCGATCAGCCATGCGGTGATGAGTTGGCTTTCGGCCGGTTCGATCGACACCAGCACCTCGCGCGGCGGCACCTCATCGCCGTAGAGCTCCCGGATCACCCGGCCCACCAGCTCGTTGTCGGTCAGCTCCTCAACACGGTCGACAACAGTCCCTTTCCGGCCGACGACTCTCCCCTGGCGCACGTAGAGGATCTGAAATGCCGACTCCAGTTCGTCGCCGTGGAATGAGATCAGGTCGAAGTTCTCCGGCTTCTCGGTGACTACCTCCTGACGGAGCATCGCCCGGCGGACATCTTCGACCCGATCGCGATGACGCGCCGCAAGCTCGAACTCCTGGCGGTCCGATGCTCCCCACATCTCGTCCTTGAGGGCTTCGAGCACAGCCTCGGTGTCCCCACCGAGGAAAGTGGCCAGACCGTCGACCATCTCCTGATAGTCGGCGGGCGTCACTTCACCGATGCACGGTCCCGAGCACTTTTCGATGTGGAAGAGGAGACACGGGCGATTCTGGGCCTTCTGACGCTCGAACATCGCGTTGGAACAGGTGCGAATCGGGAAGGTGCGCAGCAGCTGGTCGAGGGTTTTCCTGATCGCATAGGTATGTGCGTAAGGCCCGAAGTACTGGTTTTCCTTCCGCTTCTTCCCCCGCATCACCTGGGCCCGCGGCCACTCGTGGCTGCGGGTGATCGCCAGGTAAGGGTAAGACTTGTCGTCGACCAGCTTCACATTGAAACGGGGACGGTGTCTTTTGATCAGCGTGTACTCGAGCATCAGCGCTGCAACTTCGGACTCGGTAATGATCCACTCGACGGCACGGGCGTTGTCGACCATCGTCTGGGTACGCGGGTGAAGTCCAATCCCGAAGTAGGAGGAGACCCGGCTCCGGAGGCTCTTTGCCTTTCCGACGTAGATCACCTTGCCGTTCCGGTCACGGAACAGATAGGCACCGGGGTGGTCCGGGATCTCGGAGGGTTTAGGCCGCTCGAACATTGTCTCTCAGAGTAAGAGCTGCCACCGACACGCCATCAATCTCGGGATCCCTGACTGGTCTTCGAGATCGTGGTGAGGCTTCTCCACCATGTGCTCGAGGCTCCATCCTGCAGCGGCGGCTTCATTGAGCAGCCCAGCGGTTGTCCGGTGATAGAAGGTCACGGTGCGGTCACCGGCAGGCTCGTCGCTGGAACCACCAGGTTCGAAGTAGTCGCCCGGCCTCCACAGGGTCTCCCCGTCGTCGTCTGTGATCGGCGTCGATCCTGGCGCCGTCCACGCGGGATGGTTGATTACCAATCCGAAGACGCCCCCGGGGCGGACCACCCGGGCAACTCCTGTGAAGAAAGAGGCAGTCTCCGGGAGATGTTCCAGAACCAGCACCGAATATGCGCCATCCACGGATCGAGATCGGATCGAGGCCAAGTCGGGGAGGCTGTCGATGACTGTCGGCGCTTTCGCCACGGCGAGTCGAGCGAGGTCTGGCGCTAGTTCGAGACCAACCGGCCACGCACCACCGGCGCTGACCTGCACCATCACCCGGCCATCCCCGCAGCCTAGATCGAGGTAGACCGAGCCTGCTTGGGGCTGGAGCACCTCGAGGAGGAGTGGTGTCACAACTTCCTGATAGGCGGCGTCGCTGGCTAGCTCAGCCCTCCACCATTCTCCGAGTTGGCTCCACGACATCGCCTCTCATTGAAGCCGATCCCGGACACTGTTTGTGACCGGAACCTCGGACTTCAACATGCAAGGGCATAGCTGATCGACCAGCACACCTTGCTACTTGTCACAATCGCCCCAGGTCTCCGCGGCGTCCCAAACAGGGTCAGGTCGTACGGGGGCTTGCTCGTAAGCGGCTTACAGCTGAATCGCTTGCGGGATTAGTAGCCGAGGACGTCCCTGAACCACGGGGTGGTGCGTTCGAGTCCCTCACGCAAGCTGATCTGGGCCTTCCAGCCGAGTACTTCTTCGGCCCTGGTGGTGTCGGGCCTGCGGACCTTGGGATCGTCTTCGGGAATCGGGTGGAATTCGATTCCGGGATGGTTGCCGACGACGTCCTGAATGGCTTCAGCAAGCTCCAGCATCGAGACCTCTTCGGGATTGCCGATGTTCACCGGGGCCGTCTCCTCGGAGAGCAGGAGGCGAAGGATGCCCTCGATCTCGTCGTCGACATAACAAAGTGAGCGGGTCTGGGAGCCGTCGCCAAACACGGGCAGGGGCTCGTTCGCCAGGGCGGCCTTGAAGAACGCGGGGACGGCACGACCGTCATTCGGCCGCATCTTCGGGCCGTAGGTGTTGAAGGTCCGGACGATGCGGGTATCGAGGCCGTGCTCGCGGTTGTAGGCGAGGGTGAGAGCCTCTGCGAACCGCTTGGCCTCGTCGTAAACACCTCGGGGCCCGATCGGGTTGACGTTGCCCCAGTAAGTCTCCGGCTGGGGATTGACCAGAGGGTCGCCATAGACCTCCGAGGTCGAGGCAAGAAAGAATGTGGCGCCTTTGGACTTGGCGAGGCCCAATCCCTTGTGGGTGCCGAACGCTCCCACCTTCAAAGTGTGGATCGGCCACTGCAGATAATCGACCGGTGAGGCCGGAGAGGCGAAGTTGAGGACGTAGTCAACATCACCTTCGACATGGAGAAAGTCGGTTACGTCATAGTCGATCAGCCGGAACTTCTTGTCACCCATGAGGTGGGCGACATTTGCCGCGTTGCCGGTGATGAGGTTGTCGATGCAGGTGACCTTCGCCCCCGAGTAGACGAGCCAGGTGCAGAGGTGAGAACCGAGAAAGCCGGCGCCTCCCATGACGACGGCGTGCTTTCCCTCCAGTTCGCGGAATCCACCGAACGCGGACCGGCGCATATCAAACATGTCTTGAGTCTCCAAAGTAGTCACAGGCTACATCGGCACGCCAGGAGGGGATGTTTAGTGAGTAAAAGGAGCCACTTACGCGGGCCTGTAGTCAATCCAGTTTTATGACCGGGCGCCAAATCACGATGCCTTCGAAGGCCGAGAGATGGGTCCCTGCGTGACGGCCCACAACACCGGGAGCATCCCCGCAGCGCGCACAGCATTGACCGGATGCAACGTAACTGCCTCGCCAAGCGCTACCACGAGGAGTCCCGAAGCTATCCATGCAAGGTCTCTTCGCACTGCTCCAAATATCAAGGTGAAAGCCCCGGATCCCAGCACCAGAAATCCCACAACTGACGGATTAGTGAAATAAGCGACCGGCGGAAGCCCGAAGCTATCGCTTGGAGAGTCGAGCATTGACCCATCGAAGATGAGCAATGCGACCAAATGGACGATGATCGCCGCAGCGACCACAACGGACAGGAGTTTCCAACGTCCGAATAGAGCAGTACCAAAGGTGGGGCGGGTCACTCCGAGGGCGATTGCTGCCCAATAGCCGGTCCCGACTAGGGCAAAAACAAGCAGGAGAATTCCTAGAGGCTCAGCTGTGTCACCCACGAACCCCACGTACAGAGCAGGATTCAGGACCAGGGCCCAGCTTTTGAGGCCAAAGCGTTCGCGCCAGAATCCAGACAGGAATCCGACTCCAGCCACTGCGCCCAAACCGATAACGAAAAGAGCGGGTAAGACCAGACCTTCCTGCCCGAAGCTCAAGCCAAAGGCGAGCCATGACATTCCGATACGCAGGTAGCGGTAGACGACCGAGAGGATCAGTTGAGAGGGCCCATTGCCAAATGGATCGGCGGCAAGCACCGCAAAAACCTCGCCGTCGCCGCCCCCTCCGGTGTAGAAAATGTTCGGCCAATCGCCGAAGTCAATCCCGGTCAAATCGCCAAGTACCGAATAGTGGGTGTAGTCAAGTGGGCTCGCCGACAGAAATCTGATCGTCACCGCTGCGAACACGGCGATTACGGCCGCGAACAAGCCGTCACGGACCCTTTGATCGGTTAGGAAACTCGCCCGGGTGGCAGAGGATCCCTGCGGCTGATTTATTGCCATTTCAGCAGGAGGCTACCGCTTGGACCGCCATCCTCATCGCTTTGCGACTCACGGAATCGATGGGAACACTGCTGACTTTGTGGTCGTGTCTTAACCCTTCGACCCTCGCAAATCAACGCGCCTGACTAACCCCCGACGATTTCTCTCAGGAACTTGCCGGTGTAGCTCTCTCCAACCATGGCGACTTCTTCGGGGGTGCCGGTAGCGATGACCCGCCCTCCCCCACTCCCGCCTTCCGGGCCGAGGTCGATTACGTGGTCAACCGACTTGATCACGTCGAGGTTGTGTTCGATTACGACAACTGTGTTGCCGGAATCGACAAGCCGCTGGAGCACCTGGAGCAGCTTCCTGATGTCCTCGAAGTGCAGACCGGTGGTCGGCTCGTCGAGGATGTATAGGGTCCGGCCGGTCGAGCGCCGACCGAGTTCCGCGGAGAGTTTGATTCTCTGAGCTTCCCCTCCGGAGAGCGTGGTGGCGGGCTGGCCGAGCCTGACGTAGCCGAGACCGACGTCGTAGAGCGTCTGGAGGATCCTGGATATCTTCGGCTGGTTCTCGAAGAAAGTGAGCGCCTCTTCGACGGGCATCTCGAGGATGTCGGCGATGGTGTGACCCTTCCACAGGATCTCCAGGGTCTCCCTGTTGTAACGCTTCCCACCGCAGATCTCGCACGGGACGTAGACATCGGGGAGGAAGTGCATCTCGATCTTGAGCGTCCCGTCGCCCTTACATGCCTCACACCGGCCGCCTTTGACGTTGAAGGAGAACCGGCCCGGCTTGTAGCCACGGGCACGCGCCTCTTGGGTTTGGGTGAATAGGGTCCGGATGTGATCGAAGAGCTTGGTGTAGGTCGCCGGGTTGGAGCGGGGCGTCCTACCGATGGGCGACTGGTCGATGTCGATGACCTTGTCGATGTGCTCGATTCCTTCGATCTTCTTGTGCCGGCCGGGGAC
>JBGTNX010000007.1:0-33133 GCA_041742825.1 Acidimicrobiia bacterium | reverse complement strand
AGTTCCGCCGGAGATGTTGATTATCGGGCGCTCCGACCCGCCCACGTCTGCGAAGAGCCATCGCCATGGCTCGGGGTTCCAGGGCTCTCCCGTGGACCCGAAGGTCCGGAGCCTCGAGATGTCGTGCTTCGTTGCCTGCTCGACCCCGTACGGCTGGAGGGCACGGACCAATGTCGGCGACAGCCCGAGAATTGTGATCCCCAGGTTGTCGACAACCTGCCAGATCCGATCGGGGCCTGGATAATCGGGAGCGCCGTCATATGTGGCAATGGCCGAACCGTTGGCAAGACCGGCGACCACCATCCACGGCCCCATGATCCACCCCATATCGGTCGACCACATGAGCACGTCGTCTCGGGTCACTTCGAGTTGGAAGGCACCCTCCTCGGCGAATTTGACGGTCAAGCCGGCGTGGACATGCACCGCTCCTTTCGGACGTCCCGTGGTACCCGAGGTGTAGGCGAGGAGGACAGGGTCCTCGGCATAGGTCTTGGCAGCAGGCTGGGGGGCTGCCTTAGCCATTTCCTCGTGCCACCACCGGTCTCGCCCTCCGGTCATGGGGGTGTCGTCCCGCGGAACATAATCAACGACGAGCACCGAGTCGACGCCACCGGTGTTCTCGATGGCGAGGTCGGCCACCTCTTTCATCCGTACCACTGACCCGCGCCGCTGATAGCCATTGGCGCAGATGACAGCTTTCGGCTTCGGATCTTCGAGACGTGTCGACACCGCCTCTGCCCCGTAACCAGAGAACACCGGGATGAAGATCGCTCCGATTCTCGCCACCGCCAGGAGGGAGACGACAGCTTCTTCGCTCATGGGCAGATACACCGCAACCGCATCTGCCCGGACGACTCCCAACGCGGTAAGAGCTCCGGCGAGCAACTCAACCGACCTGTGGAGCTCGCCGTAGGAGAGCTCACGTATCTCGCCTGACTCCTTCTCGGAGCGCAGGGCGAGAGCGTCGGGATTGCCGAGCCAGCGATCGACGCAGGCAACGCTGAGGTTGAATCCGCCGTCTTTGAACCAAGTAGCCCACGGGTGGCCCCGCGAGGTGTCTCGCACAGTCTGGTACGGCGGGTCGAAGGGCAAGCCGAGAAAATCCACAACAGCAGACCAAAACCATTCAGGGTCTGCGGTCGAGCGTTCCAGCAAGTCGGGGTAAGTCTCGATCTTGTGCCGCGACATAAACCGTGCGGTGTTGCTGGCGGCGACCCGCTCCGGGCCGGCGGTCCAAACGATGTCGTATTCCAACCTGGTCCTTCGCTTAACGGTTGTCGTTCAGGCTAACCCGCCCGGGAACACTCACCGGTTGGAACTTCCTCCGGGTCACCACTTGTAATGTCCCTACGATGAACCCGACAAACCAGGAAGTCGAAAACCCGCAGCCCGGGATTTCTGGGAGCGGCCACGTCGACGATCGGTTGTTCCGCCGCCGGGTGCTGACCGTAGTTGGGATCCTGCTCCTGGCGGGCGCCGGGCTCTGGTTCGTCGACCAGATCGCCGACCTCCTGTTCATGGTCTTCGTCGCTTTGTTCGTCGCTGTCGCGATGGAGCCTCCCGTCCACACTCTCGCCAAGAAAGGTTGGTCGCGGGGGGCGGCGACCGGGCTCGTCTTTCTCGCGGCAGTGATCCTCACCACCGTTTTCCTGGTTGCACTGGTGCCGCTTCTGGTCAGTCAGGTGAGCCAGCTCATCGATCAGCTGCCGAGGTACATAGAGTCGGTGAGTGCTCTGCTGGAGGATCTCTTCGGGTTTGAGATCTCCCAGACCGAGATCTCGGACCAGACCAACGCCGCCCAAGATTGGCTGGCCGAGAATGTGGGCAGCCTCCTCGGGGGAGTGGTCGGATTCGGTTCGACGGTTTTCGGATTCGTCTTCTTTGTGATCACGGTCGGCTTGTTCTCCTTCTACATGGTGGCCGAGCTCCCCAAGTTGCAGCAGACGGTTCTCTCCGTGTTGACACCGGACCGTCAGAAGCGAGCAATCGAGATCTGGGATACCGCAGTGGAGAAGATGGGCGGATACATCTATTCGAGGTTGATCCTCGCCGTACTCGGCGGAACCATTTCTGCAGTCTTCCTGACCGCGCTGAAGGTCCCGTTCAGCGTGCCGCTCGGAATCTGGATCGGTGTGCTCAGCCAGTTCATCCCGGTCGTCGGGACCTACCTCGCGGCGATACTACCCGCGGTCGTTGCGCTCTCGGTCAGCGGCACGACGGCACTCTGGGTCGTCGTGTTCTTTGTGATCTACCAGCAGGTCGAGAACTTCTTGATCTCACCGAAGATCACCGAACGCACAATGGCGATTCACCCGGCGGTGTCAGTCGCGGCGATAATCGTCGGCGGATCGATTCTGGGGCCGATTGGGATAATTCTTGCGTTGCCCTTCGCTGCCATCGTCCAGGCATTGATTTCAACCAGCATTCATAGGCACGAAGTGCTCTATAAGGGTCGCGAAGAAGTCGCGTCAGACTGACAGAATCCCGACCGGACCGTTTGTTATTCCGGCGACATCGCTTTATCTTTGTCCCATACCGGGATATATTCCCGGCGGCCCTTCTTTCTTTGTGTTTGAAGGTCCGAGGTAGGAGCCCCCGGTTCCGATCCTTGAAGTAAGCCAATAAGGGAGGAAGAAAATAGTGCGATCCCTGCGCACAAAGCGCGCCATCCGATGGATGTCGCTCCTCGCCGTGTTCGCTCTCGTAGCTGCCGCCTGTGGCGATGCAGAACCTACCGAGACGACCGCTGGTGAAGAGGAGACAACGACAACCTCAGAGGCGCCAGCAGAAACCACCACCACGGCAGCGCCCGTGGAAGGTGACTGTCCGGACGCATTCTGTGTGAAGTACAACATTCACCCTGATGCTGCCTGGGCCGATGGTACGCCCGTGACCGCGACTGACTTCGGGTTCACGTACGACACCATCATGAACGATCAGCTGGATATCACCAGCCGTGAGGGATACAACAAGATGACGGGATACGAGGTCGTCGACGACAAGACGTTCCTCGCCGTCTTCGGTGAGTTGTATTCCCCGTGGCAGACGATGTTCAGTGCGATCCTGCCCGCCCACATTCTGGAGGGTCAGCCCTTCAACAGCGTGTGGGACGACTTGATCACAATGGGATCCGGTCCGTTTGTTATGACGGAATGGACTCCAACCGAGCGTATCGTTCTGGAA
Organism: Acidimicrobiia bacterium; assembly: GCA_041742825.1. GTDB lineage: Bacteria > Actinomycetota > Acidimicrobiia > Spongiisociales > ZC4RG35 > MA-ANB-1. Next base: position 29,950 of record JBGTNX010000007.1, on the reverse strand, counting down.
AGAAATGAAAACTATTGGGCATCCGACACTCGCGGCTCAGGCGAGCCACTTGGTGACGTCCAAACCATCAACATCGTCTTCCTCGAAGACTCGCAGACCCAGATCCAGGCCCTCCGGGGTCAAGAGATCGACATGTTCTACCCGCAGCCTCAGGTTTCGCTGGTGGAAGAAGTCGACGGGATCGAAGGTGTCGAGTGGGAAGCCGGTCTTGGGCCGGTCTGGGAGCACGTCGACTTCAACCACACGGATCCGCTTCTCTCGCAGAAGTTCATCCGTCAGGCCATCGTCACCGGTATCGACCGTGACGCGATGGTCGAAGCCGTTGTGCGCCCCATAGCCGCTGACGCTCAGCCACTGAACAACAGTGTCTGGCTCAACACCAGCGCGAACTATGAAGACCACATGACGCAGTACCCCTACGACCCCGCTGTCTCAGAGGCCTACCTCACAGACAACGGGTGCACACGTGGTTCCGATGGAATCTACGAGTGCGATGGGCAGCGAGTCTCCTTCAACTGGGCCACGACGGCCGGTAACGAAGGACGCGAGCTGCAGTTCGCCCTGGCGCAGGCAAACCTGGCCGAGGTCGGTATCGAAGTCAATGCGGCTTTCGGTCCCGCCGCTGAAGTGTTCGCAGATGAGCACTTCTACGGAGACTCATCCGTTTGGCAGATCTTCAACTTCGCATGGGTCGGTTCACCTGACCCCGCCGGCGGTAACACGCTGTACTACTGCGAAGGTGGAGCCCCCACCGGATTTGGCGACATCAACAACCTGCAGTACTGCAACGAAGAAGTGGATGCTCTCATCAAGCAGACAGACGCGGAGGTCGACCCGGCCGCCCGTGCTGCGCTGTACAACGAGGCAGACGCTCTCTGGCTAGAGGAAGTGCCGCTTATTCCGCTGTACCAGAAGCCGACGTTCTTTGCATGGAACTCCACGATCATCGGACCAAAGGACAACGCCACCCAGGTGGGACCGTTCTGGAACATCGCAGCATGGACGGGCAAAGAGCTCGTCACCTTCGGTGCCGACCAGGAGCCCGAGTCGATGAACACCTTTGAGCCCGACGGCAACCTGTTTGCCGCTGGTCTCATTGCCACTGCCGTGTTGGAGGGTGCTTACACCATCACTCCGGACTTCCGGTACGTGGAACAGCTCATCACGAGCGCCGAGCCGATCGTTCCCGCTGGGGGATAGTCGGTCAAGCGATTAGCGATTAGGAAGAGGGGGTTGCCTCGGCAACCCCCTCTTCAATCCCCGATCCACAGGACCGCACGATGACGGTCCAGCATGTAGAGTGAGAAGAGCTTCCCAGTAGGACGAGAGGCAAATGGGCACATTCATAGCGCGGAGACTGCTTTACAGCATCCCGGTATTGGTCGCAGCGACAATGCTGGTCTTCTTCGGCATGACCGCTGTCACCGACCCGATCTCACAGATCCGTCTGATTCCGAATGTCAGCCAGTCGACGATCGACAACATCATCGAACGCAAGCATCTCGATGAGCCCATCATCGCCCAGTACGGGTTCTGGGTGAAAGATGTCTTCGTCAACCAGTTCGGCAACACTGCCCTCGGCGATCAACCGATCTGGCCCGACCTCTCCCGGGCTATCGGTAACACCCTGCAACTCGTATTCGTTTCCGAACTCATCGCGGTCGTCCTCGCCGTGTTCCTCGGCGTCTTCTCTGCCAAGAAGCAATACAGTTTCTTTGACTACGCCACGACGACAATCAGTTTTTTCGGGTTCTCGGTCCCCATCTTCTGGTTCGCCCTGATCCTGCAGGCGCTCGCCACCGCTTTTTTCTTGAAGACCGGCATTCGGCTCGTCTACACCTTCGGCCAGAGCTCGTTTGCCCCGGAGAACGCCTTTCTCGACAGAATTCAACACATGGTTTTGCCTGTCGTGACATTGTCTTATGTGTCGATCGCGACCTACTCCCGATACCAGCGGGCATCGATGCTCGAAGTCCTCCACTCCGACTACGTGCGCACGGCGCGGGCGAAAGGGGTGAAGGAGCGGGTAGTCACCCTCAAACACGCCCTCCGCAATGCAATGATCCCTGTGGTCACCATCGCAGCGCTGAGCTTCGGCGCAGTCCTCGGAGGAGCGGTTATCACCGAGACGATCTTTGCTTGGCCGGGAATGGGCAAACTCTTCATCGACGCACTGAACCGCGGTGAGGTGTTCACCTTGATGGCCTGGTTGATGGTGACGGCCGTAGCGGTTATCTTCGCCAACCTCATTGCCGACATCGTTTACGGCTGGCTCGACCCGAGGATCCGATATGACTGACCAAAAAACGCCCCAAGACGAGGCACTCGAGGCTGCACAGACTCAACTCGCCCTCGACTCGGTGCGTCTCGAGGGCCTGGAGATCGAGACACTCACCCAGTGGCAATTGGCCCGGCGCAAGTTCTTCCAACACAAGCTGGCCATGACCTCGCTGGTGATTCTGGTGTTCGTGTTCACCGCTGCGATGCTCGCCGACTGGATCGCGCCGTACGGTTTCGCCCAGCCCGACGTTCCCAACCGCTCCCAGCCGCCGACATTCGAGAACAGCCACTTCTTCGGCACCGACAAGATCGGCAGGGACTATTTCAGCCGTACCCTCTACGGGACCAGGACTTCTGTGTACGTGGCCTTTATCGTCGCGGGGCTCTCGACGGCTATCGGCGCGGTAATCGGCGGAATCGCCGGCTACTACGGGGGTGCTGTCGACAACATCCTGATGAGGATCACCGACCTGTTCCTCACCATCCCCTTCCTTGCAATTCTCCTCGTCCTCTCCGCATTCCTCGGGGCTGGAAGCCCGCTGCGGGTGGCGATAATCCTCGGGCTCCTCTTCTGGACCGGCCTCGCCCGGATCGTGCGAGGAGAGTTCTTGAGTTTGCGGGAGAAGGAGTTCGTCGAAGCGGCGAAGGTTCTTGGCGCGTCCGACAAACGAATAATTTTCCGCCATATCCTGCCCAATACGATGGGCCCGATCATCGTCAACGCCACCCTGACGGTCGCCGCTGCAATCCTCGTCGAAGCGGCGCTGAGTTTCCTCGGCTTCGGGGTGCAGCCGCCCTTCCCAGCACTCGGAGTCCTCATCGCCGAGGGTCAGGACTCTCTGACGACACTGTGGTGGCTGGCCACCTTCCCCGGTTTGACGATCGTGTTGATTGCCCTATGTATCAACTTCGTGGGTGACGGCATGCGAGACGCATTCGATCCGAAGCAACGCGTCAAGTGACAGAACCAGTCCTTTCGATACGCGACTTGGTCGTGGAGTTCGACACGACCGACGGGGTTGTCCACGCAGTCGACGGTGTCAGCTACGACGTCTTTCCCGGGGAGACATTGGGCGTGGTCGGCGAATCAGGATCCGGCAAGAGCGTTACCGTTATGGCATCACTCGGCCTGATCCAGGTGCCGCCGGGCAGGATCGTCAGCGGTGAGGTCCTCTACCGCGGACGAGACATCCTCGGACTCCCCGTGGAAGAGCTGCGCAAGATCAGGAACAAAGAGATTGCGATGATCTTCCAGGACCCCATGACGTCGCTCAACCCGGTGTTCAAGGTCGGCCATCAGATCGCCGAGGCCCTCCTCGTCCACGACGACGACCTCTCCGACGACGATGCCCAGAAGAAGACGATCGACCTTCTCGAGATGGTTGGAGTCCCTAACCCGGCCCGTCGCTACGACCAATACCCTCATGAGTACTCCGGCGGAATGCGGCAGCGGGCCATGATCGCCATGGCGATGGCAAACAAGCCATCAGTGTTGATTGCCGATGAGCCGACAACTGCGCTCGACGTCACCATCCAGGCCCAGGTGCTCGAGGTAATGAAGTTGGCCGCAGAAGAGACCGGCGCCGGCACGGTGCTGATCACCCATGACCTCGGGGTCGTGGCCGATATGGCCGACCGGGTGGCAGTCATGTACGCCGGGCGCGTCATCGAGACCGGCACCGTCGACGAAATATTTCACAACCCCCGCCACCCATACACATTGGGTCTGATGATGAGCCTGCCCCGGGTGACCGGGGAAATGGAGAAACTATTGCCGATTCCCGGCAACCCACCCTCGGTGATCAACTTGCCGCCCGGCTGTGCATTCCATCCCCGTTGTCGGATGTCGGAGGGCCGTGAAATGTGTCGAACTGTGGTCCCGGACATCGTCCGGTCCGGCGAGGGCCACGGCAGCGCATGCCACTTCCCCGATGAGGTCGCTCTCGAGGCGGCGCGTGAGGCAGCAGTGACCGGGCTCGAGGTCTAGGTAAGCGATGGTGGTCGAAAGCAATCTTGCTGACGGGGCAAAGACCGCAGCCCCCGATGGCGCGGTACTCAGTGTCCGCGACCTCAAGATGCACTTCCCGATCAAAGAAGGTCTCCGCCGCAAAACGGTCGGTTTCGTCTATGCGGTCGATGGCGTCTCCTTCGACGTCGGGCAAGCCGAGACCCTGGGTCTCGTCGGCGAGTCCGGCTGTGGCAAGTCGACGACAGCACGGGCGATAATCAGGCTTGTCGAGCCCACCGATGGCGTGGTCACCTTCCAGGGCACTGACATCACCAGGCTCAGCCGCAAGGACATGCGCCCGATCCGCAGAGACATGCAAATTGTCTTCCAGGACCCTTACGCCTCCCTCAATCCGAGAATGACAGTCCGTGAGATCGTGGCCGAACCGCTTCGCATCCACGGGATGTACGACGACGGGGGACCGGACCGTGTGGCCGAGTTGCTCCGCACCGTCCAGCTCTCACCGGAGCACGGGAACCGTTTCCCCCATGAGTTCTCTGGCGGGCAGCGCCAGAGGATCGGAATTGCAAGGGCGCTCGCTCTCAACCCACGCATGCTCCTCCTCGACGAGCCGGTGTCGGCGCTCGACGTATCGATCCAGGCCCAGGTGATCAACCTTCTCGAAGAGATCCAGCGTGAACTCGAACTGTCGTACCTGTTCATCGCACACGACCTCTCGGTGGTGCGTCACATCTCGCACCGTGTTGGGGTCATGTACCTCGGCCATATCGTCGAGATCGGGACCCGCGAAGAGATCTTCCAGAATCCGACCCACCCCTACACGCAGGCACTCCTCTCAGCTGTGCCCATCCCCGACCCGAGAGTAAGGAACAAACGGGAACGGATCGTTCTCACCGGCGACGTCCCCAACCCGGCCAACCCGCCTTCGGGGTGCGTTTTCAGGACCAGGTGTTGGAAGGCGCAGGAAATCTGTGCCGAAGTGGAACCTCCGCTCATAGAGCAATTTGGCCATCTCAGTGCCTGCCACTTCGCCGCTCCGGTCGACATTATCTCCAAAGCCAAGGCCTGACGACGCCGCGGGTCGTATCGACCCTGAAATGAATCTGGCCGACGCGACATATACCCGCGCAACTCCGTATGACGAGAGAGGCAGGTGTATGGGAACTTTCATCGCTCGGCGGCTGCTGTACAGCGTCCCGGTCTTGATCGCAGCGACGGTGCTGGTCTTCTTCGGGATGACCGCGGTCACCGATCCGATCTCCCAGATCAGGCTCACCCCGAATGTCAGCCAGGACACCATTCAGAACATCATCGACCGCAAGCATCTCGACGATCCGATCTTCGTCCAGTACGGGTTCTGGCTGAAAGATGTCTTCTTCGAACGGTTCGGCAACACAGCCCTCGGCGACCAACCGATCTGGCCCGACTTGTCCCGGGCGATATGGAACACCTTGCAACTGGTGGCCGTCTCCCAATTGATCGCACTTGCGTTGGCGGTTCTCCTCGGTGTGTTCTCGGCGAAGAAGCAGTACAGCTTCTTCGACTACGCAACAACAACGATCAGCTTCTTCGGCTTCTCCGTGCCCATCTTCTGGTTCGCCCTGATCTTGCAGGCTCTGGCCACTGCATTCTTCCTGCAGACGGGGATCCGGCTGGTGTACACGTTCGGTATTTCCTCAATAGACCCGGCCAACCCTTTCCTCGACCGGATCCAGCACATGATTCTTCCGATTGTCACCCTGTCCTACGTGTCGATTGCGACTTTCTCCCGGTTCCAGAGGGCTTCGATGCTGGAGGTGTTGCACTCCGATTACATTCGAACGGCTCGGGCAAAGGGGCTGAAGGAGAGATCCGTCACTTTCAAGCACGGGTTGCGGAATGCGTTGATCCCTGTGGTCACGGTGGCAGCGCTCAACTTCGGGGCCGTTCTCGGGGGGGCGGTGATAACCGAGACCATCTTCGCCTGGCCGGGGATGGGCAAGATGTTCATCGATGCGCTCAACCGCGGCGAGGTCTACACCCTGATGGCCTGGCTGATGGTGACCGCAGTTGCTGTGATCTTCTTCAACATGCTCGCCGACATCATCTACGGCTGGCTCGACCCGAGGATCAGATTGGGCTGAGCCCCTGCGACCAGCAGACCGGTCAGACCCTTCAAACGGCGAAACCTGTCGGGGAAGAGCTCGTTCGGGCGGCCGGGTCAACTCTCGGCGACAACCTCGATTCGGACTGTGTAACTTCGTCGCATGAAAACGGCCGCCGGTTCCCGAGTGGTGATTCTCGGGGGAGGAGTCGCCGGAATGAGTGCTGCACAAGAGTTGGCTGAGCGCGGGTTTGAGGTCGAGGTCTTCGAACGCAACCAGCGCTACGTCGGGGGCAAGGCGCGCTCGGTCGATGTGCCAGGAACGAACGCTTCAGATGGGCACGACTTCCTGCCCGGGGAACATGGATTCCGCTTCTTCCCCGGGTTCTACAAACACGTGACGGACACGATGAAACGAATTCCATATCGGCACCCCGACGGGTCGCCGAATCCTCAAGGGTGCTTTGGCAATCTGACGAGCACCGAGCGCATCATGATTGCCCGGTACGGAAAACCGGCGATTCTCGCCATTGCCTCTTTTCCACGGTCTCTCAAAGATCTCGAACTGATCGTGAGAGACATGCACGGCCGGCTCGATGTGGGTCTGAGTAACGACGAGGAGAGATTCTTCGCAGCCCGCATGTGGCAGCTCATGACCAGCTGCATGGACCGTCGCGATAGCGACTACGAGCGGCTCAGTTGGTGGGATTACCTTGATGCCGATCGGTTCAGCGACGCTTATCGGAGCCTTCTGGTCGCGGGTTTGACTCGGACGCTCGTCGCGGCGCAGGCTCGGTCGGCGAGCACCAAGACCGGCGGCAACATCCTGCTCCAACTGATCTACACGATGATGACTCCCGGCAAGAGCACGGATCAGGTGCTCAACGGGCCGACAAATGATGTTTGGCTGGAACCGTGGGCGGCCCGCTTGAAAGACCTCGGAGTCGTCTATCACCACGGCGCGCGGGTTACAGGAATTGCGATGGAAGACGGTCGTGTTTCCCACGTCAGCGTTACCGGAGAAGGCGGTGCTGGTTGGCAGGTAACCGCCGACCACTTCATTCTCGCCACTCCGGTGGAAAGAGCCGCTGAGTTGGTGACGCCGGACATGGTCAAGGCAGATGCGACTCTTGGGGATATCGAGAAACTTGCCGTGTCTGTCAGTTGGATGAACGGAATGCAGTTCTATCTAAACGAGGACCCGTCGATCGCCAAAGGCCACATCGTCTTCAGTGACAGCGAGTGGGCCTTGACTGGGATATCGCAATTGCAATTCTGGAGCGGTTACGACCTGTCCGACCGATTCAACGGCAAGGTCAAAGGGATCCTCAGCGTCGACATCAGCGATTGGCTGCATACGGAGTACGAGGGAAAGCTCGCCGATGATTGCACCGCCGTTGAGGTGAAAGAGAAGGTTTGGGCCCAGCTGGAGAAGAGTCTCAACGTCGACGGGGAGGCCCTTCTCCACGAGGGAATGATTGAGCACTGGTACCTGGATCGCGACATTCAATGGAACCCGTCTGAGCGGCACGACCAGGATTATGAGCCGTTGCTCGTCAATACGGTCAACAGTTGGGCCCTGCGCCCCGAAGCCGTCACGAGGATCCCCAATTTCTTCCTGGCCAGTGACTATGTCCGCACCTACACCGACCTGGCGACGATGGAGGGAGCAAATGAGGCTGCACGACGGGCAGTCAACGGGATAATCGTAGCCTCGGGGTCAAAGGCCCGGCTGTGCGAGGTATGGCCGTTTGACGAGCCTCTCTTTTTCGCTCCTCTCAAATGGATAGATCAGCGCCGTTTCGATTTTGGCCTCCCGTGGAGCCAAGAGCTGCCCTTGTGGATGAGAATTCTCATGGTGCCGTGGAGTCTCGCGTTCGCTGCGGTGTTCGCGGTGCGAGCCTTCATCGACTCCAAACGCATCAAGAGGTGAGCCCAGCGTGACCATTTGGGAATACATCGCCGAGCCCGAACACCCCTGGTTTGACACCGGCGTCTACACGCCGCTCCAGATCACGCTTTTCACGATCGGGGCGTTGCTTTGGGTGGTCGTCTACCTGATGACAATCCACAGCCTGATCAGGTTCAAAGAACTGGATATTCCGATTATTGCCGTGACGCTTAACTTCGGCTGTGAGATAACGACAGCATTCTTCTTCGTCCCGGACATGGGTCTGGCCTTGGTCCTGGCCTATTGGGCATGGCTGGTGCTCGATTTATTCATCGTCTTCGGGATGTTCAGGCACGGCCGAAAGCAGGTGGCCAATCCGTACCTGAGAAAGCGTCTTCCAATGCTGTTGGCGTTTTGGATGCCGTTGGTATTCGTGATCCAGTACTTTTTTATCCTCGGGTACGACGTCCCGATGGCCCCTCTCAACTCGTTCATGATCAATCTCGTGATGAGCGCTGCATTCATCTTCATGGCGTTTGTGCCCGGGAAGTCGACGAATTCTCCCATCATCGGTTGGTGCAAATTCTTAGGGACAGGGATTATCGCTGTGATGTTCTTTACGAAGTATCCAGAAAACGATGTGCTGACCAGTCTGTATGTCGGGACATCCCTCCTGGACATGTATTACATCTACTTGCTCTACAACGTGAAGCCAGGGATTCAACTTGCATATGCAAGAGGCTGACGCTCCCTGGACCGACTATTTTCTGCCCAAAGAGTGGCAACGTTCGGCTGACGGCCTGAAAAAACACAGAATCCTTGTCTTTGTCTGCTTCCTGACGAGCTTCCTGGCCTTTGTCTTCTTCGTGATCTCCTGGCTCGTCGGTTTCGCGCCAGGCGTGTTTGCCATGGCCGCGAGCAGCGCCCTCATGTTTGTCTTGCCCTTCGTCCTTCGGGCTGGCGCCAACCGAGAGTTCATTGCCAACCTCTATATCGGTGCAATATTCATCGACACGGTCGTGGTGACCGCCCTCAGCGGAGGCATCAGCCAATCGATAACCGCAACGTACATCCCAATCGTGCCGATGCTTGCGGTTATGTTGATAAACCAGAGAGCCGGTTTCATCTGGTTCTTCGTGGCAACATCAGAGATTCTTACGCTGGGTTTGCTGGAAGTATCGGGTGTCGATTTTCCGACGATGTATGACACAGGTCTCGACGCGGTCTTCGAACTAGCCGCGCTCCTTGGGATGGTCGTAATTGTCTTCTTCATCGTCCGGAACTTCGACAACACGGCGCAAGGGGCTCTGCGGCAGGTAGAGGAGGAACAGGAGAAGACCGAGGGCCTCTTGCTGAATATCCTGCCGGCGGAGGTCGCCGATGAGTTGAAGGCAACCGGGGTCGCTGAGGCTCGCGAGTTCGATGCGGTCACGATCCTCTTCAGTGATTTCCAGAACTTCACCGAGATCAGTGCCGGGATGACGCCGCAGGCTCTGGTATCAGAACTCAACGTGTGCTTCTACGCGTTCGACGCAATCATGGACAGCTATCACCTGGAGAAGATCAAGACAATTGGTGATGCCTACATGGCGGCTTCCGGCCTGCCTCAGGAACAAGATTCTCAGCCGGAGGACATGATCCTCGCCGCTTTGGATATGCAACGGTTCCTCGCCCGCCACCGTGAGATCTGCGACGAAGAACAACGGCCCTCATTCGCAATGCGAGTCGGCATCCACACTGGTCCTGTAGTCGCGGGAATTGTCGGTGTGAAGAAGTTCCAGTACGACATTTGGGGAGACACAGTGAATACGGCATCCCGGATGGAGTCCTCAGGTGAGGTCGGGCAGGTGAATATAAGTGAAGCGACCTACGAATTGGTCAAGAACGAATCACGGCTGAGTTTCACGCCTCGCGGGAGTATCGAGGTGAAAGGCAAGGGGGAGCTGAAGATGTTCTTCGTGCGCAACACAGAAAACCCGCCAACTTCCCCGGCGCAGACTCCTCAGTGGGCTTCCTCACAGATTGCTGACGCCACCGGCTCGTAGGACTTGTGGATTTCGGGTTCGAGCACAAAAGGATCGACTTGCCGTTTTGTTAGCCTCACCGGATGCCAGGGCCACTCGAGGGGATCATCGTTGTCGAACTCGCCGGGTTGGGTCCGGCGCCTTTCTGCGGCATGGTCCTCGCCGACCTCGGGGCTGATGTGATCCGGGTCGACCGTGTCGGAGGCGGCGCCACACCGCTACCGCTCGAACCGCGGTTCGACCTGCACCAGCGGGGGAAGCGGTCGATCAGTGTCGACCTGAAGCACCCGGAAGGGCGCAAGGTCGTGCTCGACCTCCTCAGACGGTCCGACGCCCTCATCGAGGGATTTCGCCCCGGTGTCACCGAGGGGCTCGGAATCGGGCCGGGAGAGTGTCTCGCGGTCAATCCTGCTCTGGTCTACGGCCGAATGACCGGTTGGGGCCAGGAGGGCCCATATGCCGCAACAGCAGGTCACGACATCGACTACATCGCCATCTCCGGGGTTTTGCACTCCATCGGCCCCCACGACACCCCGATAGTTCCTCTCAACCTCCTTGGAGACTACGGCGGCGGGGGATTGCTGCTGGCCGTCGGGGTCTTGGCTGCTCTCATCGAAGTCGGGAAGTCAGGTGCCGGCCAGGTGGTTGACGCTGCCATGGTCGACGGATCAGCCCTGCTCAGCACCTGGATCCATGGACTGATGGCAGGCGGGGGGTGGTCCGACGAGCGGGAATCCAACTTCCTCGACGGGGGTGCGCCTTTCTATGCGGTCTATGCGACTGCCGACAAGCGACACATGGCCGTTGGCGCCCTCGAACCGGCCTTCTTCGCCGTTCTCGTGGAGCGGCTCGGCCTCACCGAAGTTCCCCACCAGCTGGACCGGGAACGCTGGCCGGAGCTGCGGGAGATGTTGTCCGCAGCGTTCCTGGCAAATACCCAGGCTCATTGGATCGATGTGTTCGCCGGAAGTGATGGATGCGTCGCCCCGGTGCGGTCGCTTTTGGCGGCTCCTGACGACCCCCACGTCCAGGCCCGGGGCACCTTCGTCACAATCGGCGGTGTGGTCCAACCGGCACCCGCCCCGCGTTTCGCCAGCACTCCGTCCGCCACCCCAATGCCACCCTGCGTGCCCGGCGAGGACACGGATGAAGTTCTCGCTGGCCTGGGCTATAGCCAGACGGGAATCAGTAAGCTCCGGGATGACGGAGCTGTCAGCTGACCACGGAGGAGATATGAACCAGGAAGCGGTGCTCGCAGAGCGCGCTGAGATCGATGCGGTTGTTGAGGGCAAGACGATTGTCGACTACTTCAACCGCAATGCGGACCGCCACGGCGACAAGCCCGCTATCCACTGGAAGGACAATGGAGTCTTCCAGGATCTGACATGGTCCCAGTACCGCTCGGTGGTGCATCAGGCAGCTGCGGGACTTGCTTCACTTGGGGTCACCAGCAGCGAGTTCGTCGCAATCATGGCCGGCAATCGTCCCGAGCACGTGATCGCCGACTACGCCGTGGTTCACTCCGGTGGCACACCGGTCACTATCTACTCCACTCTTGCCGCAAACCAGATCCAGTACATCGCCGACAATTGCAACGCAACTGTGGCGATTCTGGAGAACCTTGAGTTCATGAAGCGTTGGGAGGAGATCCGCTCCGAACTGCCGAATCTCCGTTATGTGGTTCTGATGGAAGGCGCGGAGAACTACGACACCGCCGATTGGGTGCTGTCGTGGGACGAGATGCTGGCGAGGGGAACCCAAAAACTCCAGGAAGACCCTGAAATAGTCAACCGGGCGATCGATTCGATCACACCTGACACTCTGGCCACCCTCATCTACACCTCAGGCACGACCGGCACGCCCAAGGGCGTGATGATCAGCCAGCGCAACGTGGTGTGGACAGTCGAATCGCTCCGGCGTGGCGCCAACCTGAAACTCGGCGCCCGGATGGTCTCCTACCTGCCACTTGCACACATCGCCGAGCGGCTTGCCACCCACTACCTGGGCACCTACCTCGCCGGGGAAGTCTGGTTCTGTCCGAACCTCGCCGGCGTCCTCGATTACATCGTGGAGGCACGTCCCACGTTGTTCGTGGCTGTGCCCCGGGTCTACGAGAAGTTCCACTCCAGGCTCATGGCCCGCTTCGAAGATGCAACGGGCGTCAAAGGGCTGCTCCTCAACAAAGCGCTGGAGACCAACCGGGCCCGAGTCGAAGCCGAGGAGAATGGCGGCTCCGGAGGCTTCCTCGCCGGGGTCCTCGACAAGATCGCCCTGTCCAAGGTACGTGAAGGGCTGGGAATGGACCAGGTGGAGATCGCCATCACAGCTGCTGCCCCGATCAACCCCGACCTGATTCGTTTCTTCAACACCATCGGCATTCCGCTTTTCGAGCTCTACGGGCTCTCGGAGACGACCGGCCCGGCAACGACAAACCTCCCCGGTGCGGCGAAGGTCGGTTCGGTCGGCAAGCCGCTGCCCGGAGTCTCGGTTCGGCTCGATGAAGACAGCGAAATCGTGATCGGCGGCGGGGTGATCACAGCCGGCTACTACAAACTGCCCGAGGAAAGTGCCGAGAGCTTCGATTCCGAAGGGTGGCTGCACACCGGTGACTTGGGCCGGATCGACGACGATGGCTTCCTCTGGATCGTCGGTCGTAAGAAGGAGATCATCATCAACGCCGCGGGGAAGAACATCGCCCCGGCCAAGCTGGAGACGCTGCTCGGAAACCACCCGCTGGTCTCCAAGGCATGCATGGTCGGCGACGGGAGGAAGTTTCTCACCATGGTCATCGCGATCGACCATGAAGAAGCACCGTTGTGGGCTGAGTCACGTGGATTGCCGTACCACGACCTGGCATCGTTCGCCCAACTCCCCGAGGTGCAGGAGGAGATCAAAGGAGCGGTCGAGTCGGCGAATGAGTCCGTGGCCTCGGTCGAGCAGATCAAGAAATGGATCGTGGTCGGCGATGAGTGGACTCCGGAGTCCGGCGAAGTGACACCGTCGTTGAAGCTGAAGCGCCGGGTCGTCATCGAGAAGTACGCCGACGAGATCGAGAATCTCTACACGGGCGTGTGATCCGGGCCTGTGGATCGTCGACTATTCGAACCTGACCATGAGCTCTTCCGGCAGTCGGTGCGGGAGTTTGTGGCCAGGGAGGTAACTCCGAACGTAGACAGCTGGGAAGCTGCCGGGATCGTCGACAAGGAGATGTTCCACAAGGCGGGACAGGCCGGGATCCTTGGTATCGCGATACCCGAGCAACACGGGGGCGGGGGAAACTCAGACTTCCGATTCAACACCGTTGTCGTCGAGGAATTGGGGCGGGGCGGAGCGTTTGCCTCCGGGATGTGCATCACTCTCCATAACGACGTCTGCCTCCCTTATTTCATCAGGCTCGGCACCGAGGAGCAGAAGCAACGGTGGCTTCCGGGGATGGCTTCGGGGGACCTGATGGCGGCAATAGCCATGACCGAGCCCGGTGCCGGCTCCGACCTTGCCGGAATCGGGACGACTGCGTTTCGCGACGGCGACAACTACGTCGTCAACGGCTCGAAGACCTTCATCACCAACGGGATCAACTCCGACCTGGTGATAACGGCAGTCAAGACCGATCCATCGTTGAGCCACGCCGGGATGAGTCTGCTGGTGATCGAAGACGGGATGGATGGCTTCACCAGGGGCAGGAATCTGGAGAAGATCGGCCTGCACGCCCAGGACACAGCCGAGCTCTTCTTCGAGGACGTACGGGTACCGGTGGGAAACCTTCTCGGTGAGGAGGGCCGTGGCTTTGTCCATCTCGTGGATAACCTCCCCCAGGAGCGTCTCTCCCTCGCCGTCGGGTCCCTGGCGCACGCCGAGGCAGCCTTCGGTTGGACCCTGGACTACATCCAAGAGCGGAAGGCCTTTGGCCAGCCGGTGGGCAGCTTCCAGACCATCAAACACTCCATGGCGGAGATGCGGACCGAGTTGGACATCGCCCGCGTCTATGTCGACCGGCAGATCCTCGACCACAACGAGGGTGAGCTGAATGCCGATGAGGCAGCGAAGGCGAAATGGTGGATCACCGAGTTGGAGAAGAGGGTGATCGACCGTTGCCTCCAGTTCTTCGGGGGGTGGGGCTACATGGAGGAGTACCCGATTGCCCGCGCCTACCGTGACGCCAGGGTCCAGACCATCTACGGCGGGACCACCGAGATTATGAAAGAGATCATCGGAAGATCGCTGGGCCTGTGATGCGAGCGCACCAAACTGTCCTCCTGCTCGCCACTCTCCCTCCGCACACTGTGTGGACCGGGGACAGCTCATCTCTCCCTCCGCACACGGAGGGAGTACCGGCGACAAGCTCATCTCTCCCTCCGCTTGCGGAGGGAGTACCGGCGACAAGCTCATCTCTCCCTCCGCTTGCGGAGGGAGTACCGGCGACAAGCTCATCTCTCCCTCCGCTTGCGGAGGGAGTACCGGCGACGAAGGAGCCGGGGAGGGTGGGGCGTTCTCACCAAAGACGCTCAGGCTCCCAGCCCGAGGGGACCTCTCCCTCCTACCTCCGCCCTCCTTCGTCGGGCGCAGGGACCTTCCTCCCGCAAGCGGGAGGACAATGGGCCCAGGAACCTTTCCCTCATTCGACTTCGTCTCAGGGGGACCAGCTTCGCGAACCGTGCTCCCGCAAGCGGGAGGACAGCTATATACGTAAGGAAATTCTATGACTGAGCCCATTACCTTTGACGGACGCGTTGCTGTGATCACCGGTGCCGGCGGTGGGCTGGGCCGGGGGTATGCCCTGGAACTCGCCAGGCGCGGAGCGCGGGTCGTAGTCAATGACCTCGGTGGCGCTGTCGACGGCAGTGGGGCGTCGCGGCAGGCAGCGGACGTCGTTGTGGAGGAGATCGAGGCGGCCGGGGGAGAGGCAGTGGCCAGTTACGACTCGGTCTCGAGCAGAGATGGGGGAGGGGCGGTCATTCAGACCGCGGTCGACGCGTTCGGCAAAGTCGACATCGTCGTCAACAATGCCGGCATCCTGCGGGACAGGTCTTTTGCGAACATGACCCTCGATGAAGTCGACGCGGTCCTCGATGTCCATCTGAAGGGCGCTTTCTATGTCTCACACCCCGCCTTCAAGGTGATGAAGGAGGGCGGGTATGGCCGTTTCCTCCACACCAGTTCGGCCTCGGGCATCTTCGGGAACTTCGGACAGGCCAATTACGGGGCGGCCAAAGCAGGGCTCGTCGGGCTCTCCAACGTCCTTGCGATAGAAGGCGAGAAGTACGGGATCAAGTCGAACGCAATCGCCCCCACGGCGAAGACACGCATGACCGAAGACTTGCTCGGCCCCTTCGCCGAGATGTTCGACCCCGACCAGGTGACCCCGATGGTGGTCTACCTGTGCTCGGAGGCAAACGAATTCACCCACCAGGTGTTCTCGGTAGGTGGAGGGCGTTACGCCCGGATATTCATCGGTACCAACAATGGCTGGTTCGCCGGCCAGGGCAAGGTGCCCTCGGTCGAGGAACTCGCCGACAACATGGAAACGGTGCGGGACATCACCGAGTTCGAGATCCCGATGAACAACAACGACGAGCTGATGATGCTGGCTCAGCTCGCCGGAGGCTGAACCCGTGCCCATCGATGTCGACAAGGCAGTCGGCTCCACTTTCGCTCCGAACACCTACGGCTGGTCAGACCGCGATGTGATCCTCTATCACCTCGCCATTGGAGCAGGGAACCCGCCGACTGACGAGGACGAGCTCCGCTACGCCTATGAGGGAGACCTCCACGTCCTGCCCAGCTTCGGGACCATTCCGCCGTTTGGAACGATGATGAGCATGACAACCGTCGACGGAATCGACATCAATCTCGCTTCGATCTTGCATGGTGAACAGGAGATCGAGATCCACAGACCCATTCCCACCAGCGGGAAGGTCAGCCAGGAGGGCCGCGTCGTCGACATCTTCGACAAGCGCAAGGGCGCATTGATCGTCATGGAGATCGTGTCGACCGACGAGAAGACGGGCGAGCCGATGTTCACCAACAGATCATCGATCTTTGTCAGGGGTGAGGGGGGTTTTGGAGGCGATAGCGGGCCGGCGGCGGTAGGCACAGTCCCGGACCGGGAGCCGGATCACATTGTGGAGAGCCCGACCATGCCGCAACAGGCACTCCTCTACCGGATGTCATCGGGTGATCTCAACCCCCTCCACGCCGATCCAGGTTTTGCGTTGTTCGCGGGTTTCGAGCGACCGATTCTCCATGGCCTATGCACCTACGGAATCGCGCTCAAAGCTGTGGTTGGTTCCGCTCTCGGTGGCGAGCCTTCCCGGGTGAGTAGATACAAGGCCCGGTTCTCCGGCTCGGTCTATCCCGGAGAGACTGTTGTCACCCGGATCTGGGAGACCGAGGAGGGTGTTGCCCTCGAATCCGTCAGCGCCGAGCGCGGGGAGGCGGTGCTCAGCAATGGCCTGGTGGGGCTCAGGCCCTGATTTCGACCGGTGTTCCGATCGAAACCATCTGGTGGATGGCTGTTATCACATCGTTCGGGAGTCGGACACAACCCAGTGATGCCGCCTCGCCGATCGAGTCGGGCCGGTTTGTCCCGTGGATGCCGATGATCCCATCGCCACCGTTGTACTCGGTGATTGTGTCGCTTCTCCCTGACAAGCCGAGGGCGTGGGGGCCCCAGACACTGTTCGGATCGGCCATTGTGACATTGTCCGTAACGAAGAAATTGCCGGTCGGGGTGGGGTTGCGCCCCGTCCCCACTGCGACAGTCGAAGCGAGCACAACCTCGCCACCGCGGTAGTAGGTCAGCGTCTTCTCCGACAGATCGACGAGGAGTCGGCCTTCTACGACATATATATCGACATCGGACGTCTTGACCCATCCTTGTGAGCCGTTGGGCCGGATCGGCAGCATGACTCGTGCCCATCCGTCGATCGGTCCCTCGACAAGCGTCACCACGGTCACGGTCGACAGGATCGTGGTCGCCGGCAGTACCAGCATCGGTTCGACGTCCTCCGGAGTCTGGTACACATCGAGTTCGCCCTTGGCCATGCCCACGAGAGCAGTGTCTTCAAGGACTTGTGAGGTATCTATGCCCGGAAAGGTTGCCTGTACCTCCGTGGGAACTGTTGTCGTCGACTCCAGAGTTGTGGTAGTCGTGGGCATCGTGGTGGTTGTTGTCTCCAACGCTTCCACCCCGCATGCGGATACGAGCAGCGCCAGGGCAGCCATAGTGGAAACGAAGGTGCGCATACCTCCATGGTATCGGCAGCGGCTTCTACCCTCTGAACATGCAGGTCTACGTGACTCGAACCATCCCCGACAGCCACATCGAGCGGATCAGGGAGATTGCCGACGTCGGGGTTTGGGAAGGGAATTCTCCGGTTCCCCGCAAGGAGTTGATGGAACGGGTGGTCGGGATCGACGGCCTTTTCAGCATGCTCACCGACCGTATCGACGCTGACCTTCTCGATGCCGCTTCCCGGCTCAAGGTCGTGTCTCAGATGGCAGTTGGCGTGGACAACATCGATGTCGGGGCATGCCGGGAGCGTGGGGTAATGGTCGGGCATACACCTGACGTTCTCACTGGAACCGTCGCCGATCATGCATTCGCTCTCCTTCTCGCCGTTGCCCGCAGGCTTCCTGAGGGGGCAGATGAGGTGCGTTCCGGGCGTTGGGGAACCTGGGACCCGTGGCACCTGCTCGGTCTAGACGTGCACAACAGCACGCTCGGAGTTGTCGGGATGGGGCGGGTCGGGAGAGCGGTCGCCGACCGTGGCTCGGGGTTCGGGATGGAAATCATGTACGCGAGCCCGCGGGAGAGCGGCCACGTGGGGCGCCATGTCGACTTCGACGAATTGCTCCGTCTCAGTGACCACGTTGTGATCACGGTCCCGCTCAACCGGGAGACCCGCGGGATGTTCGACGCACGGGCATTCGGGCTGATGAAAGCGACGGCCACACTTGTAAACGTTGCCCGGGGCCCGATCGTCGATCCGACCGCTCTCGTGCACGCCCTCGAAGAGGGCGAGATCTTCGGGGCCGGTCTCGATGTGACCGATCCCGAGCCCCTCCCCGCGGATCACCCGCTCGTGGCGCTCCCCAATTGCCTGGTCGTGCCCCACATCGCCAGCGCCTCGACCCGATCCCGGTATCGGATGGCAGAACGCGCGGTTGACAACCTGATTGCCGCCCTCACCGGTGCCGAAATGCCGTCCCAACTGGTTTAGTCCCTCCTTACAGGGGTAACCTGGTGACGAACTCACCAAGTCCGGGAGATTCAACCCCTATGTCCAAGCTTCCTTCTGCGCGATCTGTCGAGCGGTCCCCGAACAACGATCGGCTGCGCGCACTCGCGATGGAGAGGATGCCGCGACTGACCGAGACCGAGTTCGGAAATCTCAACTATCAAGCGGATGTAACTGCACGCCTGAAGAACTCGACTTTCTTTGTGTCCGACGACGAGATCCACCAGAACCGAATCTCCCGCGCCGAGGCGGAAGTGTGGGCGAGAAACCAGGACGAATACATTGCCGACCGCGAAATGATCCTCACCGAGGGTTATATCGGCCCCGATCCGGACTTCCGGACAGCGTGTCAGATGTTCATCGAAGCCGACCAGCCCAACATCGCTGCGATGCAAAGCCAGCTCTACTTTCCTGCCGACGACGACTGGGTTCCGGAGTTCACAGTGATCTACACGCCGGGGCTGCCGGCTCCGGGCAAACCCGACGACCGTCTCATAATCGTCGACCTGGACAATTGGACGACTCGGGTCTTCGGCTCCGACTACTTCGGGGAGTCGAAGATGGGGGGCCTCCGGATGTGGAATCGACTCGTCTACGACCGCGGGGGCCTGGCCCTCCATGCCGGCCTGAAGGTTTACCCGGCGGTGGCGACGAGGAGCGGTGCCGAGGAATCGATGTTGATAATTGGCCTCTCCGGGACAGGCAAGACCACAACCACCTTCCGCCAACAGGCAGGTTCGTTGCCGGTTCAAGACGATTTCGTTGCCCTCATGCCTGGAGGAGCAGTGCACACAACCGAGGCCGGGTGCTTCGCTAAGACCTTCGGGCTCGACCCTGACGACGAGCCAACTATCTACGGGGGCACAACCCGCCCCGATGCATGGCTGGAGAACGTCGCGGTTGGCGAAGACGGGAAAGTCGACTTCTTCGACACCTCCTACACCGCCAACGGACGTTCCACCTTCCCTCTGGCGAATATCCGCCATCGCGACCCCAGCAACGTTCCGAATGCCATCTATCTGCTCATCCTCAACCGTTCGGACCACGTTATTCCGGCCGTCGCCCGCCTGAAATCATCCCAGGTACCTGCCTATTTCATGCTCGGCGAGACCAAAGGGACCTCGGCAGGCGGCGCCGCCGAAGCCGGGAAGAGCCTCCGTGTCCCCGGTACCAACCCGTTCTTCTTCGACGACGACGCACTCCAGGGGAACCGGCTGATCGAACTTGCTGCTTCGATGCCCGATCTCGAGGCCTACGTCCTCAACACGGGGCGTGTGGGGGGAAATGGGGACGACTCCAAGAAGGTCACAATCGCCGACTCCTCGGCCATCGTGCAGGGAATCGTCGAAGGCACGATCGTGTGGGAGACCGACCCCGACTTTGGCTACGACATCGCCTCCAGCGTCCCCGGTGTGGACGACACCGATCTGCTCAATCCTGCCGAAATGTACCGGCGCCAGGGGCGGAGGAGTGAGCATCGTGCAGTCGTTGAACGACTGCGCGACGAGCGCCGAGAGTACCTCGCCGGGTTCGTGAAGTTGGACCCGTCGGTGCTCGTCGGTCTCTGATCAGCTGTCGGGGCCAGAGGGGAACACTCCGAGTACAACCCCGTCGGCAACCCGAACCAGTATTTCGTTCTGGAGCAGGATGTTGCTGACCCCGCGGCTCGACCCGGCGTCGAGAGTATCTCCGCTCAGTTCCCATTGCAGTCCCGTGGTTGTCACCCCGGTTGCGTCGCCCCCGACCGGGATCAGCGAGAACACATCGCCGGGGTCGCCCTGCAGCCGGCGACCCGCCCGGATCACGTGGGACATCGAGTCGCTCCGCACCCAGTCGATTTCTGGCACGTGTGCCCACCGGTCGGAACAGATCATTGCGACCGCACTCATCTCGTGATCGAATCGCCCCCCTTCCGCTCCGACTAGGACGATGCGTTGCGGTTGTTCGCGAACGGCCAACTCGAACGCCAGCTCCAGATCCGTCGCGTCCTTGTCAGCGGGGAAGCGGACGATGTTGGTAACAGTGGGAATGTCTTCGAGGGAGCCGACCGAATCCATATCCCCGATCAGGGTGTCGACCTCATAGCCCAGTGTCTCAGCGGTCAGATAACCCGAGTCGGCAGCGATGACCAGATCGGGTACGGGGAGCTCGTCGACAGTCGATAGAGGGACTTTGGCGCCGCCGGCAAAGATAATGATCGTGCTCATGTGAATGACAAAATCGTCTTACGCGCGATCTTGCGCGTAAGAGATAACCCTCAAGTTAAACTTTAGGGTTGCCGACCCTGGCGGGGTAGGCGATTTTTGAGTTTCCAGTGATCTCACTCGATCATCACCCTGATAGTGCCCATTGCTTTCCTCAGCGCCATTTCCACTGCTTCGGGGGTTTCCGCCTCGGCGAAAACGAACCCTACGTAACGTCCGCCCGTTGGCGGTGGCGCCACCACGTCACCGGGTCGTGCACTGATCTCGACACCAGTTATCGCTTCCTGGCCCCGCACCGCGTCCAGCCCTTCGAAGCCGACCAAGGTCCCTGCAGCCGGTATTGGCAGCATCAACACACCACTCGCTTTGGGCGAACGGCGTAGTTCTGGCTTGTCGCGGCCGATCGCATTGCGGAGGATCAACGACTCGAGAGAGGTATCCATCAGCCCGAAGCTGAGGCTGCGGGAACAGAGCCCACCGATCGACCGGCCCGCCACCTCGATGACGCGCACTTTCTCGCTAGAGACAATGAGCTCGATGTGCACCGGGCCTTGACCGATGCCAAGAGACCGGACGGCTTGTGCGGCTACACGGAGGATCTCGGTTTGCACGGTTGGCTCATGACGTGACGGGGTGATCAGGATCGTCTCTTCGAAACCCGTGCCGGCCGATTCCCCGGGCTTGTCGAAAATGGCCAGGGGAAACAGCTGCCCGGCTGCAACAAGACCTTCGACGGCAACCTCGCTTCCTTCCATGAAAGTCTCGAAAAGTAGCGTCTCGTCCAGCTGACCGGCCGAACGGATTATCGTCCTGGCCCTCTCAGCAGAATCGGCGAGGTCTTCGGGCCGATCGACACGGATCACGCCCTGTCCCGCCGAGAGCGCAAGAGGTTTGATCACCAGTGGGAAGCCGATCGACCCGGCGACGGTCCCCGCATCATCCGAAGGGCTCACCGATGCCCATAGCGGTTGGGGAACCTCGCCCGACTCCAGTCGGCGGCGCATCATTGCCTTGTCCCGGGTGGCCCGAGCGGCATCGGGGTCGTTTGACGGCAAGCCGAGCTTCTGGCCGGCGACCGCGGCTACGACAACACCCATGTCGTCGGCTGCAACGATCCCATCGATGGGGGAACTATCACCCAGGGCGACGATTCGGGCAGCAGCGGCGTCGACATCGGAACAGTCGATCTGCAAGTAGCGATCGCCCATTTCGATTGGTGGGGCGCCTTCGGAAGCAACGATCAGCTCGACACCGAGCTCGGCGCCGGCCCTGACGAACTCACCAGCCCGATACGTGCTGGAAGGGAGGATCACCACAATGCGTGTCATCCTTGTTGACTCTAAAGAGCCACTACAATTGTGCGTGCATGTCTGAAACCAACATCCTCAGCGTCGCCGCCGACGCCCTCGACATGATCCGCCAGCTCCGCGACCAGGAGCCTGGCGATGGCGAGTTCGCCCTTTCCATCGAGGTGACGGGGTTTCGCGGGCCGCAATTCTCATACGAGCTGGCCTTTGTTGCCCTCGCCGACAAGAAGGACGGTTGGGTTGAGGAGCGCCATGACGGCCTTGCCGTCATCTACCCGGGTGACGATCGGGAAAAGCTGGACGGCGCCGCCCTGGAGCTGACCGACCAGGGACTGGTCATGAACAATCCAAACTCTCCGGATACACCGGCGATGTCTGCACCTGCCGGCGACCTGGAAGGCCCTCTGGTCGACCAGGTGCAACAGGTGATAACCGAGCAGGTGAACCCAGCGATTGCGTCCCACGGTGGTGGCGCAGAGCTCGTTTCCGTAGATGGAACCATCGCCTACCTTCGACTTTTTGGCGGCTGCCAGGGCTGCGGTCTCGCCCAGGTGACCCTGAAGCAGGGTATCGAGCGAATCCTCCTCGAGTCGATCGACGAACTGACCCAGGTCGTCGATGTCACCGACCACGCCTCGGGCGACGACCCCTACTACGAGAGCCAGAAAAAGTAGGCAATCCCGCCGGATCGGCCTACGTCGATCAGCCTTCTACCGTTCGACACATGGGTTTCACCAGGGAAGAACTCGAATCCTTTCGCGATCAGAGCGTCCCCGACCTGGTCGGTGAAAACACCAGACTCTTGTTTGTCGGTATCAACCCCGGCCTGTGGACTGCAGCGACCAGGACACATTTCTGCCACCCGTCCAACCGTTTCTATCCCGCTCTGCGACGTGCCGGTCTCATCGATTTCGAAATCGACACCGACCTTGGAATGTCCGACGAGCAGCGCGCTGTCTTTGTCGGCGCCGGGATGGGGATATCGAACCTGGTGCAACGGGCGACGGTCCGGGCGAGCGAGCTGACCGCTGAGGAGCTCCGGGCCGGCGGGGAGCGTCTGGTCGGTCTCATTGCTGACGTACGGCCCGTTGTGGTGGCTGTTGCCGGGGTGACGGCATATCGGATTGCATTCGACTGCAAGTCGGCGGTGATGGGTCGTCAGGAGTCCAAAGGCGATTCGGAGTGGTGGGTGCTGCCCAATCCAAGCGGGCTCAACGCTCATGTGCAGATCGACGATCTCGCTGAATGGTTTCGCACCGTAGCCGAACGTGCGGGATTGCCGTGACCGCCGAGCCGACACCGCGCCAGGTCCTCTATGCCCTGGTCTCTGCAGGATTTCTGCTCGTTGTGCTGGTCTTGACCGTCGGAGCTGCTGTTGCCGGACTGGTGCCGGTTCTCTGGACTGTGACGATGTTTGCTGCGGTGATGGGCGCGGGGATCTGGGGCGGGGTCAACTGGAAGCGGACCGGGCCCCTTCTCGTTGTGTCGATCAGCCTGTTCGTGTTGTGGACTCTGGGGACGCTTATTCTGGCCTGAGCAACAAGTCGGGCAGTTCGGCCATGTCTTTGAACGGGTGGCCACCAAGCGCAGCCAGTTCCTCGGGGGCAGTGTGGCTTGCATAAGCGAATACCCGCATCCCGGCTGCCCGGGCTGCTTCGACGCCGAGCGTGCTGTCTTCGACGACTGCCGTGGTTGACGGGTCGAAGCCCATTTCCCTGGCGGCGTGAATGAAGAGGTCGGGAGCGGGCTTACCGGCGGCAACTTCATCGGCGCTGAAGACCCGGCCCTCGAAGCGTTCCCACATCCCGGTGAGGCGGAGGGTGAGCTCCATCTTGTGCAGCGGCCCATTCGAGGCGACACAGTTGGGAAGATCGATCCGCTCCAATGCCGCAATCACACCGGGGATGGGTTTTAGCTCAAGCTCGAAAACTTCCTTGATCGTCTCGTAGTAGCGGGCCGAAAGATCGAATGGCATCGGCCCACCCAACATCTCGACAGCGGTATCGAGGACTGCGTCCATGGAGCGACCGCGGAAGATATCGACGGCTTCGTCGTAGTTGGTCGGGACCCCGGCCTCGGTGAGCAGGCCGGCGAGGGCCCGGTTGGCGATCTCCTCGGAGTCGACGAGGACGCCGTCGCAGTCGAAGATTACGGAGAGTATTGGTGAGGATGAATTCACAGATCGGGTTCGGCGAGCTTGAGAACGCTATCACCGATGCTGACTTCGCCGCTCTGCACGACAAACGTGTTGACTCCCCGGAACCGGGCATCCCGTCCGACCCCGGTGTTGACGAAACGCAGCGCCTCCGCGCCGAACCTGGACGCAAACTTCTTGCACCCGGTATGTGGCGTGTCGGAGACTTCGATAACAGCGTTCCCGATCTGGAGCCTGGTGCCGGGCGGGAGATTCTCTTTTGACAGATCCAGATCGACGTAGAACTGGTCTCCAGCCAGCGCCCAGCGATCCCTCCCTCCGGCCACGAGGTCGATCACCCTCGAGTTCATCAGCGTGAGTTGCGCCTTGTTGTCGGCAGTTCCGTCCTCGGTGTGGCCGGCTCCACGCGCCTTCCAGCTATCCCCAACCAGGCCCATCTCGGTGTCGAGTTCGCCCGTTGTCAGCAATTCGCGTTGATCCTCCCTCGGTCGGGCAGCGATCATCTCAACGACACCCTTTGATGAAGGGGAGTCGAGCAGGTTTTCTAATCCTTCAGTGAGGTCGCCAATGCTCCGATGCATAGACTCAGTATGGTTCGCTTGTTTCCATGGTCGGGGACTATTTATCCCCTGACAGCACTCAAAGCCGATATCGGGGTCGGGATCGCCTCCATCTGTTGGTCGCGCCGTAGCGGTTCCCTCGAGGTTTCTGGTTTAGGCTGGTGACTCTGTGAGCACTGACATTTCGGTCGATAGAGGCAGCACCACCGGCGCGGTCAAGATGATTGGCCTGCCCCTTGTAGTTGCCTCCGCCTTGAGCGCGACTTTCGGGCTGATATTCGCCCAGTTCATCGACAGCCTGGGCGACGGCTTGCTTGCGGAGTTCCTCGGAGGCGATGCGGTCCTCTACAACAATCGCGCCGAGTTCACAGGTGCCAGCGACATCGCTTACGCGGGAGGGTTTGCCCTTTGCTTCGTTCTCGGTTTGATCCTTCTGCTGTCTTATCCCTCCCAGCGTGGCCAGGACCTGTCCCGCCTCGCGTATCTCTGGGTCACAGTCCATCTGCTGAGACAGGCTCTCACCGATGCGCTTTTCCTTTCGATAGACGCCGACAGCCAACTGGCACGCGCTTATGCGACCTTTGACGCCCCGCCCGGCCTCGACACAGTGCTTTCGGTAGCTGGAGGCGTCGGGTTGGTGCTCGTAGGCCTCGGGGCGGCGGCGGCGTTCCTCGCCTTTGCTCCCCACCGCAGCCACATTTCGACTTCTCGCAAGCGCCTCATGTTCGCCCTCTGGTTGGTCTTCGTCCCTGCTGCCATCTCGGTGTTCGCTGCGATCCCCTTCTTCACTCCTGACGCAGGCAGTGGAGTAGTCCCAGCGCTTCCCCTCACAGCGGTTATGTTCCTGTTGACGCTTGCCGCCGCTCCCGGGACCAAGAGTGTCCAGGGCCCTGAAGACCCCCGGACCTACGGGTGGCCCTACGGGCTTGCCGTGACTCTCATCGTGATCCTCGTCGTCTTCATGGTGCTTTTGCAGAACGGCGTGTCGCTGAACCCGACCCAGTGGGGCTGAACGCCACAGTCCTGACCGTCAGCGACGGTGTCGCTGCGGGAGTCAGGGAGGATGGGTCCGGCGATGTTGTCGAAGCGATCCTCACAGGAGCCGGATTCGTAGTCGAGCGTCAGGTAGTCGCCGATGAGGCAGACGAGATCGCAGCGATTCTGATTGCAGCGTGCGAGAGTTTCAATGTCGTGGTCACCACCGGGGGAACAGGGCTCGGCCCGCGCGACGTAACCCCCGAGGCGACCCTCTCGGTCATCGATAGGGAGGCTCCCGGCCTTGCTCAACTGATGATCGCCAGGGGCCTGGAGTCAACCCCGATGGCCGCCCTCTCCAGACTCCGCGTTGGTTCCCGGGGCAAGACCCTGATCGTGAACCTCCCCGGATCACCGAAGGGTGCCTCCGAGAGCCTCGAGGCAATCCTTGAACTACTGCCCCACGCTTGTGCCCTCCTTGGCGGCGATACGGCGCACTGATTCCCACCGGGTGGCGGACTCGCCGCCGCAGGTGCCGCCACTAACCTGGGTGTCGATGAAAATTTCACAGCAGTTTGAGGTTGCCGGCGATCCGGATACCGTTTGGCAGTTCTTCCAGGACGTCCCGGCCGTAGCCCAGTGTTTGCCCGGTGCCGAATTGAAAGACGTTGAAGACGACGGCAGCTACAACGGCCAACTGTCGGTGAAGCTGGGTCCGATGACCGCAGCTTTCGAGGGCCAGGCGATCGTCACCCCCGACCCTGCGACCAAGACCGCAACGATCGAAGGCAAAGGCGTCGACAAGCGTGGAGGGTCACGGGGCCAGGTGAAGCTGAAGTACGCGATCGTCCCTGCCGGCACCGGTTCGACGGTCGACATCGATGCAGATATCACCCTCTCCGGCCCGGCCGCTCAGTTCGGTCGCACCGGGCTGATCAATGAGATCTCGAAGCGCCTCATAAGTGACTTCGTCGAATGCCTGGAGGCCAAGCTCGGTGCCGGCTCCGAGGAAGCGGCCGACGAGATCCGCGCCGAGGAAGTAAAAGGGATCTCACTGTTCTTCGTCTCGCTGTGGAGTTGGTTCAAAGGCCTCTTCAGTCGGAGTAGCGAGGGTTGAAACGACGTTGGTTGGCGCTGGCATTGGCCGGCGCTCTAGGCCTCGTCTCGTGCGGGGGTGGAGGCGCGTCGGTGGTGCTCGAAGGGGAGAATGTGACTCTGAACATGTTCGACAATCGGTTCGAATTCACGGAGATCAGAATTCCAGTGGGCGGTTCGGTCGACTACTACGGTGCCGGACGCAACCCGCACAATGCGGTTGCATCGGACGAGTCCTGGACCACCGAGGATGTCTTCGGCAGCCTGGAACAGTACGAGGGCGACTCCGCTGTCATCACCTACGACGAGCCCGGGACCTGGACCTTCTTCTGCACGTTCCATGGCAACGCCGCCGGAGCAGGTATGGCGGCCACCCTCATCGTGGGAGAGCCTGAGTCTTGAGAGTGCGGATCTCGGCCCTGGCTGCTGCTGCGGTGGCGCTTGCCGCCTGCGCCGGACCGCCACCAGGTGACGCCTCCCCGGCGGCCACCGGTGACACCACGAATCTCGCGCCCGAGGAGTGGACAGGGGCCACACGAAATGTGCCGGATGAGTATCCGACCATTCAAGCGGCCGTCGACGCGGCAGAGCCCGGCGATCTGGTCCTGGTCGATCGCGGCACCTATCGGGAGAGCGTCGCCGTCGCCACACCAGGCTTGACCATCCGTGGCGTCGATCGCAACGAGGTGATCATCGACGGCGAGTTTGAGAGGGCGAACGGAGTCGAGGTGCTATTTGCCGATGGTGTGGTGGTCGAGAACATCACAGCAATGAATCACCGGGTCAACGGCTTCTTCTGGACCGGTGTTCGCGGGTACCGGGGCTCGTACCTGACCGCGATCAACAACGGCGACTACGGGATCTATGCCTTTGACTCCGGCGATGGTCTGTTCGAGCAATCCTACGCGACCGGTTCGCCGGACGCTGCCTTCTACATCGGGCAGTGCGACCCATGTGATGCAGTCATCACCGACTCTGTTGGGGAGTACAGCGGCCTCGGATACTCGGGTTCGAACGCCTCGACTGAGTTGTATCTCGTCAATAATGTGTTCCGGTACAACGGGGCAGGAATCGCCCCCAACTCCTGGGACGGCGAGCTTTTGCCCCCGGTCGAGAACGTCACGATCGTCGGCAACCTCGTTCATGACAACGGCACCGGCGAGTTCCCCTACAAGTCGGCGCAGTGGATCGCTCAAGGCAACGGGATCATGCTCACCGGGTCGGAGCACTCGACTGCAGCCCGGAATCTCGTGGTGAACCACCCGATGAATGGGATCTTCATCCACGCCAACATCGACAAGAACGTTTGGATGGCGGGTGACAACCAGGTCATCGACAACGTGGTGAAGGGATCGGGCCTTGCCGACATCACGATGGCTGGCCCGTCCCAAGCCGGAAACTGCTTCTCCGGGAACGACCACACCGACACGATGCCGGCGATGCTCGAGCTGCGGCAACCATGCGATGGCCTGCGGTTTCCGTCAGCGTTCCAGATGGGCTCGCTCACATCGCTCTTCGGCAGGCTGGTGGAGCGCAACCTCGGCCTCGACACCGAGGTCTTCTACGGGGACATGCCCCATCCTGAGCCGCAGCCGCAGATGCCGGGCGGTGCCGGTGCCGAGGTGCGTCCTGCGGTCAACGTTTTTGCCAGCGCAGTGCCTGATATCGGATCGATCGATGTTCCGGCAATGCCATCTGATCTCGAAGTGACACAACAGAAAGGGTTCAACATCATGGGTGTGACATTCGCATCGGTCATCGGAGGACTGCTCGGGCTCTACGCCTACGTCCTGCCGCTGGCGTTGTATGCAGCGTGGGTGGTGATTGCCCTCTGGGAGATCATCAAACGGGACGACCTCAGCAGGGGTGCTGGCATCGGCTGGATGTTCGCCATTCTGGTGGTCCCCTTTCTCGGCGTGATCGCCTATTACATCGTCGGCAAGAGCCAGATCCCGGCTGCTTATCGGTGGACGATGCTTGCTGGGGGGATGGGGGTCTACATCCTGTTTCTCGTGCTTGGCCTCGTCATCGGTGGGATCGCCTAAGCAATCCATGGCCGACGGCGGACTCTCCCGACGCGATCTGCTGAAGAAGGCAGGCCTGGGGGGCGCAGTCGTCCTCGGCGGCTCGGTAATCGGTCGCAGTGTCGGGCGTGCCGGAGCAACAGAGGAGCCGGGCGTTTACAGCGAAGAGGGCCACATGGTGGTTGGCGACGATGTCCTCGACGACATCTACGGCCATGGCGTCGGCCCACCTCCGGGAACTGATGCCTCCCATCTCGACCGGGCAACCTTTCCACCGCCAGCCGACGGGAAACCCCCGGGAGCGGTCCGCGACGTCGAGATCGCCGTCGAGGAGCGTCTGCTGACCGTCGCTTCCGGAGTGGACGTCGAGGCGTGGACCTACAACGGGATCGTGCCTGCACCGACCATCCGCGCCACCGAAGGCGGCCTGCTCCGCATTCATTTCGAAAACCGGACCGGCCACGCCCACAACATCCACTTCCACGGTTCACACCGACCGGAGCAGGACGGTTGGGAGCCCGTTCCTTCAGGCGGGTCGACCACCTATGAGATCGAAGCCGAACCTGCAGGGGTCCATCCTTACCACTGCCACACACCACCCCTGGCCGAACACATCTCCCGCGGCCTCTACGGGATGTTGATCGTCGATCCTCCCGGCGGACGTCCTGCAGCCCACGAAGTGACGCTGATGCTCTCCGGTTTCTCCAACGAAGCAGTCGGACGCAACGGGGTGGTCGCCTGGAACGGGATGGCCGGGTTCTATCACCACCACCCGATCAAAGTCCCGGTCGGGGAGTTGGTCCGGGCCTACATCGTCAACATGTTGGAGTACGAGCCGCTCGGGTCGTTCCACCTCCACTCCGAGACCTTCGATGTCTATCCGGCTGGAATGGGCACCGAGCCAACCTTCCGAGACGACACCATCGCCCTCACCCAGGGTCAGCGGGCAATGATCGAGTTCACCCTGCCCCACTACGGCCGGTACATGTTCCACCCCCACCAGCACTGGCTAGCCGACCGAGGCGCAATGGGCTGGTTCGCCGCAGTCTGAGCTTGTCTTCTATCTCGGTTGGCTGTCGTTGGACTCTGGGGTGGTGGGGGAGGGGTCTCCCCTAGGGTTTGGTGTGGCCCGTGGTGGCGGGC
>JBGTNX010000006.1:0-5808 GCA_041742825.1 Acidimicrobiia bacterium | reverse complement strand
GTCCGGGTCGACGACCCCAGCGAGTACAAACTAGGACAAGAATTCAAGATTGCGGACGTCTTCACCGCCGGGGCACGGGCTGACGTCTCCGGTGTCTCCAAAGGTAAGGGTTTCGCCGGTGTGATGAAGCGTCACAACTTCGCCGGCCTGGGGGCATCCCATGGAACCCACAAAAAGCATCGCGCTCCCGGTTCGATTGGTGCATGTGCCACACCGGCCCGCGTCTTCAAGGGGATGAAGATGGCCGGCCGCATGGGTGGTGAGCAGGTGACGACCCTCAACCTCAATGTCGTCGGGGTCGACGCCGAGAACGATTTGCTGCTGCTGGAAGGGTCGGTTCCCGGCCCCAAAGGCTCGGTCGTGCTCGTACGAGAGGCGGTGAAGGCTCGTGGCTGATGTAAAGGCGAAGCTCTTCGCATCCGACGGATCGGCAAAGGGCGACATCGGCCTCGACGCCGAGATCTTCGGCATCGAACCGAATCTCGCAGTTCTCCACCAGGTGGTCACCGCACAGCTGGCAGCTCGCCGGCGGGGGACCGCGTCGACCAAGACCCGTGCCGAAGTGCGCGGTGGCGGTCGCAAGCCATGGCGCCAGAAGGGTCTGGGTCGTGCCCGTCAGGGCTCGATTCGCGCTCCGCACTGGGTCGGTGGTGGCGTTGCCCACGGGCCGAAGCCCCGTGACTACACACAGCGGACCCCGAAGAAAATGAAGAAGCTCGCGCTGCGCAGTGCCCTCTCGGCCCGGGCTTCGGAAGAAGCCGTGCTCGTTGTCGAGGACCTCGACTGGGCCGCCCCCAAGACCAAGCAGGCCGTAGGCCTCCTCGGGGCGATGGGTGCCAGCGGGAAGACATTGCTGGTGATCAGCTCGATCGACAGCACTGCCGGCCGCTCCTTCCGCAACCTTCCCGAAGTCAGACTCACCGAGCCGGGCCAGATCACTCCCTACGACGTCCTCTGGTCCGACCAGGTGGTGTTCACCTCGCACACGGTCGGTTCCGTGGGCAAGGCGAGCAGCTACGAGGTTTCCGCAGAGGACTTCGTCAAAGATGACGCCTCTTCCTCCGGAACAGGCGAGGACATCGGAAAAGACAAAGCCACCTCTGGAACTGAAGATGCCTCTTCCTCCGGAAGAGGTAAAGATGCCTCTTCCTCCGGGAGAGGTAACGACTTCGCCTCCGGCGAAGGTCGTGAGGGGGGTGAGTCCTGATGAAGGATCCGCGCGACGTCGTTCGTTATCCGATCGTGTCGGAGAAGTCGTACGACCTCATCGAGCATCACAACACCTACACCTTCGAGGTGGATCCCCGCTCTAACAAGAGCGAGATCCGCGACGCCGTTCAGACCATCTTCGGGGTCAAGGTCGTACGTGTCAACACTATGAATCGGAAGGGCAAGCGCAAACGCCAGGGGTCCACCTTCGGCAAGCGCAAGGACACCAAGCGTGCCCTGGTGACCCTCGCCGATGGCAATTCAATCGATTTGTTCGGAGTCTGAGATGGCGATAAAGAAGCGCAAGCCGACTTCCCCGGGCCGCCGGTTCCAAACGGTCTCGGACTTTGCCGAGATCACAACCGGCAACGAGCCCGAGAAGTCGCTCATAGCGAAAAAAGCTAGCTCGGGGGGACGCAACTCCTACGGGCGTGTCACCTCGCGCCATCGCGGAGGCGGCCACAAGCAGCGGTATCGCATCGTCGATTTCCGCCGCGACAAGGATGGCATTCCCGCCCGTGTCGCCACAGTCGAATACGACCCGAACCGAAATGCACGCATCGCCCTGCTCAACTATGCAGACGGCGAGAAGCGTTACATCCTCGCCCCGGTCGGGATCAAAGTCGACGATCGGCTCGAGTCCGGCGCCCGCGCCGAAATTCGGCCCGGCAACGCCCTGCCATTGCGTAACATTCCCGCAGGTACGGTCGTCCACGCCATCGAGATGCGCCCGGGCGGCGGCGCCAAACTGGGCCGGTCAGCAGGTTCCGCAGTGCAGCTGATGTCCAAAGAGGGCAACGTTGCCCTGATCCGGCTCCCTTCCGGTGAGATGAGACAGGTGCCGCTCGACTGTCGGGCGACGGTGGGCCAGGTAGGTAACACCGAAGCCGAACTGATCAAGCTGGGCAAGGCAGGCAGGAACCGCTGGAAAGGCGTCCGTCCCCAGACCAGAGGTGTTGCCATGAACCCGATCGACCACCCTCTCGGTGGTGGTGAGGGAAAGTCTTCCGGTGGCCGTCATCCTTCGAGCCCATGGGGTAAGAAAGAAGGCCGAACCCGCAGCAAGAAGAAAGCTTCCAGCAAGTACATCGTGCGCCGGCGCACCAAGAAGGGCAGACGCTGATGACAATCAAATATCGACCGCACACGCCAGCGCATTGCAGAAGCTGCGCTTCTGCTGTGAAGGGTCGCACGAAGAAGGGACGCCGCTGATGGCACGTTCATTGAAGAAGGGCCCTTTCGTCGACGACCACCTGTCGAACAAAGTCGACGAACTCAACAAAACAGGGGGCAAGCGTGTCATCAGGACCTGGTCGCGCCGCTCCACCATCATCCCGGAGATGATCGGGCACACGATTGCCGTCCACGATGGGCGCAAGCACGTGCCGGTGTACATCACCGAATCGTTGGTCGGCCACAAGCTGGGCGAGTTCGCGCCCACCCGAACCTTCCGCGGTCATGCGGAGAAGGCGGCGAAACGATCATGAAAGTCCAAGCCCATGCCCGTTACATCAGGGAGTCACCGTACAAAGTGCGCCGTGTCCTCGACCTGGTGCGCGGACTTCCCGTGGAGGAGGCAGAGCATGTGCTTCGCCTCACCCCGCGCGGTGCCACCCATTCCGTGGCCAAGGTGCTGCGCTCAGCTGTCGCCAACGCCGAACACAACCACGCACTCGACGCATCGGAACTGTTCGTTGCCGAGGCATACGCCAACGAAGGTCCAACGCTCAAGCGGTATCGCCCCCGCGCTCGCGGCCGCGCCACTCAGATCAAGAAGCGGATGAGCCACATCACAATTGTCGTCGCCGACCGGGAAGAGGAGGCCAAATAATGGGCCAGAAAGTACATCCATACTCATTCCGTCTCGGGATCACCACCGACTGGAAGTCGAAGTGGTTTTCCAAAAAGGACTATGTCGAGTTCGTCAACCAGGACTGGCAGATCCGGGACTTCCTGCGTAACGACCTCGTTCGGGGTGCGGTGTCCCGCATCGACATCGAGCGGACCCGCGATCGTCTCATCGTCGACATCCACACCGCCCGCCCGGGTGTTGTCATCGGCCGCAAGGGATCGGAGGCGGAGCGCCTTCGGGCCGAGCTGGAGAAGATGGCCAATCGTCGGGTCAAGCTCAACATCAACGAGGTAAAGGACCCGGACCTCGATGCGGCGTTGCTCGCACGGGGAATCGCCGACCAACTCGAGAACCGAATTGCTTTCCGCCGCGCCATGAAGCGCGCGGTGCAGTCTGCCCTGAAGGCCGGCGCCGAAGGCGTCAGGGTCGAATGCAAGGGGCGTCTTGGTGGCGCTGACATGG
This sequence comes from Acidimicrobiia bacterium, assembly GCA_041742825.1. GTDB lineage: Bacteria > Actinomycetota > Acidimicrobiia > Spongiisociales > ZC4RG35 > MA-ANB-1. The sequence continues at coordinate 2,285 of JBGTNX010000006.1, read as the reverse complement.
GCCGGAGGGAGTGGTACCGCGAAGGACGTGTGCCGCTGCACACTCTCCGCGCCGACATCGACTACGGCACTGCGACCGCCCGCACCACCGTGGGAGCGATCGGGGTCAAGGTCTGGGTCTATCGGGGTGAAGTCGTCATCAGCGGCATCCCCTCGGGTGACAAGATCGCAGCGGAGGCCGACCTGGCCACCGGTGGACCGCGCCGCACCCGCAAGAGCATCAAGTCCCGCGCCGAAGAGGCGGCAGGGGCTGGGTCCAAGCCCCGCCTCATCGAGGCAGGTGGCGGCAAGCGCCTGGTTGAGTCGACGGACCCCAAAGAAGCCAGCCGTCGTGTCATTGAAGCTGGAGGAGGGCGTCGCCCCACTCCCGCCGAAGCCAAGATCCAATACGAGAGCGAACGTGAAGACGCGGCGTCTTCGGCTAATGCCGAAGACGTTGCAGAAGCTGGCGCTTCTGCCGCTCCCGAGACCGAGGTCGAGGCAACCGAGGTTCAGGCCGATGCGACCGAGATTCAAGCTGAGACAACAGACGAAAAAGTAGAAGAGACAACTGATGTCCAAGAGCATGCGGCTTCGGCTGACGCCGAACCCGTTGCAGAAGCTGACGCTTCTGTAGCCGCGGAGACCGTTGCAGAAGTTGCAGCTGAGTCCGCGGCTGAGGCAGCTGAGGTTGCCGATAACAGCTCCAAGGACGAAGAGGAGTAACCGTTCATGTTGATGCCCAAAAGGACAAAGCATCGCAAGATGCATCGGGGCCGCATGTCCGGCGTCGCCAAAGGTGGCACAAAGGTCAACTTCGGTGAGTTTGGTCTGCAGGCGCTCGAGCCGGGATGGATCACATCCCGACAGATCGAGTCGTCCCGTGTTGCCATAACTCGAGCCGTTAAGCGTGGCGGGAAGGTTTGGATAACTATCTTTCCCGATAAGCCGGTGACACAGAAACCTGCTGAGACCCGTATGGGTTCTGGCAAGGGAAGCCCGGAGTTCTGGGTCGCTGTCGTCAAGCCGGGCCGTGTCATGTTCGAGCTCGCCGGTGTGCCCGAGGACCTTGCCCGAGAAGCGCTGCGCAAGGCCGGCCACAAGCTGCCGATCAGGACCCGCATCGTGTCCAGGGAGGACCAATGAACCTCCCCGAGATCCGAGACATGGACCGTGAGGAACTGATGGAGGCGCTCGCAGAAGCCAAGGAGGAGCAGTTCAACCTGCGATTCCAGGTGGCGACCAATCAGCTCGACAACACCTCGCGGATCAAAGACGTAAAAAGAGACATCGCCCGCATCCTGACGGTGCTGCGCGAGCGTGAATTGGCCGATGCCACATCGGTCGAGGAGAGTGCCCGATGACTGACAACGAAACAAGGAATCGTCGCAAAACGCGAGTTGGCGTTGTCGTCTCCGACTCCAGGGACAAGACCGTGACGGTCGAGGTCCCGACGCAGTCCTCGCATCCTCGCTACGACAAGGTGGTGCGGACCAGTACCAAGTTCCATGCCCATGACGAGACCAATGACGCCCACAACGGCGACACGGTCCGGATCATGGAGACGCGGCCGCTCTCGAAGCAGAAGCGCTGGCGTGTGGTGGAGATCCTGGAGCGTGCCAGATGATCCAACAGGAATCGAGGGTCAAGGTGGCCGACAACAGCGGCGCCCGTGAAGTGCTCTGTATCCGGGTGCTCGGCGGTTCTTCCCGCCGCTACGCCGGCGTCGGTGACATCTTCGTCGGTGCCGTCAAAGAGGCTACGCCGGGCGGCTCCGTCAAGAAGGGCGAGGTTGTCCGCGCCGTTGTGGTGCGCACCCGTAAAGAGTCCCGTCGTGCCGATGGGTCATACATCCGCTTCGATGAGAACGCTTGCGTGATCATCGACATCAACCAGCAGCCTCGCGGCACGAGGATCTTCGGGCCGGTAGCCCGTGAGCTCCGCGACCGCCGCTTCATGAGGATCGTCTCGCTGGCCCCGGAGGTGTTGTAGAAATGAAACTCAAGAAGGGCGACGGGAACCCTTCGGGTTCCTTGCGAGTTTGCTGCGCAAACTCGTCGAAGGACAGCTCGATGGAGGTCCGCTCATGAAGCTCAAGAAGGGCGATACGGTGATGGTGATCTCCGGCAAAGATGCCGGAGTGGAGTCACACATAACCAAGGTGCTTCGCGACAAGAACAAAGTTCAGGTGGAAGGGGTCAATACCGCCAAGCGGCATACCCGTCCCACCGGCCAAACGATGCAGGGCGGGATCATCGACAAGGACATGCCCATCGATGCATCGAACGTGATGATCGTCTGTGAGAA
>JBGTNX010000005.1:0-3301 GCA_041742825.1 Acidimicrobiia bacterium | reverse complement strand
TCGACCGTCCCGATATGACCCGCAATGGAGCCGTCGACCTCGAGGACCCGGGCAATCCGGACCAGCACCCAGGCGACCTGACCGGCCGGCCTGGCAACCCGCAATTCCACTTCGAAGTCGCCGTCGGCGACGTCGGCCTTTGCCCAGTCACTCATCACCCGTTCCCGCTCGTCGGTCGGTAGCCCTCGGGCCCACACTCCGGTGAGGGCCTCCTTCACCGAAGTGCCATAGATGTTGCACCTGCAATCGTTGACGAAATGTGATTCGACCGTCGACATCGGCGTGGAAGACTCCGAAGGGTGCGGACTCCGTGAGTGCTCGCGCCCACCTGTCGCTCGTCATGAGCTCGGTGGTGCGCGTGTCGACGCGGAACTCCAGCGTCGAGTTCAGTTCCATCAACTGGTCACTGATCAGAATCTGGCCGGCATGGGACCGGAAGAAGGTGCGGGCACCGAGGACAGCCGCGACCGTGATTCCAGATGCTGTCAGGACGACCATGTTCGACAGTCCCGGCGCGATCCCTCCCAGCGACTCCCTTCCGAGCAGCCAGCCGATCATCACGCAAAGGCCAAGCATCGCCACTACGAGACTGGCAACGAAGACCCAGCTCGAGAGAACTCCATGCGCGCCGGGTCCAGCGAGAGACTGGGGGCGGCGGGAGGTCGGCTGCATCAGAGGTTCCCGCCGAATTCGTGTCGCAATGACCACCCTTCGTCGGTAGGCACTCCAAATATCGGCCGCATGGAGGGTGATGTGAAGGTATCCCTTCGAAACCCGCGATCCCGTCGGGCAGGCATGGGCAGATAGCTCATTGCTACACCAAGCCCGAGAACAATCTCATGCAGGATCCAGCGGAATCCGCCTCGAATAGCATTAGGTTTGAGGTCTATGACTTTTCTTGTTGGGGCCGATGCTTACGACCGATTCATGGGCCGGTATTCAATGCCGCTAGCCCCACAGCTTGCGGACTTCGCGGGAGTGAAGGCTGGCCAGTCGGTGCTCGACGTCGGCTGCGGACCCGGTGCCCTCACCGGCGAACTCGTCAGACGGTTGGGTTCGGCCTCCGTATACGCAGTCGATCCGTCAGAACCGTTCGTGGCAGCCGCGCTGGAGCGTCATCCCGGTGTGAGTGTGCAACGAGCGGCAGCCGAACAACTGCCGTTCGAAGATCAAGTCTTCGACGCGGCCATTGCCCAACTGGTCGTTCACTTCATGAGGGATCCGGTCATGGGACTCCGGGAGATGAGGCGCGTCGTTCGTCTTAAAGGCGTAGTGGCCGCTTGTGTCTGGGACCATGCGGGCAGCCGGGGTCCCCTCAGCTTGTTCTGGGCGGCGGCCCATAGGATCGAACCCACCATCGAGGACGAGTCGCAGCTTGCCGGTACGCGCGAGGGCCATCTTGGCGAGTTGTTCAAGGAAGCCGGGTTGGGAGCCGTCGAAGAGGGCGTCCTACTGGTCCAGGTCGAGCATCCCAGCTTCGAGGAGTGGTGGGAGCCGTTTGAGCTTGGAGTAGGCCCGGCTGGCGGCTTCACGACCAAACTTGACCCGGACCGTCGAACAGAGCTCCGTGAACAATGTCGCAGGATGCTGCCGGCAGCACCGTTCACGCTGACGGCCCAGGCGTGGGCGGCGCGAGGCATCGTCTAGTTCGCAAGTGGAGCTTCGACCACTCCCCATCGATGAGTTTTACGGGCCCTGAACGTCCTACCATCACATCCACCGACGCCTCAAAGGGGGAGAACATGAACTTCAACAGTCTCTTGATCGGGTCCGAGGATCCACAGAGCCTGGCCGACTACTACTCCAAGCTCTTCGGCGAGCCTGCCTACGCCTCTAACGGCTACTTCGGCTGGTCGATCGGCACCGGGTGGATCACGGTCGGAGCGCATGATGAGGTCAACGGGAAGAACGCTCACCCCGGCAGACTGATCTGGAACATCGAGACTGCCGACGTCCGCGGGGAGTTCGACCGCCTCGTGGCCGCCGGAGCGACCGTTGTCAAGGAGCCGTACGGCTTCGAAGAAAGCGAGGGGCTAATCGCGACCTTTTCGGACCCTGACGACAACTACTTCCAGTTGATGAGCCCGATGGAGCCAGGAACCTGAGCCTCCGGATCGGAAAGCGGGAGGGGAACGAGTTCGCCCTCCCACCCACCGTGCCTATTTGGCGACGGGATCGCGGTTGTACAGCTTCTTCGCCCAGATGTATCCACCAAACGTGATCGCAGCGCACCAGATAGAAGCGATTATGCCGCTGTTGCCAATCGGGGTCCCGAGCAAGAGCCCCCGCAGCGTTTCGATAATCGATGTGAAGGGCTGATACTCCGCGAACCAGCGCAGGCCGACGGGCATTCCATCCGTCGGCACGAAGCCGCTGCCGAGGAACGGCAGGAGCAACAGGATCATGGGGGTATTGCTGGCGGATTCGACGCTTTTGGCTGCGAGGCCGAGCGCAACCACAACCACGTAAGACCAAGAGCGCTCACGGCGAGGAGTCCTAGGGCCGCGATCCACTCAACCGGGCCTGCGACGGGCCGGAACCCAACAAGCAGGGCGATCCCGATGACGAAGGCGATCCCCAACATCGTCTGGATAACGTTGCCGACGACGTGTCCGGTCAGCACCGACACACGGGCGATAGCCATGGTGTGGAATCGGGCGATGATGCCTTCCTGCATATCGATGGCCACCGATATCGCCGTCCCTTGAGCCGACCCTGCTATCGCCAGCAGAAGGATCCCCGGTGCGAGATAGTTGACATACTCGGCCCGGCCCCCCGACACCCCGGCGAGTCCCGCGCCCATCGTGTCGCCGAAGACTATACGAACATCAGCAGAATGACAACGGGTATACCGGCCACCATCAGCGTGAGCACGGGTAGCGCAGCATGTGTTTGAGGTTGCGCCGCACCATCGTCATCGAATCGCGCATGGCATAGGAATGTGTGGTCATCGGGCTGGTTCCTTTTCTGCGGTGGGGCGTCCGGTGAGAGCGAGAAATACGTCGTCGAGGTCCGGCGTGTGCACCGTGAGGGATTCGACCTCGATGGAATGATTGTCGAGTCGATCGAGCAAGGCCCGGAGCGATTTGACACCGCCATCGCTCGGGACCTGCAGGACGAGATCGGCGTCGTCACGGCTCACCTCCCCGAGGGCGGCGGCGGCCGATTCGAGGTCCTCGGGTTCGGTAAACCGCAGGCTGATGTGGCCGCCGGGGACCATCCTCTTGAGTTCGTCGGCGGTACGCGGTTCTTGGTCGCAGGTGGAACGTTTTCAGCAGGGGTTTGGATGTTTGCAGTCACC
>JBGTNX010000004.1:0-6465 GCA_041742825.1 Acidimicrobiia bacterium | reverse complement strand
CGGCCCATGCGGCCAGTCCGGCCAGTATCAGAGCCACGAGAAGAACTATTGCTCTCCTACCCATTGAGTCCCCTTCGGTTGTCCCCTCGGCACTTCATCGCTCCCACGGCGAACGGTCGAGGGCATGCTACCGGCAGGGCTATCCCCGCCTGGCGTTTAGGTTGAATTTCCACAGGAATGAGTTTCGGATACCCGAGGGGCATCCTTGAGCATTTCCCTATCGAAACATAGTAGGCGTCCCGGGCCTCATTTCTACCCTGAAGGGAAAGGGCCCCGACGGGACTCTCTCTCCGGTTCACAACGACCGGCTCGGTCACCGGCGGCCAATACCGCGTTCTTTGAGTTCCTGGAGGATCGCCTCGAGTGAAGCATCCACGGGCATCGGGGGCCGTTCCTCTTCGGGAGCACCGAATTCACGCTCGAACTCACGGGGCTGGCGTCGCTTCGACTGCTGCTGCTGTTGCGGCTTCTTGCTGCTGCTATTGCTGTCCTCAGCTGCGGCAGCCCTCTCGGTGTAGTCAGGAGCCGCCTGTTTGATCGACAGCGAGATCCGCCGACGCTCGTCGTCCTTTTCCGTGATCTTCACCTTGACTGACTGGCCGATCGAAAGCTCCAGCTCGGGCGACTCGACACGGTGCATTGCGATCTCCGAGACATGGACTAGGCCTTCGACACCGTCGCCTACCGACACGAATGCCCCGAAGGGGACTGTCTTGGTCACTGTGCCATCGACGACGTCGCCGACTTCGTGCTCTCCGGCGAACACATCCCAGGGGTCCTCGCTCGTTTGACGTATCGAGAGGGAGATCCGCTCCCGATCGAGATCGACTTCGAGCACCTTGACCTTGACCTTGTCGCCGACATTCACCAACTCGTTGGGGTGGTTGACGTGCTGCCAAGACAACTCGGAAACGTGAACGAGCCCGTCCATGCCACCAAGGTCGACGAAGGCGCCGAAGTGGACCACCGATGAGATGACTCCGTCACGCACTTCACCTTCGGCAAGGTTGTCCAGGAAGCCCTGTCGCTCCTCGGCCTGTGCCTCTTCCAGGTAGGCCCGGCGGCTCAGGACGACGTTGTTGCGTGCCCTGTCGAGTTCGATGACTTTGGCGGTGATCGTCTCACCGATGAAGGGGTCGAGGTCGCGGACCCTGCGCAGGTCGACAAGAGAGGCCGGCAGGAAGCCGCGAAGGCCGATATCGACGATTAGCCCGCCCTTGACCACTTCGATGACGGTGCCCTCGACGGTCTTGTCGGCGGCAGCGATCTCTTGAATCTCGCCCCACGCACGTTCGTACATGGCGCGCTTCTTGGAAAGGAGGAGACGGCCTTCGTCGTCTTCCTTGGTGAGCACAACTGCTTCGATTCGATCGCCTACCTGGACCGACTTGTTCGGGTCGACGTTGTTGCGGATCGAGAGCTCGCGGACCGGGATCAAACCTTCGGACTTGTAGCCCACATCGACCATGGCGCCATCGCTGTCGACACTGACAACAGTCCCTTCGACTATGTCACCATCGTTGAACTCGAGAACCGTCGCCTCGATTGCAGCCTCGAAGTCGTCGCCGATGTCGTCAGGCAGGTCGCTGAGGTCGGGTGCGACGAGTGCCTCACGATGCGGGTAGGGCTCGAACTTGTTGACGGGCTCTTCCGCTTCGGTCGCAGCGGTGACCGGCTCATCGGTTGAAGTCGTCTCTGGCTCCGAGGTTGTTTCGACGGCTGTGGCCGCTGGCTCTTCGACTGACACGTCGTGGCCCGCTTCAGCAGTGGGGGCATCGTCGGCAGTGGCGTCTACAGGAGCGTCGCTAGCAGGTCCTGCGTCCGGAGCAACAGGGGCGTCATCGACGTCCTCGGCGGTGGCATCAGGCTCTTCGGCCTTCTCGGGTGGTGTCGCCTCGCCCTGATCGGGGTCTTCGGCAGCGGGAGTCTCGGGCACCTCGGGAGTCTCCTCTTCGAGACTTTCGGGCGCGTTGTTCACTTGGTCGTTGGACATGTGTAGGGGATTACCTCTTTGGAAAGAACTCTATGCGGGACAACCCGCACAGGCGTCAGCAATTCTATGCCCTAAAACCGAGAAAGGCGAACAGAAGCGTCGCTAATCCTTCACGGCGGCGAGATTCGCGCCCCGGGAAACCTCGACTTTCAAAGGCACATCGAGCTCCGAAACGTGCTCCATGCATTCAACGACCACACCCTCGATCTCCTCCAGCTCATCCTCAGGGCACTCCAGGATGAGTTCGTCATGAATCTGCAGGAGCATCTCGGAGCGGACCTTCTCCACTCGAAGCCGCCGGTCGAGCTCGATCATCGCCGCTTTGATGATGTCGGCTGCCGTTCCCTGGACCGGGGCGTTGAGCGCCATCCGCTCCCCCATCTGCCTGACCCGGAAGTTGTCCGACTTCAACTCCGGCAGGTAGCGGCGCCTTCCGAACAGCGTCGTTGTGTAACCGTCATTTCGCGCCCTGGTGACCACGTCGGACATGAACTGCTTCACGTCGACGAACTGGTCGAAATAGGTGTCGATGTGTCCCCTGGCATCGTCGCGAGAGATCCCGAGCCGGTCGGCAAGGCCAAAAGCCTCCATTCCGTAGAGCAATCCGAAGTTGATCATCTTCGCGGTCCGCCTCTGCTCGACGGTCACCTCGCCGAGGGGGAGACTCCAGACCCGCGCCGCTGTCGCAGCATGAATGTCCACGTCGTTCTTGAATGCATCGATGAGGAACGGGTCCCCACTCATGTGGGCGAGGATCCGTAGCTCGATTTGTGAGTAGTCGGCAACGAGGAACAGGCAGCCTTCGTCGGCCACGAACGCCCGCCGGATGGTCATCCCCGACTCGGAGCGGATCGGGATGTTCTGCAGGTTGGGACGGTCGGAGGACAGGCGCCCGGTGGTCGCCGCCATCTGGTTGAACCGGGTATGGATCCTCCCATCCTTCTCGATAAGGGGCAGATAGCCGTCGACGTAGGTGCTCCGCAACTTCTCGTACTCCCGGTACTCGAGCAGCGCCTCGACCACGGGGTGGTTGAGCTTCTTCAATACCGACTGGTCGGTGGACGGCTTTCCCGTTGAAGTCTTCTTGAGGACCGGCAACGCCAGCTTCTCAAAGAGAATAAGACGGAGCTGGTCGGTGGAGTTCACGTTGAACGGCTCACCGGCAAGCTCATGGATCCTCTTCTCGAGTACCGAGAGTTTGTGTCTGAGGTCGGCGCCCATCTCTTCGAGGTATTCACGGTCGACGCCGATCCCGGCGTGCTCCATCCTTGCGAGCACCGGGACCAGTGGCAGCTCGAAGTCTTCGAACAAAGGACCCTCCTCCCGGGTCGCCAGCTCTTCATGCAGGTGGGTTGCCAGCCTTCTAATCGCTTCGATCCGGCGTCCTTCGATCTCGAGGTCGGGACCGGTGTCGAACGGGAGGGTCCCTTCATCCGATTCGTCATCAGGCGATACGATCTCGAGCCCGAGCATGATGTCGGCGATCTCTGTGAGTTCGTAGGTGCGGCTCGAAGGGTTGACAACATATGCGGCAAGCGCCGTGTCCATCTTCAACTCCGCCAGGTCGTGGCCCAGGGAGAGCAGCGCCCTGGTCAGCGCCTTGAGATCATGGCCGATCGCTGCGATCGCTCCGTCGGAAAGACGTTTGAGGATCGGGGTCGCGGCGGCCAAGGGAATCACCACCGCCTCGTTCTCCCCTGTCGAGATCCCGAGGCCGTACGGATCACCGTCGTCGCCGACAAGGGTGACAACGAGCTCACTTTGGCCGGCAAGGGTCTCGATCTGCGACGCATCGGTGAGAATCGAGGTGTCGACGTCGAGGATCTCGCCCTGCGGTGTCGCCCCGGGAAGTGCGGCCTCGAGATCGGACCACATCGAGTGGAACTCGAGTGAGTCGAAGAGGTCCTTGACCGTCGCCCGGTCCCACTCCCGAACTTCGTACTGGGAGGTGGCGAATTCGATGTCGAGGTCGTCGACGAGGTGCATCAGCGTCCGATTGAGGAAAACCTGTTCCCGGGCCGCCGCCAGGTTCTCCCTCAGCTTGGGCGTCTGATCGGCGATTGCCTCATAGACACTCTCCAGGCTGCCGTAGTTTCCGATCAGCTTCGCCGCGGTCTTCTCCCCCACTCCTGCCACACCGGGAAGGTTGTCGGAGTTGTCGCCCCGCATCGCTGCGTACTCGACGTACTGGTCCGGTCTGATCCCGTACCGGTTCTCCACGTAGGCGGCATCGGCGATAACGGTGTCGGTGATTCCCCGCATCGTGTACATAACACTGATCGGGCCACCCACGAGCTGGAAGGCGTCGCGGTCCCCGGTCACGATCAGCACCTCCCAATCGTCTGCGACCGCCTTCTTCGCGATCGAGGCGATGAGGTCGTCCGCTTCGAATCCCTCGCGGCGGATCTGGTTGACCTGCAGAGCTTGGAGCACCTCGTCGATGAGTCCGAGTTGGCTGCGGAAGTGGTCGGGAGCCTTCTCCCGCTGCGCCTTGTAAGCCGGATACGCCTCGGTGCGGAAGGTCTGGCGAGAGACGTCCCATGCAACGGCGATGCCGTCGGGCTCGATGTCCTTGAGCAGCCGAATCAGCATTCGGGTGAATCCGAACACTGCATTTGTCACCTGGCCGCTCTTTGTCGCCAGGTCTTCGGGGAGCGCATAGAAGGCGCGGTAGGCGATCGAGTTGCCGTCGATCAGTACAAGCTTGGGCACGGCAGCGACGGTAGTGGCGATTGCGTCAGTCGGGTAACCGATCTAGCAACGTTACGCGCTTGTCTTCCAGCTTCGCCCGACGCACCACCAACTTCTCGATTGTCTTCTCGAAACGACGGACGTCGCCGCGGGTCAGGCTTGCCTCCTCGCGGTCGATGTAATTGCCTACGGCCGCATCACGCTGGGCGTCCTCATTGATCGACCGGTGATATTCGAGCTCCGCCCGGGTGAACGTCAGCTCCCGATCGATGTCATTGATCCGGTCGTTGATGCTGAAGATCTTCTTGGCAACCCGTTTCACAACACAGAGGGTAAATCCCGGTCTCGCAGAGAGCGAGTATGGGTCTTAGAATTGGCTCGCTCCGGGCCGGAGTGGAGAAATTGGTAAACTCGATGGACTCAAAATCCATTGCTCGAAAGGGCTTGCGGGTTCGAGTCCCGCCTCCGGTACAACATTCCTGATTGATCGAAGGTTCGTCGGACTTACCATGCTCGAGGATGAGGTGGTCGTCCCGGGCATCCAATTTCAGCGCCATTGTGGGCATTGTCATAGCCGTCGTCGGTTGCGCCGATCCTGGGTCCGCTCCCGGTGAAGGCGATCCTCTTCGGGCGACAGTGAGTATCGAATACCTATCGCACGACTTCCCTCTCGAATTCAAACCCGGGGCTATCGAGTTCGGGAAAGATCCCTGGGCTACTCATGAGGTCTCGGTCTCGATCGCCACCGACGAATACACCCAATACGTCACGCTGCACGATCGATACGTGATCGATGGCAAGACCCTTGCACCAGCCGCAGAAGCCGTGCCAACCGAGTACGCCATCTTCGACGAGAGCACCGGTGCCGGTTTCGATGTCGACGTTGGAATCTTGTCGCCCGGTATCCACAGCTTTGCGATGTCGGTCCCGATCCGTCTCGAACCACAACCCCGAAACGCAGGATCTGTCGAGCCCGACGAGATAGTCATGGAGATCGAGTTCGTCTACGACGTCTTCCACGAGACTTCTCCTCTGGTGACCTACTGTGCTCGGGCCGATCAACTGCTGATGAAGAGCTCTATCGAGTTTTCCCCTGATCTCCTGATCGAGCAGGGTGCCGACTCTCTGGCACCCGAGCAGATCAGTCGACTGGAGTCGGCCCGAGGGCGATTCGAGTCAACTCTGGCCGCTCAAGCCACGATCGACCCCCACGAGTTCTTCGACCTGATCGAAGAGTTCTGCGACGTCAGCTACCCCGAGCGCTGGTCGATCACGTTGAACTGACCCGGTAACTCTGCGTTCCATTTTCGGTACCCTCAATTCTCCAAGAGTTACTTGGGATCGAGTTCAAGAAATCACCCTTTCCGCACAGTATTCCGTGGTGCCATGGCGTATTCAACGGGAACAAACTCCCGAAAGTTTCTTCATCTCGATTCCCCAACGAGCCCGGATTTGTCACAGCCTGTCAGTACGTTGACAGCATGGAGTGGGAGAGAGATTTCACGGTTGATGACCGGGAGACCCGGTTGGTCGAGACGGCCCAAATGGTGGCCCGTCTCCAGGCCCTTCTCGTCGAGGATCTCGAATTGCTCGACACCGCTCAGGTGTTCACCGCTGATGGGTGCCGCAGCCTCTCCGAATGGGCATCGTCACGGTTGGACCTCGGTTTGGAGACCGCCCGGACCATTGTCCACACCATGCGCCGGACGGCTGATAAACCATGGATCCGCCAGGCACTCGCCGCCGGTTCGATTTCGTTTGACCGGGCCGAAGCCCTCTCC
>JBGTNX010000003.1:0-5158 GCA_041742825.1 Acidimicrobiia bacterium | reverse complement strand
TGGCCAGAGCTTCGGCGTCGCTCACGGACCCCACGTCGGTGGGCCCGGTCACCCCCAGCACTTCTGCCTCTCCGCGGGCCACTTCGAGGACTTCCAGGCTCGACTCGTCGAGCTCTCCCGGTGATGCGACGACTCCACGCTCCAATGCGGTCTCGATCGCGGCCAGGTTCTGCGCCAGGATCGGGTCGCGTTCCAATGCTGCCTCGAGTTGGGAAACGGCCTCCGCGGCAACCTCGGCGTCGGCGACCTCGGGATCCATCACTAATGCCTCGACCACCTGGAAAAGGGCGGCAATTTCGACGGTGAGCGCGGAAAGCTCGGTTTCGACGCTATCGGAGACTCCATCTCCGTCGGTATCGATCCCTTCGCCGGCGCGCTCTGCAAGCACGTCAGCCCTGTCGGCAAGTGGGGAAAACTCGTTGAACTCATCGGGTGCGGACTCGATGTCGGCGATGGTCTGCTCCTGGCTGAGCACCGCCGCTGCCATAGTGGCCTCCGCGTTGCCGAGCCGGTCGAGCTGAGCGGTGATCTCGGGCTCGACTTCCTCGAGGGCTGCGGCCTGGGGGACCTGGATCGTCTTCAAGTAGTTGACCACGTCAACGACCTGGAGGTCGTTGAGCGGCCCGCCACCAGGGATTCCCCAGGGGGGCATTGGGGTGTTGCCCCGTCCGAAGGTGACCCAGTAGTTGACTTCGTCCTCGTCGTATCTGAAGAAGATGTCGTCCAGCGACGGGGCGGCCCAGGAGACTGTGACCCCGGATCTCTGCTCGACGAATTGGGTCGACCCTCCGACCCCTTCGGGGCCGTGGCAGCTGAAACAGGCGAACTCCTCGACGATGTGCTCACCACGGGAGATCGACTCCGCCGAGAACTCCTCGACGAAACCTTGCTGGCGGTCGAGCTCCCCGAGGAAGTACAAAGGCAGAGAGATGGCGAGAAACGCCGAGAACGCGATCGCAGCCTTCTGACCGGTCTCGAGACGCTTGGTCTCGATCTCGGCGTTGGTGAGACCGGGGGCGAGGTTGTGGGGGATTTCCTCCGAACCCCGATTGCGAACGGCTGAGACTCCGAGCAAGGCCAACCAGGCGATCCCGGCCACAACCGCTACGACTGTGATGAAGTTGGCGGTCATTCTTCGCTCGCAGCGGTGACACCGATACAGCTGGGGCCTTGCGGGAAATTGATGGAAAGGATTGCCGCACGCGGAGTTTCGATAACTGTGCCGGTCTTGATGATGAACCGGCCCCCTACAGACTCGACGACGAAACGATCGAGGTTGCGGGGGGCAGGCCCGGCGAAGTACTCACCAATTGCGTTGTACTTGGAACCGTGACACGGGCACTCGAATCCTTGAGAGGGACCGCACCACGGCACCCTGCACCCGAGGTGGACACATCGCTGAAAGAGAGCCATCAGCCCTGCGGCCTCCACACCACGTCCCTCATACTGCTCGCTCAGCGCGGTAGGGGCCGGCACCACATAGGCGCGGGCCTCAGGGACGAAGACCGGGATTATCGAACCATCGGGGGTGACCGACTGTGCCTGGAGGTCTGCGACCGCCCCGGCGTCGATGTCGGCGCCGAAGCCACCGGAGAGCTTCGGCCAGAGGAAGGCAAGCGAGTCGACGCCCATCAAAGCCAGGAACGCACCAAAGCTGGCGAGCAGGGCACGGTTGAAGAACTGGCGCCTGCTGACACCCGCCTCTTCGGTGGAGACTTCGACCACCCGCTCCTCTTTGACGACCTCAACCCCGTGATCCTCTGCGTCGGGTTCCTCGATCTCGACCTCGACGACTTCGTCGTCCTCGGTCTCTTCGACTGCGTCAGCGGTGGTGGTGGCAAGGGGCTCAACCCGAACTCCGGCCATGGACCGGTCCGCCTTCCGGGTCTCGGCGGAAAGGCCTTCGAGGGGATCTCGCTCCGGCTGGGACCGTTTGAAGGCAATGGCGAAAGCTCCAACCGCACCGAGGATCGCGACAATTGCGACACCGATGAGGATCAGGTTCTCGGCGCTCATTCGAAATGCACCCAGTCCTTGAGGTCGTCGAAGAAGACACCATCACGCCACGGATACGTGAAGTTGAAACCCTGACCCCGGAACAGAACCCCGATAATCGTGAGAGTGGCGGCACCGGCCAGGAACATCGAGTAGAGGGCGATGGCGAACTTGCGGTCCGATGGAGTCGTCGACGGGTTCTTGTCGAGGAAAGGAACCAGGATGAAGAACGCAAACCCGGTGAAGGTGGGGATCATCACACCGGCGATCTGTGGGTCGAAGTAGGACAACAACTCCTGGAGGCCGAGGAAGTACCACGGGGCCTTCGAAGGGTTCGGGGTGGCGTTGAAGTTGGCCGGGTCGAGGAGCGGGGAGTGGATGATGATCGACATGATGACCAGCACCGCGGTTATGGCGAGCAGCGCCCCGAACTCCATCAGCATCAGGTGCGGCCAGGTGTTGACCTTGTCGGTTGGCTCAGCCTTGACGTTCTGAATCGCCCGGGCCTTGACCACTGTCAGCAGCCGCTGTGTCCGGACCCCTTCGGGTGTCCCCGCAGGGGGGACCGACGGGCGGGGGCTGACCATCGACGCAACTTTTCCGTTGCCCGATCCGTTGGCCGACCCGTTTGATTCAGGCGCTGGCGGTTCCTCGACGGGCTTTTCGGCTACGGCCACTGCAGCTGCGGGCTCGACCGTCTCCGGGGCAGGCTCGGAGGGGGAGTCATCAGCTGCAACCGGGTCGGGACCAGGCCCGGCAGCCGGTTCCGGGGCGAGATCGTCAGACCCGTTATCGCCTGCCGGCGGCTCAGACGTTTCTACCTCGGCGTCCGGTGCCGGATCGGGTTCCGCCGCATCGCCTGCTTCAGGATCAGGAGCGTCGCCGGGCTCGGCCTCGGGCACCGGATCGGGGTTGGGGTCGTCCGCATACTCGGCCTCTTTGGGCTCTTCGGGTTGGACGTCCTGGTCGCTGTCACTCTCGACATCGGGGGTCCCTTCGTCAGGACCATCACCAGTGGGGGGAGTCTCCTCCACCGGCTCCGGCTCATCTTCGGCAACTGCTTCTTCGATGACCATGTCGAGGTCGGGGACGTCGGCAGGCTCCTCCCGCGGCACCACCACAGGGGGACCCTCGCCCTTCATCTCTGCGAGCACGTCTTCGACCGGCACTCCCAGGGCTTTCGCCTTGGCTTCTGCCGATCTCCTCAGCAGGCTCTCTGGTATCTCAGCCATGAATACTCCCTACAGCGGCCCTGAAATTCCGCCGTCTTTGCGAACACGCCAGAAATGGACTGCCATGAATATCACAATTATGAACGGGAAGAAAAGGACATGGAGGACGTAGAAGCGCAATAGCGTCGCTGCCGTCACCTCGACCCCGGCGAGGAGCCCGAACTTGACCTGGGCCCCAATCGCAGGGACGAACGAGGCCATGTTGCTGCCGACGGTCACCGCCCAGAGTGCCAGCTGGTCCCAGGGCAACAGGTAGCCCGAGAAGGAGAGGAGGAGGGTGAGGAGGAGCAGCACGACCCCAACTACCCAGTTGAACTCGCGAGGTGGCTTGTAGGCTCCGTGATAGAACACCCGGCTCATGTGGAGGAACACCGAGAGGACCATCAGATGAGCGCCCCAGCGGTGCAGGTTCCGCATCAGCGAACCGAAGGCGACGTTGGTCGAAAGCGCCTGGACGTCGGCGTATGCGGTCTCAGCACTCGGGGTGTAATAGAACATCAGGAAGATGCCGGTGATCGTGAGCAGGATGAAGAGGAAGAAGCTCAGACCACCGAGGCACAGGGTGTAGGACAGCTTCACCGCGTGCCGCTTCACCTTGACCGGGTGGAGGTGATAGAGGACGTTGTTCATCACAACGTAGGAGCGGTTGCGCGGGCTATCGGAATAGCCCTGCTTGAACGGAGAACCGGGTCGGAGGATGGAATCCACGGCCTGGCTGCCCCAGATCTTGTCCTTCGCCTCGGTTATCCGTTCCTTGAGACTTGTTCTTCCTTCAGCCACTTCGCCTCCTACCAGCGAATCCCATAGGCATAACCATTCTTCGAATCCCTCTGCCCCGTATCGAAATCCCACGGCCGGCGGTCGAGTCCGAGCTCTTCGGCCTGGTCGGCAAGGGAGCCTTCGAATTTACCGAGAGAGATGACCCCTGTCGGGCACCGGTCGATACAGAGAGCACATCGGGTGCATTCGTCCTCGTCGACGACAAACCACCCGTAGTTCTGGGCATCATCGCCGGGGTGGTCCACGTTGACCGCCTCGTCGATGGCGTCGAAAGATAGGTAGTGGATGCACTTCCACGGGCAGATGTCGACGCACCCCTCACAGAGGATGCATTCGGACTGGTCGATGTGGAGAAACTGCTTGGGCCGGAGCTTGTCGGTGAAGTAATCGCCGTCGACTAGGGCAAGCTGGTAGTCATCGCGGAATGGAGGGGTCTCATCGACAACGCCTTTGGGCATCATCCACCGCCTTTGACCAGGGTCCGGCCATAGGGGGACTTCGACTCCGGCTTCTCAGCGGACGCAGGGCGCCCGTCGTACATTCGCTGCACCTGAAGGGCGAAGATCGCAACTGCGGGGATCATCACCAGGTGCCAGCCCGTGGAGATGAGGTCCTTGACCACGGCCCAGCTGATGTCGACCTGGTTGCCGAGCATCAGGAACGGAGGAATTGTCAGCGCAACCCGCTGTGACGACCAGTCGAGGTCGGTCTGGGCCAGGTTGAGCCATTCAGAGGGGACAATTCCGAAGAGAAGCAGTAACTCGACCCAGGCGAGGAATGCGGCGAACATGGCTCTGGACCACGTCAGCTTCTGATTGAGGACCCAGATCAGGGCCGCGCCCGCAAGCATTAGCTGGCTCGCGCCGAAGGCCGCCAGATACCCGAGGGCCTTCCAGTACCAGCCCCGCGGCACCCAGTCGAAAGAGGAGAGGACCACGTCGACCTCGACGCCATCGATGATTTCGGTCTGCGGGAAACTGGAAAAATGGATCCACCACACGGCAACGGCAAGGAGCAGAGTGCCAACACCGAGCATCGCCCAACCAATACTCTTGCGGCGGCTATCGCTTAGTTCTGCCAATCGGTACATGTTCTCGCTGTTCGGGACGCGTCAAACCTGTTGTTTCCAAGTTTCTACCACACACATGCCC
>JBGTNX010000002.1:0-4072 GCA_041742825.1 Acidimicrobiia bacterium | reverse complement strand
CGATGGTGGAATAGATCGAAGCAGCGCGCTCCGTGGTCGGTGTATCGGCAGAAACCATCGCCAGGTTGAGGGGTAGCGGCATGGGTCGGTCGACCCATTTGGGAAATGAATGCTTGTAAATGTTGCCGGTCACCGGTTTATTTCCCCTCCACCCTCCATCATCCGGAGAGTCCATCGAGAGCATCGGGTGCTCACCCAACGCTGCTCCGGCCAAATCATAGGGGAGAACGACTGGTTAACAAGGGGCCGAGCGGCCCATCTGGACAGGTCAGCCGTGTCGGCCGGCCAGGCGGCGGTTCTTGAGCTTCGCCTTAACGTAGTCGGCATTCATCATTGCGATGAAGTCGATCGAGATCAGTTTCGGGCACGCTTTTTCGCACTCTCCGTGGTTGGTGCACGACCCAAAGTACTGCTCCATGGTGTCCACCATGCCCTCGACCCGGGTCCAACGCTCCGCTTGGCCCTGGGGGAGCAGGCTGAGATGGTTGATCTTGGCCGCAGTGAACAGGTTCGCCGCCCCGTTGGGGCAGGCTGCGACGCAAGCCCCGCAGCCGATGCATGCCGCGGCATCGAAAGCCGTGTCTGCAACCTCTTTGGGCACCGGGGTCAGATTCGCGTCGGGTGCCGATCCGGTGTCGACCGAGATGAATCCGCCATGTTCGACGATGCGGTCGAAGGAGGAGCGGTCGACCACGAGGTCTTTGATCAGCGGAAAGCCCGTCGCCCGCCACGGCTCCACTGTGATTGTGGCGCCGTCGTTGAACTTCCGCATATGGAGCTGACAGGTCGCGGTGCCCAACTCGGGCCCGTGGGCCTGGCCGTCGATCATCACACCACAGCTACCGCAAATTCCCTCGCGGCAGTCGTGGTCGAACTCGACCGGCTCCTCGCTGTCTCCGATCAGCCGCTCGTTGAGCAGGTCGAGCATCTCGAGGAAAGACATCTCCTCGGAGACTCCACCCATCTGATAGGTGACGAACTTGCCGGGGGAGGTCGGCGCCTTCTGCCGCCAGACCTGAAGAGTGATGTTCACTTGTAGCTCCTCGTGGTGAGGGCGACGTTCTCGAACTCGAGGGGCTCGACGTTGAGCTGAGGGGAGGCCGGGTCACCGGTCCATTCCCAAACCGACACGTTGGAGAAGTTCTCGTCGTCGCGGATCGCCTCACCTTCTTCGGACTGATGCTCCTCGCGGAAGTGGCCGCCGCAAGACTCCTCCCGGTTGAGGGCATCGCGGCACATCGCCTGGGAGAGCTCGAAGAAGTCGTCGACCCGCTGCGCCTTCTCCAGACTCTGGTTCAACGTGTCCTCGCCTCCGAGGACCCGAACGTCATTGCGGTACTCCTCGTGGAGGGCGGGGATGTCGGAGAGCGCCTTCTGCAGGCCCGACTCGTTGCGGGCCATGCCGCAGTAGTCGAAAATGATCTTGCCCAGCTCCTTGTGGAACCAGTCGACGCTGCGGCTCCCGTTGGTGTCGAGAAACCTCCGCACGTTGTCCGCGACGGTGGCGGCAGCTTCGTCGAACGCGGGGTCGTCGGTCGGGACCGGGGGCGTGTTGAGGTACCCGCTGAGGTAGTCCCCGATTGTGTAGGGGAGGACGAAGTACCCGTCGGCCAACCCTTGCATCAATGCCGAGGCCCCGAGCCGGTTGGCACCATGGTCGCTGAAGTTGGCCTCGCCGATCGAGTAGAGGCCGGGGATGGTGGTCATCAAGTTGTAGTCCACCCAAAGCCCTCCCATCGTGTAGTGGGGGGCGGGGTAGATGCGCATCGGGATCTCGTAAGGGTTCTCGTCGGTGATCCGCTCGTACATCTCAAAGAGGTTGGAGTATCTCTCCTCGATGGTGTCCTGGCCCTCGCGCTCGATTGCCTGGTTGAAGTCGAGGTAAACGCCGTTTTGCAGGGGGCCGACACCCTTGCCGGAGTCAACCATGCGTTTGGCGACGCGTGAGGCGACATCGCGGGGGACCAGGTTGCCGAAGGCCGGGTAGATGCGCTCTAAGTAGTAGTCGCGGTCTTCCTCGGGGATTTGGTTGGCCGGCCGTTTGTCGTCGGCGCGCTTCGGCACCCAGATACGCCCGTCGTTGCGCAACGACTCCGACATCAGGGTCAGCTTCGATTGGAACTCGTCGGAGGCGGGGATGCAGGTGGGGTGGATCTGGGTGAAACAGGGGTTGGCGAAGCCCGCTCCCTTGCGGTGGGCTCTCCATGCTGCAGTGACGTTCGAGGCCATGGCGTTGGTCGACAGGTAGTAGGCGTTGGCGTAACCGCCCGTCGCGAGGACCACGGCGTGGGCCGAGTGGCGGGTGATGGCCCCGGTGACCAGGTTGCGGACCACGATGCCAACGGCTCGGCCGTCCTTGACGACGACGTCGAGCATCTCCGAGCGGGTGTGGAGTTTCACATTCCGTTTCTCGACCTGGCGCATCAGCGCCTGATACGCCCCGAGCAGGAGCTGTTGGCCCGTCTGGCCCCTGGCGTAGAAAGTGCGGGACACCTGGGCGCCGCCGAAGGAGCGGTTGTCGAGGAGCCCTCCGTATTCCCGGGCGAATGGGACACCCTGGGCGGCCGCCTGGTCGATGATGTTGAGCGAGACGTCGGCGAGGCGGTAGACGTTTGCCTCCCGACTCCGGTAGTCGCCGCCCTTGACGGTGTCGTAGAACAACCGGTACACAGAGTCGCCGTCGTTGCGGTAGTTCTTCGCAGCGTTGATCCCACCCTGGGCTGCAATCGAGTGCGCCCGCCGCGGCGAGTCGTGGAACGTGAACGCCTCGACCTCGTAACCCAGTTCGCCGAGAGTGGAAGCTGCGGATGCGCCGGCCAGACCGGTGCCCACGATGATGATCTTGAACTTCCGCTTGTTCGAAGGGTTGACCAGCTTCACCGAGAACTTGTGGTTCTCCCACTTCTCTTCGATGGAACCCGCGGGGACCTTCGCGTCTAATTGAAAAGTCATGACCTCACTCGACAAATCCGAACAGCACGGCCAGGGGCATGATCGCGTTCCCGACAACTATCAGCGCGGACAGCCCGGTGGCCAGATAGCGGCGCCAGTTGTTGATCTTCGGGTGGTTGATCCCGAGGCTCTGGAACATCGACCAGATGCCGTGGTAGAGATGGAACCCGAGGGCGACCATGGCGGTGACATAGAAGGCGGTAACGGCCGGACGGTTGAAGGTGGCGACGAAGTTGGCGTAGACCTCGCCCCGCACCCAGGCGTCAGGGGCCATCGGCTGGGCGCCCCAGGTGAGATCGGCGAGATGGAATAGGACGAAGAGGAGGAAGATGACTCCGCTCCAGCGCATCGTCCGGCTGGCGTAGTTGGCGGCAACGTAGGTACGCGGCCCTCTGTAATCCTCGGTGCGGGCCTGGCGGTTCATGAGCGTCAACGCGTATGCAGCGTGGATGTGGAAGAGGAAGGCGACGATCAGCCCGGTCCGCATGATCCAGAGAGTTACATGCTCGGGGATGAAAGGCACGAATAGCTCGCGCAGGGCATGGGCGTAGATGTCGATGTCGGGGACGCCGTCGACGTCGGGGAGGAAGATCTTCCAGTTCCCGATCATGTGGGCAACGACAAATCCGATGAGCAGGATGCCCGTCACCGCCATGACCCACTTCTTGCCAACCGCCGATCGGTAGAACTGAACAGGCCAGGGGGCCTTCTTCCTTTCTGCGGTGGCGGTCACGATCTCACTTTGTAAGCGCGGGATTCATTCTGTCAATTCCATGATGCCACGGTTTTCGAGCTCCCAACCCTTCTGTGAGTGTTCGCGCACGCTCTGTGTCGGCAAACACTCACAGAACGGCTCCGGCGCCGTGCACACCGGTTCGGTTTTCTCGCCGGTCCGCACGGTGCAGGCCAGGGACACCGCGAAAACTCTGGTGCCAGCGAACTATTTGCCGACCCCGGTCTTGACGGCGCGCGCGCCGACCCGTAATGTCAAACATGTAATTACACGGTTGTGAGGAGTTCGTGCATGCAAAGCAAGCTGGTTGAAGCGCTTGCGGTGGGCAAGCTGGCCTGGCAGGACTATGCCAATTGCCGGGGGGCCGATGCAGATCTCTTCTTCCCT
>JBGTNX010000001.1:0-59049 GCA_041742825.1 Acidimicrobiia bacterium | reverse complement strand
GGCCCGTCAGCTGGCACCGCAGCGGCTCGGGTACTTCGAGTTCCAGATGCTCTACGGGGTTCGGCCGGCCCTGCAGCAATCGTTGGTCGAAGAGGGGTTCCCGCTACGGGTGTATCTCCCGTTCGGCTCGCAGTGGTACCCGTATCTGACCCGGAGGATGGCCGAGCGGCCGGCAAATCTGTGGTTCTTCTTGAGGTCGCTGGTCGACTGACGCTCCGTTTTTGTATCCGCACGAAGAAGGGGCAGTCTCGCGACTGCCCCTTCACTTCGTTTGTAGGACGAGACTCAGGCTGCCCTGTCCATTCTCGGTTGGTCGACCGAGGGAGGTTCGGCCAGCCTCTCGCCAAGGGCGATGAGTCCGTTTCCGATAGCCCCTCTGAACGAGTGGCCGTTTCGGACCATGACGCCGCCGGCTTTCGCCGTACGGGCCATACGTCTGTGGTCTGTGGCTATCTGGAGTCTCCCGACCCGATAGTCGTATTCGCTTCTGTCATTCAACGGGTACACGTGGTACTCCTTTCTCATGCAAGTGCAGATTTGTCTTGTGGTCGCATGTAGCCCTCGAGAAATGCTGATGCATCTTCGATTGCCTGCGGTCTGAGGCCGTATTTGGATTCGGCTTTCGTCGATCCCATCTGGACCCGGACCAACCCGGCGCCCCTCAGGATCGTGATGTGGTGGTGAACGGTTGACTTGGTCAGGTCGAGCAGTTCGGTCAGCTCGTCGAGGCTGGTGTCGCCCTCGGAGAGACGGCGGAGAATCCTCAGCCGCTTCTCATCGCTCAGTGCCTTGTAGAACCGGACCATCCAGGATGGCGGTGCCTCAGGGTTGAGATTTAGAAACTCGTCGGCGAGCCCGTAACAGACGATCAACACATCGCGGTACTGATCGATCAGTGACAGAGGTCTCACCACGACCGACGGGACCAGGATCACCCGGCAAACACCGAGCGGGATCTCGTAGTCGAGGCCGTTTGTCACCTCTTCGATCACGTCCTTGGCACTGTCGCGGGTGGCAACCGATCGGCGAGCAGCCGTCGCTGCGGCTATTGCCTTGCCGAACTCTTCTTCGTATTTCGAGAAGACTTCCGCCCGGAACCTGCGCAATGTCGCTGCCATCCGGTCGCGCATCTCGATCGGGTCCATCTCGAACATCGCCACTACCTGGTCGATGCCCTCCTGGTCCATGCTCGAACCGATGATCCGTCGCACCGAGTCGATGTCGCCCTGGGCCGCCTGCTCGATCAGCGACGGTGAAGGTGGGCTCTGATCCGTCTCGAGAGCGCTCTGCTCCCCGAGATAGCCGAGAATCCATCGCCGCAATCGCTGCGGGTTCAGTTCTCCGATCCAGGTGAAGACACTGTCCGGGTCGTGGGGATGCGGTGCTACCGAGATCAGCCCGAGAAGGCTCAGCCACACGGAGCAGTGACTCCCACCGAACCTGATGATCTCTTCTTTGAGATCGTCGGGAGTGGCGTCATATGCGTCGGTGAACCAGTCGGCGCCGAGATCGAACGAACCGGTGTACTTCTTCGAGCTGAAGACACTCCACATCGTGATCACCACCTCATAAGAGATGGCACCGTCGATTTCGATCGGGATCCGGCGCGTTGCGCTGTTCAGTTCCCTGACCTTCTGTTGTGGTGTGACTAATTCGGGCATATTGAAACTTTCATCGGTAATTCGATAACCATCGAATACCACTATATCAGTACGATTGTCGTCTTGCAAGGTCGTATTCGATAAACTTCGTATGACATTTTCTTGTATCATCAGAGTCGCATGGATTCGGGGGCAGGGGAGGCCGCCAGTTCGGCAACCCCCGGTGTTGGCAGGCAGAGGTCTCCCTTGGATATACACTCCGGCGCTATGACCGCCACGACGGAGCAGGAAACCGGGATAGACGCTAACCAGCGCTCCTCATCGGTGCCGGTGATTATCGAGGCGGTTGGCGCAATCTCGGCGGTGGCGACGCTGCTTCTCGGAATCCTGGGGACGATTCCCGAGCACCCTCACTTCGACGTCGGCCGCGAGGTGTTCGGAAACGTGCCGGACGCGGTTGTGGTTGTCTTCTATATCGGCGTCGCTTGTTTTCTCTGGCTGACGTTCCACCTGCTGGCGCAGCGGTCGAGATCATGGCTACAGGGCCGATCGGAGACCAGGTGGGGCGACTGGAGAAAGAGATTCCGTCGTCTCGGGCAGGGATTGCGCATGCAGACCCTCATGCGCGACCCGCGGATGGGCCTCATCCATTCGATGATCTATTACGGCTTCATCGTGCTGTTCCTGGGCACCGTCACGCTCGAGATCGACCACCTCCTCCCATCCAACCTCAAGTTCCTCCAGGGCGGGTTCTACCAGGGATACTCGGCGGTCCTCGACCTCGCCTCGCTGGTCTACCTGGGGGGCCTGGGCCTGGCTGCAGCCAACCGGTACGGAGCACGCCCGTGGCGACTCAAGTCGAAGACAAAACCCGAAGACGCGCTCATCCTCCTGACGCTGGCATTGATCGGAGTGACCGGGCTGCTCACCGAGGGCGCCCGCATATCGCTCGTTGGCCGCCCCGACTTCGAAATGTGGTCTTTCGTCGGATACCCGATCTCGCTCTTGATCCCCGAGGCGGCGGCGAGCGACTTCCACCTCGCGATGTGGGTGGTTCACGTGCTCAGTTTCGTAGCCTTCCTCGTGGTGTTGCCGATGACCAAGCTCCGCCACATGGTGACGTCGCCGGCAAACCTCTTCCTCAGCCCTCACCAGCGGCCCAAAGGTGCGATGCGCCCGATGCCGAACCTAATGGAGGCCGACGACATCGAGTCCATCGGTGCGGCACTGGCGAGCGATCTCACCTGGAAGCAGATCTTCGACACCGATGCCTGCACGATCTGCGGCCGGTGCACTTCCGTTTGCCCCGCCAACATCACCGGCAAGCCCCTGGATCCCCGGGAGATGGTCCTCAAGTCGGGAGAGGTCGCTGCGGCGAATGCGGGAGTCGGCCCACCGGTCGGGTCACTTGTGACGCTTGCGCCGGGTGCTGGCCTCTTCGATCGGATCACCGCAGAGGAAGCCTTTGCGTGCACCACATGCCGGGCCTGTGATGAGATTTGCCCGGTGGACATCGAGATCCTCGACCGCATCCTCGACATGCGACGGCACCTCACACTCATGGAGTCGGATTTCCCTGCCGAACTGGGGAAAGCATTTGTCGCTATGGAAAACCAGTCGAACCCGTGGGGGATGAGCCAGCAAGCCCGCGCCGATTGGACGAAAGAGCTCGACTTCGAGGTCCCGGTTTTCGGCGAGAACGGCAAAGACAGCGCGGAGTACCTCTGGTTTGTCGGTTGTGCCGGGTCGTTCGACGATCGCAACACCGCGGTATCGGTCGCTCTGGCCCGGTTGCTGCACCGGGCCGATATCGACTTTGCCATCCTCGCCGGCCGGGAACTCTGCAATGGCGACCCGGCACGGCGTGCCGGCAACGAGTTCGTCTTCCAACAGCTGGCCCTGCAGAACATCGGGACCTTCGACGAGATCGGTGTGCGCAAGGTGATCACCCAGTGCGCCCACTGTTTCAACACAATCGCAAACGAGTATCCGCAGTTCGGCGGCAATTACGAGGTCGTCCATCACAGCCAACTCCTGGCCTCGTTGTTGACCCAGGGCCGGCTGCCCGAGCCGGTCAAGGCCGACGGTCAGCGGAAGAAGATCGCCTATCACGATCCTTGCTATCTGGGCCGCCACAACGACGTCTATGTATCCCCGAGGGAGGTGGCTGCGGCTCCCGGCAATGTCGACCTCGTAGAGATGCCCAGGCATGGCACCCGCGCTCTGTGCTGTGGGGCCGGAGGGGCCCGGTTCTGGATGGAGGAGCACACGGGGAAGAAGGTGAACATCGAGCGGGCGGAAGAAGCCCTTGCCACCGAAGCCGATGAAATCGCCGTTGCCTGTCCGTTCTGTCTGGTGATGCTCGACGACGGGGTCAAGGAGCTGGGCAGAGACGACGTGAAGGTTCGTGACATTGCGGTGATCCTCGCCGAGGGGATTCTGCCCGTGGCGGAGGATGGGTGAGCCTGAAGAAGGTGACCGCCGTCGTGGCGGTCACAATCGCGATTGGCTGCACAGCCGCGCCCGGGGGCTCGTCGGAGGCGACCGTGCTCCTGGTGACCACCACAACCACAACGATTCCTGGGGGTGCCGCGGCCATCGAATACGTTGCATGTCTCCGCACCGAAGGGGTCGAGGTAGATGACATCCCGATCGACGCCAACGGCCGTCCGATGCTCGATGCCATCAACGGCCAGCTCGATTACACCGACCCGGCCACTGTCGACGCCGTTTCAGCCTGTGCCGGCATTCTCTCCGAGGGGGCCCTCGATCTCGGGTTCGATGAGAGCTTCCGCGAAGCTGTTGTCGAGCAACTTGCCGCCTTCTCGCGATGCGTTCGCGCCCGGGGGGTAGATGCCTTCCCCGACCCGGTCCCGGGGTTCATTGGAATCGGCTCGCCGTACCCGGTTGCGGAGATCCCTTACGACGACCCCGACCTCTCGGCAGCCGTAGAGGCATGCGAGCAGACCATCTTCGGCGCTTTTCCCGGGTCCAACGGCTGACACGACGATCAGCAGCGTCCAGGCTTCTATTCTTGCTGGGGTGACATCCCCCGCTCCGGTCATCGATTCTCATGTCGACGAAGCAACCGACAAAGACCGACCCTGGCAGGTTGTGGTGTGGGACGACCCCGTGAATACGATCCCGTACGTCATCTACGTCTTCCGGAAGCTCTTCGGTTACAGCGAACGCAAGGCGACAAAGCTGACGATGGAGGTCCACCACGAAGGCAGGTCAGCGGTCTCCGACGGGCCGAGGGAAAAGGTCGAGGCCCAGTGTTATCAGCTCCATGCCTACGGTCTTTGGGCCACGATCGAGCAGACCTGATGGCCAGGCGTTTTCAGACGACAAGGGATGGGCGTGTCTCGTTGCAGCTCGACCCGGCCGAATCCGCCTTCCTCGCCGACATGGTGGCAATGCTGGAGAGTGTGGGACAGGTCGAAGGTGACCCGGGCGAGAAGCGACTCAATGTCCCGGCATACCTGGGCGATGCCGAAGCAGCAGAGGACTGGCGCCAGCGTATGGGCGATCGGATCGAGATCGGACGATCCGGGGACAGGGATGTCCTCCGCTCGGCGATCGAAACCGAGGGGAGGGTGACCCTTCAACCGGAAAAGGCCGAGGCAATCCTTCGTGTGGTCAACGAGGCAAGACTTGTCCTTGCGGCACGGCTCGGGATCGAAGTCGAATCAGATTATGAGCAGCTTGACCCTGGTGGGATCGTGGCCCTGCACTATCTCGGCTTGTTCATCGAGGACCTCACCGGTGAGCTGTCCAGGATGCTCTGATCACATGCAGGTTTCAGCTCGAATGAGTAGCTTCGGAGCTAAGTCGTTTGACAACGTGGAGGATTCTTGGTCGCCGATCCTATAGCGGAGCTCCGCAGCCCTGAGGGAGCCCTGATCTCGATGTACATGGAACGTCCGAGTCCGGGAGGTTTCAGCGCTCTCATCTCAGACCTCGGGAGGGAGGTACGTGATGCCGCCCGCACCCGGGACAGGGCCGTCCAGAAGAGTGTCGACGCCGACATCCAACGGATAAGGGGGGAGGCCGAGCGGTTCGAGCTGGAGGCGGTGCCCGCCTACGCGGTGTTCGCATCTTCGGTAAACGCCATCTACCAGATCAAGCCACTGGCACATCCGGTCCCGTCCAACAGCACTCTTGGCTCCAGGCCCTATCTCCGACCCCTGCGTGCCGAGCCCCGCCCCTCCCGGACCGCAATTCTCGTGGCTGACCGGGCCGAGGCCCGAGTGTTCGTGGGGTACGAGGGCTCGATCGCAGAAGTGGGACCTCCACTCAACGTCGACGCCGGCAAGGCGAACTATGGAGGCTTTGCCGGGTACGAAGAGCACACCGTGCGGGGACGGGCCGACGAGGTTGCGGCTCGTCTGTGGCGGGAAGCCGGCCAGCGCCTGTTTGAGAGTCATCAGGAAGTCCCTTTCGACTCGATCGTGATCGGTTGTCACGACGAAGCAGTGGACGACATCCGCAATCAACTGCACCCATATCTCCGGGCTCTCCCCCATGGTGCCTTCGCGGTGAGCCCTTCCGAAGTCTCCATCCAACGGCTCCGACATCAAGTCCACGAGCAGAATCGATCGATTCGAGAGGAACGGGAGATGGCATTGGTGTCGACCCTGATCGAAGGGGCGAGCAGGGGGACGGGAGCGGTGGTTGGCGTCGCCGACACCTTGCGAATGGGCAACGTCCAGGGGATAGCGGATCTCGTCGTAGCCGGCTCGTTCTCGCGGCCGGGAGTGATGTGCCCGTCATGCGGATTTCTTGCGCGGGAGGGAACCGTATGCGATGTTTGCGAGGACGGACTCCACGAAGTCGCCGACGTCGTCGCGGCGCTTATCGACGCCACGGTGGAGGCCGGTGGCCTGGTCCACCAGGTCGTAATCGGTTCGGTACTCGACAGGGACGGGGTTGGCGCCCTGACCCGCTTCGATATCGGCGGTCTCGACTGAGCACACCCCCGCCACTACCTTCCCTCAGATGTCAGTAGCAGCTCTCATCCTCGCCGCGGGCGGATCGGTGCGGCTCGGGCGGCCCAAGCAGCTCGAGCCGTGGGGCGAGGACTCCCTGCTCGAACATGTCATCAAACGGACCAGGGACTTCCCGGTCGACGAGGTGTGGGTCGTGATCGGTGCCCGTTCCGACGAGCTCCTCGAAAGGATCGATTTCCTCGATGCAAGTGTCGTCGAGAACCCGGAATGGGAGGAAGGCATCGCCTCGTCGATCAGGGTTGGCCTGGACGCCCTCACCCAGCTGTCACGGTGCGACTCCGCCCTGATCGTCCTCGGAGACCAACCGGATGTGTCCGCCGAGATCGTCGAAGAGTTGTTGGTGTCGCATCGGCGCTCGGATAGCCGGGTCAGCGTTCCCAAGTATCGCTACAGCCAGGGCAATCCGGTTGTCGTCGACCGCTCCCTCTGGCCCCGATTGATGTCCCTGGAGGGTGACGAAGGAGCGGGCCGGCTCTGGCAGGCACATCCAGAGTGGGTGAACGAGGTCTGGTTCTCGGAAATGGGCCCGCGCGATGTCGACACCGACATCGACGTCAGGGACATGAAACCCCGGGATGTGTCCCAGTGAAAACGGATGGCTCCGATGTCTAATGTGAAGGCGATGACGGTGTCTTGGAGTCTCGATTAATGGGCCGGATCGACGAAGTCGCCGGACTCGGCGTCCGGCAGGCAACAAGTTTGCGCAAGGCCGGGGTGAAGACCAGCAACGGGCTTATCGAAGAGGCTTCGACGAGGGCGGGCCGCAGCGCGCTATCCAAGAAGACGGGGATCCCACCGCGGGATCTCAAAACCTGGGTCCACCACGCCGACCTCCTTCGCGTCAAGGGCGTTGGAGGGGAGTACGCCGAATTGTTGGTTGCTGCCGGTGTGGAAACCATCCGGGATCTTCGCCGCCGCAACCCGACCGCGTTGGTGGCCAAGATCATCTCGATGAACGGCTCGAAAAAGGTGGTGAGGCGACTTCCCACAGAACCGATGGTCACCGTCTGGATCGAATCGGCCACGCTGATCGAGCCTTCGATCGACAAGTAGCGGATGAAAGCACGAGACGCCACCGGGTATGAGCCCGGGTATACCCCACACATCGGGGAGAGCCGCCAGTACTGGCGCGACATCATCCTCGGGGTCAACGATGGGCTTGTGTCGATGTTCCTCCTGGTTGCTGGTGTCGTCGGAGGCGGGCTCAACTCCGCCCAGGTCCTGCTCACCGCAATATCGGGTGCGGTGGCCGGCGCGATCTCGATGGCCGCCGGTGAATACCTGGCGACGAAGTCCCAGGATGAGGTCCTCGAGGCCGAGCTCGTCCTCGAGCGAACCCACATCAAGGATTTTCGGGAGTCGGAGCTCGAGCAACTTCGTGAGATGTTCACCGACATGGGGCTATTGCCGGACGATGTCGAGGCGGTTGTCGCCGCATTCGACCGTTCCGACGAGGCGATGCTCAATGCGATGAAGTCGCTCGAGTTCGGCGTGGTCGACTCGGAGCGGCGCTCGCCCTACATGGCTATGGCGCTTTCCGGGTTGCTCTTCCTCGCCGGGTCGCTCCCGTCAGTGCTCCCATTCGCATTCGGCCTCCGACCAACGGTTGGCCTGGCCATCGCATCGGTGCTGTCGCTCTCGGGCCTGTTCATGGTCGGTGTGGTGAAGGCGAGGGTGATCGGGTCCGGTCGCATCAAAGCGGGTCTCGAAA
This sequence comes from Acidimicrobiia bacterium, assembly GCA_041742825.1. Taxonomy (GTDB): domain Bacteria; phylum Actinomycetota; class Acidimicrobiia; order Spongiisociales; family ZC4RG35; genus MA-ANB-1. Next base: position 50,728 of record JBGTNX010000001.1, on the reverse strand, counting down.
ACCTGGTCATCGCCGGTCTTGGCGGGGTCCTTGCCTGGTTCGTCGGCGACATCATCGGAAGAGCAGTCTTCTAGGCCGACCGGGTGTTAGCGTTTCGCTTGCTATTGTTAGCAGCTTGCGATATACTCACTTTTAGTGAACGATAGCAAGCAGACCGATCTCGGTGATTTCATCCGGCAGCAGCGGGAGAGGGCAAACCTTTCCTTGCGCCGCCTGGCTGATACCGCCGGCATCTCGAACCCCTACCTCAGTCAAATCGAGCGCGGGATTCGGAAGCCTTCGGCCGAGATCTTGAAACGGTTATCGCGCGCACTGGAGATTTCGGCCAACTCGATGTACACAAAAGCCGGGTTGTTCGACGAGGAGTTCGACTCTCCGTCAGTGCTCGATGCAATCGACGCTGACCAGGGTCTTACCCCTGACCAAAAGAAAGTGCTGCTCGACCTGTACCGGACCATGAGCCGGGCAAACGGTCTGGTAGCTGAAGAGAAATAGGAGAAATATATGCAGGCTAAGAATGTCCTGTACGCGGCCGTCGGCGCTCCCGTCGTAGCCGCTCGCAAGGTCTCCGACTCAGTCGGAACTCTGCGCACCAAAATCAATGGAGAAGCTGGCGACTACACCAAAATCGCCACCAAGACTGTCGACGACTGGGCCAAAGAGGGCGAGAAGCTCGTGTCCCGTGTCGCCGACAACGAGAAGGTCGAAGAGCTCGCTTCACGTGTCGACCTCGATCAGGCCAAAGAGCAGGTCGGCAAGCTGCGCACGCAGCTCGAGGACATGCTCGACACATGGCGCTCGTCGTTCCGTCCGGAGAAGAGCGTGACCAAGGTCGAAGTCACCGAGGTCACCAAGCCCGCTGCCAAGACCAAGGCGAAGAAGCCTGCCGCCAAGACCGCTCCCAAGCCGGCGGCCAAGACGAGCGCGGCGAAGAAGCCTGCCGCCAAGTCGACGGCGAAGAATCCTGCCGCCAAGACCACGGCGAAGAAGCCTGCCGCCAAGACCGCTGCCAAGCCTGCGGCCAAGACGAGCGCGGCAAAGCCGAAGACAACGGGAGCTGCCAAAGCTTCCTGAGGACTCCTTCCTCGCAAATGAAACGGGCCCCCGATAGCGGGGGCCCGTACTCGTTCCGTACCGTGTCCCGTCAAACGTCGCGCAATGCCGCCAGGGTCTGTTCCAGGGCGTCTTTGGCGTCGGCGAAGTACATGAGGGTGTTGTCGTTGTAGAAGAGCGGATTGTCGATACCGGCGAATCCGGGGGAGAGGCTCCGCTTGACGACGATCACAGTGCCGGCACGGTCGACGTTGAGAATCGGCATGCCGTAGATCGGTGACGTTGAGTCGTCCCGCGCCGAAGGGTTCACAACGTCGTTCGCCCCGAGGATGAGCACAACGTCGGTCTGGGGCAGCTGGGGATCGGCTTGCTCCAGATCGAGCAATTGCTCGTAGGGGACATCCGCCTCGGCCAGCAAAACGTTCATATGCCCGGGCATCCGGCCCGCCACTGGATGTATCGCGTAGTGGACCGTGATCCCGCGTTCCTCGAGAGCGGTTGCCAGCTTGCGTGTCGCATGCTGGGCCTGCGCGACGGCGAGCCCGTATCCGGGGACCACCATCACCGAGTCTGCATATCCCAGGGCGATAGCTGCATCCTCGGCGGTCGCACGCTTCACCGGTTTCGTGCTCATCTCACCTGAACCCGCGATTGCATCCCCGCTGCCGAAACCAGCGAAAAGGACATTCGCCAGCGATCGGTTCATCGCCCTGGTCATCTGAATGGTCAGGATCAAACCGGCTGCGCCGACCAGCGCACCGCCGATGATCAAAGCATTGTTCGCGAAGACAAACCCCGCCGATGCCGCGGCGAGGCCGGAGAACGAGTTCAGCAGAGAGATGACGACCGGCATGTCCGCCCCGCCAATCGGGATGACCGCCATGACGCCGATGATCAGCGCAACTGCGCCTAGCACCCAGTAGACGTCGGGGTTGCCGTCGGCCATCACCAGGACGCCGGCTCCAATTGCCAACACCAGCAGGGATGCGTTGACTACCTGCTGCCCTCGAAAGACGGTCGGGTTGCCACCAATCAGCCCCTGGAGCTTGGCGTAAGCAACGAAACTCCCGGTGAAGGTGACCGCCCCGATCAGGGTCGAAAGGAGGATGGTCAGCGTTGTCTCTGCCGGCAGGGCAGAGAGGTCGGCCCCCAGTACGGCGACGGCGGCTACCAACGCTGAGGCGATTCCGCCAAGACCGTTGAAGACGGCAACCATTTGCGGCATCGCGGTCATTTGCACCCGCAAGGCCCCCCAGACCCCGATGATCGTGCCAACGACGAGGCCCGCTGCAACGGTCCCCCAGTTGACGATGTCGGCGTCCACGAGGGCAACGACCAGGGCCACAAGCATCCCGACGGCAGCAATCCGATTGCCCGAGCGCGCAGTCTTCGGGCCTCCGAGACGTTTCAGCCCCACGATGAACGCAACCGCTGCCCCGAGGTAGAGGAGTTCGATCATTTCGCGCCAGGGTCCTTGCCGGCGTCTCTCGTCCCCGGCCTGCGGAACATCTGGAGCATCCGGTCGGTGACCAGGAAGCCGCCGGCCACGTTGACCGTGGCGGTCACGACCGCGACGAAACCGAGGATCTCGATGACGGCCGATTCTCCGAGCCCGGCGGCGGTCACCGCGGCGATCACCGTTATCCCGGATATTGCGTTTGCCCCCGACATCAAGGGGGTGTGCAGGGTTGGGGGGACTTTGCTGATCACCTCGAACCCGACGAACGCCGCCAGCACGAAGACGGTGATTCCGACAATCAGAACACTCATGAGGCTCCGCCGGAGCTGATGGCGCGGCGAACAACCGGATGGTTCACCTTGCCCTCGTGGGTGATGCAGGCCTCGGAGATGATCTGGTCTTCGAAATCCATGGATAGCTCGCCGTCCTCACCGGTCATCCGGTCGAGCAACGCCGCAACGTTGCGGGCGTACATCTGGCTGGCGTCGTAGGCGACCTGGCCGGCAAGGTCGACGGCACCGACGATCGTGACACCGTCGAGCACGATGGTCTGGCCGGGAACCGTCGGCTCACAGTTCCCCCCGGTTGGCGCCGCCACGTCGACTATCACCGATCCGGGCCGCATCCGCTCCACCATCTCAGTCGAGACAAGGAGCGGGGCGGGAGAGCCTGGAATTTGGGCAGTCGTGATCAGGACGTCGGACTCGGCGACATGGGGGCTCAGGGCGTCCTGTTGGCGCCTCTGGGTCTCGTCAGCGACCTGTTTGGCGTACCCGGAGGCTGCTGCTGCCGATTCGTCGACGGGAGCCGAAACGAACCTGGCACCGAGACTCTCGATCTGTTGGCTGACCTCAGGGCGGATGTCGTAAGCCGAAACGACAGCACCCAGTCGTTTGGCGGTGGCGATCGCCTGTAATCCGGCGACACCGGCGCCGAGGACGAGGAGCTTTACCGGGGGGATCGTGCCTGCAGCGGTCACCAGCATCGGAAAAAGTCGGGGGCTGGTGAAAGCGGCCGTGAGAACGGCCTGGTAGCCGGCCGCCGTCGCCTGCGATGACAACGCATCCATGCTCTGGGCGAGAGTGGTCCGTGGAATAGCCTCCATGGCGAAGGAGATGACCTTGCGGTCGATCATCGCCTGGACATGTGGGCCTCCTCCGAAAGGCTCGAGGAACCCGATGAGGACTGCGCCCGTAGGAACCCTCTCGATGAGTGCGACAGATGGCGGACCCACGGTGATGACTACCTCGGCTCCGGAGAGTGCGTCGCTGCTCACCGCAGCTCCTGCCGACCGGTACTGTTCGTTGTCGAAGCCCGCCTCCTCGCCGGCTCCCGTCTCGATCGACACCTGGTGGCGGTTCTCCACGAGTCTGACCACAACCTGGGGGGTGAGGGCGACCCGGCGCTCGCCCGTCGTCTCTTTGGGAACCCCAACCCGCATCAGTTTTGCCCTTACGCCGATCCGAGATTCAACAGGGCGGCGACTCCGCCGCGGATCCCGTGGCCCACTGCCGCCTCGTCCAACTGGAAGGATGAAGAGTGGAGGTCGCCGTGGCCCTTGGCGGCTCCCAACCGGACCAGGGCGCCGGGGACAACGTCGAGATAATTGGCGAAGTCTTCGCCTCCCATGCTGGTCGGGGTGTGGACTATGGCTTCGTCGCCGTAGACCGAACTTATTGCGTCGGCCACCCTGGCGACCACCCGGGCGTCGTTGATAACCGGGGGTATCGCTCGCTGATAGGTGAGCTCGTAGCCGGCCTCGCTGAACCCGACGAGGTTGGAGAGGATCTTCTCCATGAGTGCCGGCATCTGGTCCCACACTTCCCGGTCGAGGGTGCGCGCCGTGCCTTTCAGCTCCAAGCGGGTCGGGATGACGTTCTCGGTGGTCCCGCCGTGGATCGAACCGAATACAACTGTGAGGGGGCGTCTCGCGTCGATGCTCGACCTCAGGGCGGCGGGGAGGTCGACGACGATTCGCGCCGCGGCGTCGACGAGGTTGACCGTATGGTGGGGCCGGGCGGTGTGACCTCCCGGCCCGGTCAAGACAATCGTGAACTTGTCGGCGCTCGCTGTTATCGCCCCGGTCCGGATCCCGAACGTGCCCGCTTCGGTCGAAGGGTCGATGTGGAAAGCGATTATCGAGGACATTCCGTCGATCAACCCGTCTCCGACCATCTCGACGGCCCCGCCGGGAAAACCCTCTTCGGCCGGCTGGAACAAAAAACGCACTCCGGGATTGGTTTCCATCTGGCTGAGGACAACAGCGATTCCGAAGGCGATTGCCGAATGTGCGTCGTGGCCGCAGGCATGCATCCATCCCGGGTTCTGGGACTCGGGTATGTTCCCCGCGGGCTCGTCGATGGGAAGTGCGTCGATGTCGGCCCGGAACGCGCAGACCGGATCGGGCTTGCTGTCGACCCACAACCCGGTGCGAGGGGTCCGGTCCCCTGGTTCTAGCCCGGCAGAAACGAGCGCTTCTTTGATGAGGCGGGTCGTCTCGTATTCGTGATACGAGGGCTCCGGATTTTGATGTAGTTTCCGTCGCAGCTCGAGAGCGTGGGGCAGGACGCGCTCGATCAATTCTCCGACTTCATCGGGTGTTTGCATTCATCTGAAGCCTAACCGCAACGAGAAAGGAGGCTGTTTGATGACACCTTCTGATGGCACCTATGCGTAGAAGAGACGCTCGAAAACACGCCGGGCCCGTCTGGTGACCTGAAGGAAGTGTTCTCGCAGCTCGACGGTCCTGTCATAGCCGAGCGACGAAGCCAGCCTGGCGAGCTGGTCAGGATCGGTCGGCAGCGAGTTGGCCAAACGCCCCCGTTGCAGATGGAGCCGTAGCCGCACCCTCGTGCAGAACTCGTAGGAGTTGATCAGCGTGTTGTAATCACTCTTATTGATCACACCTATCCCGAGAAGTGCGCCCAGGGCCTTGGGGGTCACGGTGGTCCGGAGCTCAGGGTGGGCCGCCCCGTGTTTGAGCTGGAGCAACTGGGTCACGAACTCGATGTCGCTCAGCGAGCCGGGGCCGAGCTTGATGTGGAAGTCGGCATCCTCCTCGGGGTCGATACGCTCCGTTTCGACGCGAGCCTTGATCTTCCGGATCGAGTGGATCACCTCGGGCTCGACCTTCTCCCGCCAGAGAATTGGGTTGATGGTGTCGTAGAACGCCCGAATCACATCGGGATGGCCCCCGACGGCTCTGGCGCGGGTCAGGGCAAGGATCTCCCAGGGCTCTGCCCACTCGATGTAGTAGCGGTGAAGGCTCTCCACCGAGCGCGCGATCGGCCCGCTCTTACCTTCGGGCCTGAGCCCGGCGTCGAGCTCGTAACCCTCCCCATGTTTCCCGGGATCACTCAGGATCTGGCGCAACTGTCCGGGTATGGCGAGGGCCTCATCGCGGCCCATTCCCTCATAGATATACATCAGGTCGAGGTCAGACCCGTACGACAGCTCGCCACCTCCCCACCGACCCATTGCGATGACTGCAAATTGTCTTGCAGGGGCAGCGACTTCGAGGGCTCCGGCCATCGCCGCGTCCGCAGTGACAGATAGGGCCTCGATCGTGCCCATGATCGGGTGGTTTCTCAAGATGTCCCTGGCCGCGATCCTGAGGCGGCGCCGACGGGCGAATCTTCGGATCGTCCCGATCCGGTCGTCGATGTCCGGCCGGGATTCGAGGAGCCCGAGGAGCCTGGTCACGGCCTCGTCGCGGTCCCTGACCTCGTCCAGGGCATCATCAGCCTCGAGTCTGGGGATTGCCTCCGGAATTCGGTCGATCAAGTCGCCGAGGAGTCGCCCGGTTCCGAGGAGCATGGCGAGGCGCTCGCCGGTGGTCGGGCTGTTCAACAAGCGTGCCACCAGCGAAGAGTGGTCCGGGGTGTGCGCCAAGAGCAGCCGGAGTTGGCTGAGCCCGAGGTCCGGATCTGGCGAGAGTGATAGCCAGTCGAGCATCAGAGGCATCATCTGCTGCATCGCCGTCGACCTTCTGCTGAGGCCTTTGGTGAGCTCTTCGAGGGATTTGCCCGATTCGCGCGCATTGCCGAACCCCAACGCAACCAAGCGCTCCCCCGCCCGATCAGGGCCGAGCCGTGCACTCGGGGACCCGACCAGCGACTCGAGTACCGGCCGGAAGTAGATTCGCTCGTAGAGCGTGCGTGCGCGCCTCCTGGTCTCCCTGAGCCTTTCGGTCAGCTCGGCGGCGCCGGCCATACCGAGATTCGATGCCAGCCGCTCCCGGTCTTCCTCAGCGCCAGGGAAACGATGGGTCTGGCGGAGGTCCCAGAGTTGTATCTGGTGTTCGAGGTGTCGGAGGAATCGGTAACCCTCCTCGAGCTCCGAGCGCTCATCGGCTGTGATGAACTCACCTGTCTCCAGGGCGTCGAGAGCTCCAAGGGTCGACCGCACCCGCAGCGACGGATCGTGCCGGCCATGAACGAGCTGCAGCATCTGGACGGTGAACTCGATATCCCTGATCCCACCCGGCGCCCTCTTGATGTCCTCGGGATTTGCCCTTTCCTCTGTCATTGCCTTGATCCTCCGCAGACCGCGGAGGGCATCGACGTCGAGGCCTTTCTCCCAGACGAATCTCGACGCCATTTCGTCGAATTGCCGGCCGAGAATCTCGCTCCCGGCCGCCGGCCGCGCCTTGATCAAGGCCTGCAATTCCCAGGGCTCTGCCCATTTCTCGTAGTAGCGCTCATAGGCTTCCATACGCCTCGTCAAGGGCCCCATGGTCCCTTCCGGCCGGAGGTCTGCGTCGATGATCAGGCCGGGACCGTCGAAGGTCGAGTCGGAGAGTGTCGCCATGAGCCTGCTCGCCAGTGCCAGCGCTGCCTTGCGCCCCGCTTCAGGGTCGGACGGATGTTCGCCATGGACGAACAACAGATCGATATCGGAGTAGTAGTTAAGTTCCCGGGCGCCCCATTTGCCCATTGCGATCACAGCAAACTCGATTTCTGCCGCCGGAGGTAGTTGCGCTGCCACCGTCTCCCTCGCCGAGCCGAGCGCTTGTTCGATGAGCCCGTCGATGAAGGTCGAGTAGCGCTGCATCGCACCCGAGAGGTCGACGGTCCCCAGGATCTCGTCCCCTGCGATCTGAAACAGCGCCTGTCGCTGCTGGAGAGCAAAGGAGTGGTCCCCGGAAGATGCCGGGTCGATCAGCGAAGGGTGGTTGGCGATTGCAGCAGGGAGCGCCCGACTAACCGACGCCACCGCACACAACCTTGCCATCGTCTCGTCGTCGAGATCGAAAGGGTCCACCGCGGCGATGACCGGACCGAGTCGGCCCAAGGCTTCACCCCGCCCCGGGCCGAGGAGGGATACGGCACGGGTGAGGGCCGCCTGTCTGCCCTCTGCGTCTCCGCTGGAGTTCGGTTCCCCGTTGTCGTTCACACCAACAGGCTAAGAGGTTGAATAACGTGCGGCGATGCCGTTTCGTATTGCGGGTGCCCAACTCAACCTCGTCGTCGGCGATATCGCCGGAAACGAGCGCCGCATAATCGAAGCTATCGAGCGCGCGACAGATGCGGGCGCCTCGGTGCTGCTCCTGCCCGAACTTGCAATCAACGGGTACCCGCCCGAGGACCTCGTCCACCGATCCGATTTCGTCGATGCTGGCATTGCCGCGCTCCGTCGCATTGCCCGTATCACCTCGACCACCGATGTCGTGGTCGGATTCGTCGACCATGCCCCGGGACCCTCGGCCGGTGCGGCCGACTCCGTCGAGCGTCGGGTGGCTAACGGAGCAGCGCTTCTCGGCGACGGAGAGATCAAAGGGATCTACCACAAGGTGCATCTTCCCAATTACGGGGTTTTCGACGAGGACCGCTATTTCTCGGTTGGCTCTCACCCGGACCGGATCTGGGAAGTCGCCGGGGTTCCTGTCGGGATCTCGATTTGTGAGGATATCTGGCTCGCCGATGGGCCACCGGGCATGCAGGCGGCGGCCGGGGCCAGGGTGCTCCTCAACATCAACGCTTCCCCCTTCCACGCCGGCAAGGCAAAGGAACGCGAAGACATGCTCGCGGCCAGGGCCCGGGCGGCAGGAACCCCGGTCGCCTATCTGAACCTGGTCGGTGGCCAGGACGAGCTGGTCTTCGACGGGGCTTCGGTGCTGTTCGATGCTTCCGGGCAGGTGATTCACAGGTCACCCCAATTCGAGGAGGACTTCTTCGTTGTCGACTGCCCGCTGCCGGGCGAGCCGACGCCCGCAATGGAATCGCCGTCATCGTTGCTCGACCCCGTAGAGGAGGTCTATCGCGCCTTGACCACCGGCCTCGGCGACTATGTCTCCAAAAACGGATTCACCGGTGTGATCATCGGCGTATCGGGGGGAATAGATTCGGCACTGACGGCCGCTATCGCCGCAGACGCCATTGGCCCGGCGAATGTCTGGGGCATTTCCATGCCATCCCGGTTCTCCAGCCAGCATTCGATCGACGACGCCCGTCAACTCGCGAGCAATCTCGGAATCCGTTTCGATATTCTCCCGATCGACGACATCTTCTCGTCCTACCTCGATGCCTTGAGCGACCTCTACGAAGGAACTGAATTTGGTGTCGCAGAGGAGAACATCCAGGCGCGCATTCGCGGTGCCCTGTGGATGGCTCTGTCGAACAAATTCGGCCCGATGGTCCTCGCCACCGGGAACAAGTCGGAAATGGCCGTTGGGTACGCCACGCTGTATGGAGATATGGTTGGTGGATACGCTGTACTCAAAGATGTGTTCAAGACGCTTGTGTACGACCTCGCCCGGTGGCGGAACCAGGACGGCGAGGTGATCCCAGCAGGCACCATCTCCAAGCCGCCGTCTGCCGAGCTCCGGCCCGACCAGAAGGACTCCGACTCATTGCCTCCCTATGAACTGCTCGACGCCGTCCTCCTCAGGTACATCGAACGGGACATGGGTGTCGCCGACATCATTGCCGAAGGGTACGACCAGGCGACAGTGATGCGTGTCGCGGCGATGGTCGACCGCAATGAGTACAAGCGACGCCAGGCGGCCCCGGGGGTCAAGATCACAGTCAAGGCGTTCGGCAAGGATCGCCGGCTCCCCATCACAAATCATTACCGCCCGGCACCGGATGAATAGGAAAGTCTGGGTCAACGGGGTCCTATCGGATGGCCGGATCGACATTTCCGATTCCTCGGTTCTCCGCGGTGACGGCTGTTTCGAGGTGATGCGGGCCTACCAGGGCAAGGTGTTTGCCGCGACCGACCATCTGGATCGTCTCGAGAAGAGTGCGCGGATGCTGGAGATTGCCCTTCCCGGACGGGAAGAGCTCCTCGGTTGGATCGATTCAGCCGCCGCAGATGAGCCCGACGGAGCGGTGAGGGTTGTCGTAACCCGAGGATCTGCGATCCCGGGTGAGGATCAGGATCCCCTGGTGGTGGTATTCGCACATCTCTGGAACCGGGGACCCGATGCTGTCGCCCTCGGGCCGGTGCGGTCTCCATGGCACAGCGCTGGAGAGGACTGGGAGTTGAGCGGCGCCAAGGTGCTGAGCTATGCGCCAAACATGTCCGCCACACGTTCCGCACGCGCGGAAGGATTCGACGACGCCCTTCTGGTTTCAACCGGGGGCGTGGTCCTCGAAGGCCCCACCTTCTCGGTGGGGTGGGTGTGCGACGGTGTGATCGAGACCCCGGCCTTGAATCTGGGAATCCTCGACTCGATAACACGTCGACATGTCCTGGACCTGGCGACAGGGGAGGGGATCACAACAGCAGAGGGATCTTGGGGCCTGGACCGGTTGGAGACCGCCGACGAAGTGATGGCGTGGAGCACAATCAGACAGGTGCAGGCGGTGAGACGGGTTGGCAACCGGGAATTCGAACCGGGACCTGTGACCCAGCGTCTATCCCGGTCGTATGCTCAGCTGGTCGGCTCTTTGCCCTGACCGCAGTTGGTCCCGTTCCCGAGTATCCACCAGGACACCATAGAGGCGGTCTCGGCCCGGGTGAGCAGCCGATCGGAGTCGATCGAGTCGTCGCATAATCCGATGATGCCGAGGACACGGAGCCCGATTTCCGCTCGCCGTGCGCTGACGAGCTCGAGTGCCGGGTCGACATCGGTAGTGGCGATGTGGCGCCGAGTGAGGTTCACCCAGAGCGCAAGACGCGCCAGGTCCCCGGCCGTGATCCCGGACTGGAGACAGGAGTCCACACTCTCACAGCCGAGAACGTCTTCGACGCGGTCGGAAGGGATGTTCTCCTGGAACCGGAGCGGCCGTTCGGTGACCGGCACCGTGGGGGCATCGAGCCCGGTCAACTGATGGATCAGTTCGACCGCCTCCTCAGGTTGAGCGAGGGCGTTGGGGCAGAACATCAGGCCACGGTCATCGCAATGCCAGAAGACCCCTTCGGTCAGCAGGCGGGTGAGCTCGAACCCCAGTACCGGGGCATCGAGGTCGAGATAGGGTCCTTTAGCGAGAGGCAGATCGCCGGCGGCGTCCTTGCCTGCCTGGAGGCTGGCATAGGGGTCGACTGAGTATCCATCGGGGTGGCGCAACTCGAAGTGGAGGTGAGGGACAGTTCCCTCGGCATTGCCGGAGTCCCCAACCCATCCGATCACCTCACCGGCCACAACCCTATCGCCGGCCTCCAGACCCGGTCTGACTCCGTGCCCCAGGCCGTCGTCGGTTCGCCAGGTGTCGTTGTTCAGGTGCACATAGAGGCTCTGCCAGCCGTCATTGTGGGTGATGAGCATCCAGCAGCAGTCGTCGGGAGGGGTCGAGTGAACCGCGGTCACCGTTCCGTCCGCTACCGCCACCACCGGGGCCATTTTCGGGGCAACGATGTCATTGCCCTCATGCCGCCGGGCACCACCGTCACGGTCCGCCCCGAATCCGGAGAAGACCCGACTCTCCACCGCCAGCGGCCACTGCATCTCGTAGACCCAGCTAGTGCATGGCGTTGCCGGGGGCGGTGGCGGAGGCTCGGTGGGGGATGTCGTCGAAGTCGTTTCATCCGTGGTAGTCGAGGTCGTTGCGACGGTGGTCGTTGTTGTTGATTCGTGGGTGGTCGAGGTCGTCGAATCGCCTTGGGTGGTCGTAGTCTCGCCTCCACCGGGAGTGGTCGACGTGGTCTCAGCTTGATTGGGAGTTGCGGGGAGTTGAGAAGTGGTGGTCGGGATCGGTTGGCCGTGGGCGTCGAGGTGGGGGAAGAGCTGGTCGATAGTCACCGGACCGCATTCGCCTTCAGCCGCTTCTCCGGGGGCGGCCAGCCAAAAGAGGCCGCCGATCAAGGCCGCTACCGCGATGACTCCACCAATCTTCCCAGCCATTGACCCCAGACACTACACAATTCGACGGCCCGAGGAACTATGACAGGGATGTAGTACGTTGGAGGGGTATGGAACGCTTCAAAACACTCAAGGTTTTCTCAATGGCAATTGCAGTCTCTCTGGTTATGACCGCCTGTGACAATGGTGAAGTCGAACCGGAATTGACCACAACCTCGTCAGTCGTGGGCCAGACCACGGCTCCCGACCCGGACTCGACGACAACGGTCGGAGACGGTGAGACGACCTCCACCACCCTGGTGGGCCAGACGGTGGACAGCTACGACGTCGTGCTGCGCGAGAGCACCGATGAGGGCGAGACCCTTTACATCGTCGTACCGCCCGGTGACTACACGGCCATCGACCTCGAGAACTTCATCGGTAACCTGATCGACGGAGACGACGACCTGGAGAGCGTCGAGGTGTTCGATGATGAGGCTGCCCTCGACTCATTCCTGTTGGACGAGGCGGAGCAAACCGCCGACGACCTTGCTGCCATCGACGCCCATCACCTGGTCAGTCTCGTTGACGCCCACACCATCAGGTTTCAGGGCCCGTTCGCAGACGAGGGCGAATACCCAATCGGCAGCTAGTGGTGCCTGCTGGCACCGTAAGCCTCCGGGTCATCGATGACGCCGCCGCCCCGGACGGTTGCTCCGATTGTGAGCCCGGCCGAGATGAGCACCATGTTCTTGATGATGTACTGGCCTTCGAGGGTGGGTGCGAACGGAACGTCTTGCCAGGTGAGTTCGGGAAACAGGAACAGGGGAGTGATTGTGCCCAGCATTTGTGCGAAGAGCATCAGCAGGGTCAAGCGGAGGAATCGCCCTGTGATCAGTCCGAGACCGATGGCCGTCTCCAGAATTGCGAGGAGGACGCGGGAAACTGGACCTTCGACCGCGCCGAAGGTGAGTCTGCTTATGGTTTCGGTTGCGAGACCGTCGGCGGCGCTGAGGTCGGGGAAGAACTTGAGTACACCGAACCAGATGAAAACGGCACCAACGCTGTACCGGAGCAGGTTGATCCCATGGTCCGCCATCCACCGGGTGAGTCGACGATCGAGAGCGCTGAATCTGTCGAACATGTGCCAACAGTACGATTCGGATCCGGGTTAGCCGGAAACGGGGCACCACCCGACGATGCTTTTGGGCGCTAGAGGAAGGCGTCCGCGATCAGGAGGAAGCCGCCGAAGCCCACGGCATCGGTGAGCAGCGTGAGGAAAATCGCTGACGCCAGGGCAGGGTCCTGGCCCAACTTTCTCAGTGCGACGGGGATCGCGGCACCGGCCAGCGTCCCCACGGTCAGGTTGACAATTGCAGCAAGTGCAACCGTCATCGCCACCGCCAACCCGTTGGTACGGGTCTCGAACACACCGGAGAGGAGCAGCAGGTAAGTGAGGCTGCCCCCGATGATGGCGAGGATCAAGCCGTTGAGCACACCGACACCGGTCTGGCGGGCGAGTATGCGGGGTACCTGAGATCCGGGTACGTCATCGGACGCCATCGATCTGATCATCACTGCGAGGCTCTGGTTCCCCCCGTTGCCGCCGATCAGGGCGATGACGGGCATAAGGGCGGCAAGCACCGGTTCCCTGCTGATTACCCCGGTCTGTTGCTCGATGATCAGAGCCACGAATAGGGCGAGCACCAGGTTCAGGAGTAGCCACGGCGCACGCACCAGGAAGGAAGAGCCGACGTCGGAGTACACAGTCTCTCCGACACCGGCACCAACGGCTGCAGCGAAGTCCTCAGTCGCCTCGTCCTGAATCGCCTCGATGACGGCATCGTTGGGCACCATTCCCAGCAACGTGCCCCCGGCATCGACAACAGGAACACCCAGAAGGTGGTATCGCTGACTTATCGCTGCGATCTCTTCACGGTCGGTGTCCGGAGTGACAGTTATCGGATTGGGGATCATGACGTCGGCGAGAGTCGCACCCGGCCTCTTGAAGACGAGGTGGCGGAAGGAAACGACCCCGTGGAGCCGCTTCGCTTCGTCAACCACGTAAATGTACGCAAGATCCTCGTATTGCTCGTTGAGCTGGCGAATCCGCTCGATTGCCTCTCCCGTGGTCAACCCCAGCGGCAGAGAGGCGATTTCGGTAGACATGAGACCCCCGGCAGTATCCGCCGGGTATTGCATCAGGCGGCGATAGGCAACTTCGGTCCTGTCGTCGATCAGGTGAAGGACATCTGCGACCAGCTCCTCGTCGAGCTCAGCCAACAAGTCAGCCGCTTCGTGGTCGGTCATGCTGGCCAATGCGGCCGTCAGTTCAGCGAGGGGAACGTGCTCGGCAATCTCCGCGGCCAGCTCGGGAGATATCTCCTCGAGAACCAGGGCAGCGTCCTCTGCGGCGAGGTCGGTGATGAGGTCGGCGGCGTCGACATCGCGAAGTTGTTCGATTACGTCTGCAGCGTCGCTCGGCGAAGCGTCGACCAGAGCTTCCCATTCCTCTGGCCGCAGTTCGAGATAGTCCGCGACCTCGTCGCGGTCCCGGCGCGCTGCAGCCACGAGAGCGTGGGCGAGCTCGCGCGGTTTTCTCAGACGGAATCTCAATCGACAGCCTTCCGTACCCGGGTCGCCGTCAGGCTAATTAGATTCGTAGGGACGCACTGATTTGATGATTACGGTGAGGGTTCCGGCAGGGGCCTCGTAAGCGACCTCGTCTCCCTCTCCCGCCCCGAGGAGGGCGGCTCCAAGTGGGCTGGTCGGTGATGCCAGCAGCATCCCCGAGACCTTGTTCTCCTGGGGTGCGACGAAGAATTCAATTTCGTCGCCATCCGCATCGACGACGGTTACCACCGAGCCGACTTCGACACGCCCGCTGTCGACCACGTCCCGTACCTCGGCGGTGCGCAGGAGATGTTCGAGCTTGCGGATCCTCGCTTCCATGAGACCCTGCTCGTTTTTGGCAGCGTCGTAGTCGGCGTTCTCGCGGAGGTCGCCGTGGGATCTGGCCTCGGCGATGCGATCCTCGATCTCGTTGCGGCCTTTGGTCTTCAGATGTTCCAACTCCTGCACCATTTTCTCGTGGGCTGCAGGGGTCAGGAAGGTTGGTTCTTCTGACATGGAACAAGTGAGGGTAACGATCGACGGGGAATATCCGGGGGAGCGCGAGGCGGGCTAACTTTGGCCGTCATGTCTGACATTCGCCTTACCCGTTACAGCCACGGAGCGGGTTGTGCCTGCAAGCTCAGCCCGACGGAGTTGAGCGAGGTCCTCGGCCCGGTCCGGGGCCATAGAGCTCTCGACCACCCCGATCTGTTAGTTGGCTTGTCGGTCGCCGACGACGCCGGAGTGTACGCACTGGGGGATGGACGGTCCCTGGTGCAGACCGTCGACATCTTCACTCCTGTTGTCGATGATCCTTATGATTGGGGTCGGATTGCCGCAGCTAATGCCCTCAGCGACATCTATGCGATGGGTGCGGTGCCGATCACGGCTTTGAACTATCTGGCCTGGCCCCGGGACCACCTGCCGTTCGCGGTTTCGGCGGGAGTTCTCCAGGGCGGTTTCGATGTGATGGCGGAGGCCGGTTGTACCGTTGTGGGGGGTCATTCGGTCGACTCACCTGAGCCATCCTTCGGTTTCGCGGTCACCGGCCTGGTTGCCAGCGATGCGGTGGTCACCCTGGCCGGTGCCCGTCCTGGTGACATCCTGGTGCTGACCAAACCGCTCGGCATCGGGATCATCACCACCGCGATCAAACGCGAGATCTGCCCCGATGCGGTTGCGCGGAGCGCGGTCGACACAATGACGCGACTGAATCGTGAAGCAGGGGCCGCTCTGGGAAGTGCCGGGGCCCATGCCGCCACCGACGTGACCGGATTCGGTCTTCTCGGTCACCTTCGTGAGATGGTCGAAGCGTCGGGGGTGCGCGCCATTGTCCGCTCCTCAGACGTCCCAGTTCTCGACGGGGTCGAGGAGTTGCTCCAACAGGGAGCGTGGGCGGGAGGTTCGAGCCGCAACCTCGCATCGGTCCGCTCCATCGTCGACTCGGCCGTCGACGAATCAGCGTTGCGGCTCCTTGCCGACGCCCAGACATCGGGTGGGCTTCTGGTCGCAATCGATCGGGCGTCGGTTGCCGGCTATCTCGATCTGGTTCCCGGTTCAGCAGAAATTGGTGAGATCGGGTCGGGAGCGGGCATCGGGGTCGTGTGAACCAAATCGGCGCCACCGACACCCGACTCGGTTTCACAAACCGTGCCGGTCCGGTTACCAATTGGTTCTAATGGACACCCAGGACCGTCTCAAAGCGATTGCCGAAGGTCTTTCGATCCCCCGGGCGCAAAGGCATATCTTTCTCTGCGCCGACCAGACCACGCCCAAGTGCGCCCCCCGGGAGACAACATCCGTTTTGTGGGCCCATCTCAAGAAGCGCAGCAAAGAGCTCGGTATTGCCTCGGCCCCGCCACCATGGGCTGGACGCCCGGACCTGGCGGCAACGCCATGGCCCAGGGGAGAGGGGACGGTTCTCAGGAGCAAGGTGGATTGTCTACGCATCTGTGAGAGCGGGCCGATTGCTGTGATCTATCCCGAAGGCACCTGGTACGCCGACCTCACCATCGAAAAGCTCGATCGGATAATCGATGAGCACCTTGTCGGGGGCAGGCCGGTTGCCGACCTGGCGTTCGCGGTCGGGGACCTCGACCGATGATCTCGTGGAAGAATTTGCTCGTCACGGCACTGGTGGTCCGTGCGCTATCGCCGGTGGTCACACCCAGGTTCCGGCAGCCACAGACACATCCATGGCGCCGGCCGGGCAGGACTGTTTTTGTCGCCGACCGGGAGTTCCTGGTGCGCGAGACCGGTCCCGTCGACGGCCCGCCCATCGCAGTGATTCACGGGCTTGCCGGCTCCTCTTTGGGCGAGTGGTACCAGGTTGCACCTCTACTCGCGGAAAACCATCGGGTGATCCTCATCGATCACCGCAGTCATGGCCTTTCTGCCCTTTCCCGGGGTCGCTACGAGATCTCGGAGGTGGCCGACGACATCGC
Organism: Acidimicrobiia bacterium; assembly: GCA_041742825.1. Lineage (GTDB taxonomy): Bacteria > Actinomycetota > Acidimicrobiia > Spongiisociales > ZC4RG35 > MA-ANB-1. The sequence continues at coordinate 33,936 of JBGTNX010000001.1, read as the reverse complement.
CGGTGTGCTCGACCAGCTTGGGGTGAGCCGGGTGCACATGGTCGGGTACTCACTCGGATCGACAATTGCCCAGGCCTTCGCATATTCGTATCCCGGGAGGGTCGACAAACTGGTACTGGTCGGCGCATTCGCCCACCATCCCCAACCGCTGCGCACCCTACGCGCGTCGGGAAGCGTCCTCTTGCGCGGTCTGGAGCGCATTTTCGGGTTCGGCACTTCCGACGTCCGCGCTGGCTATCTGCTGGCCGCAGGGGCTGTGAAAGCAGAGCACGGACGGTGGCTCTGGGAGGAGACCCACCGACGCGACGTCGACGCCGGGGCTCAGGCCACTCTGGCAATGCTCAGGTTCGACTCGCGGGACTGGTTGGGGAAGTTGGAGGTCGAGACGCTGGTTGTGATACCGACCAGGGATCAATTGGTCCCGGTCGCCTGGCAGTACGAGCTCGCCTCGTTGCTGCAGTTCCCGACAATTGTCGAGTTGGTCGGGGCGCACCATGAGGTGCCCTGGGTCTATCCCGAGCGACTTGCGGATGAGATCGATCGGTTCATCAATGCGGACCGGGCACCAGGTTGAGTGTGTTCGCCGCCCCCGCTTCGATCTGACTGATGCCCCACAACATCGGGTGCTGGACTCCGTCCGCCCACATCTCGATCATGTCCGCATAGTTGGCGTGGAATGCGTGGCCCGATTGGCCGGTGGTGTGAATCGAGGTGGATTGTGACAGGTCGGAGAGGTCGATGACCATCCGCATCGACGGGACCCAATCGACCGCATACCCAACTGCGGCATTCCAGCCCACCGCGTTGATTATCGAAGATCCTCCTCCCACCCGTTCGGGTGCGGTCCTATTGAACAACCACTCGATCGGGGCGATCCCTGATTGTCCGAGGCTCTGGTTCTCGAATCGGGCGATGTGGAGCTCACCCCACGCCCAACCGTCGGAGTTCTCACCGAGGAGCTCCGAGAGCTCATCGTGTGCCCTCGCCATTGCCAGGTCGAGAATCTGCGGGGCCGTCTCGACGGCAGGTGTCGACCGGTCGTCCCAGAACGGGTCTTGATAGTCCTCGAGAAGGTTCGCGACCACCTCGAACCAGCGGCCGCCGCCGCCCGGCCAGTAGTCCTCGGGTAGGTCGTCGTGAAAGGTGAGGGCCAGGACCTGGCGCCAGGTCGCCGCATACGCAGCAGCTCCTGCCGAGCCGGGATTCGCCTGGAATCCGGCGAGCCCCTGTGACCAGCGATCGATGAGCTCCTGGACTCCGGCGACACGGACATCCTCCGAGGACACCTCGAGCAGGTGGGGAACCAGATCGATGGCACCAGCGTCCTGATTGTCCATCTGCATCTCCGCCGTAGCGGAGACGCCGAGGGGAGCCCTCTCCTCGATCATCTGCCCGATTCGGGCGGCGCGATGCCCGTACGCCGCGTCGATACCGATGAGGGGGAGCGAGCCGGGCTCGACAACGGGCTGGTTGGCAGTGGCGATGTAGCCCTGCTCCGGGTTGAAGATGAACGGCATCTCCTCGAAGGGGACGACGCCGGCCCAGTCGTTGGCCGAATCCCACCCTGCGACCGGACGCAATCCATCATGGGACGGCCGTATCGGCACCTCGCCGGTTGATTGGTACCCGATATTCCCTGCGACATCGGCGTAGACGACACTCTGAGCCGCGATGTCCCACGAAGCAAGGGCGGTGCGGAACTCGTCCCAGCCAGACGCTGTGTTCACACCGAGTATCGCTTCGACCAGGGTGGAAGGTTCCAGGGTCTGCCAGGCAAGGGCAATTGCATAGTCCTCCGGGTAGCCGGTAGCGATCGCCTCGAGGTCGTCGGCAGGGGCGAACAGCCCTGAGATGATCGGCCCGTGGCTCGTTGTGCGGACCTCGTAGTCGATCGGCTCTCCTCCGGCGACGAGGATCGTCTCGGTGCGCACCTCCATGTCGACCCAGGCTCCGTCCACCTCGTACTGATTCGGGTTCTGCGGGTTGATCCGTTCGATGTACAGGTCCTGGGTGTCAGTCGATTGGTTGGTCACTCCCCAGGCGATGTTGGCGTTATGCCCGATGACAACCCCCGGGGTCCCGGCAAAGGAGAACCCGACGACGTCGAACGGGCAGGCATCGTCGACCCGGGTGCAGTGGAGCCCGACTTCGTACCAGATCGACGGCATCTGGATCCCGAGATGGGGGTCATTGGCAAGGATTGGGGCACCGGTCTCGGTGAGCGTCCCACCGACAACCCAGTTGTTCGACCCGATGCCTTCGAAACCACCCCCCGTGATCGAGTCGACCAGTTGCTGGCCGTCGGCAACAGAGCGGAGAGCGGTGACCGCAGCGGGAGGCACCTGTGTCGATTCCAACGGGCCGGAGTCTCGGATCCCGGCGGGTGCGATAACCGGGTGGTCGTCGGGATAAGGCGGGTAGAGCTGGTCGACCTGTTCGATGCTCAGGTCGCCAGCCAGCAGCGTCCGGGCGATCTCGTTGCGGAGGTTCCCGCCCAGGTCCCAGGACATGACTTTGGCCCATACCAGTGTGTCGACCGGCTCCCAGGGCTTCGGCTCGTACCCGGGCGACTGGAGCGGCAGGATTGCGAACTCGAGGCTGATCGACGCGCCGCTGTGGTCTTCGAGATATGCGTTGACGCCCGCGGCGTACCACTCCAGTACCTGCAACGAATCCTCTGGCATCAGCTCGAGTTCAGCGCGCGCCAGGGACTCGAACCCAAGGGCACGGAGGAATCGGTCGGTTTCGACCTGGGATTCGCCAAACATCTCCCCGAGCCGGCCGGCCCCGATGTGACGCCAGAAGTCCATCTGGAAGAAGCGGTCCTGTGCCTCGACATAACCCTGGGCCCGGAACAGGTCGGCGGTGCTTCCCGCGAATATGTGGGGGACCCCAAAAGGGTCGCGATGGACTGTGACAGCAGCGTCGAGGGCCGACACCTCCAGTTCGCCGTTCAGCTGTGGGTAGGAACTGCGAACCGTCAGGAACGCATAGACGCCGACCAGGACGACCACAGCCATCAGGAAAATCAGGATCCGCTTGAGCCATCGCATCAGAGACGGCCAGCCTACGCAGTCGGCGAGTAGTAGTTCCATCGCGGAGGGGGTACCGTTCGCCTGGTGACCGCCAACACCTCATTAGAGATCACGGTCGATCTCCCGGTTCGCAGCCGGCTGGCGGCATATGTGGCCCTGACCAAGCCGCGCATCATCGAGTTGCTCCTGATCACAACGGTGCCGGCCATGGTCCTTGCCGCGGGCGGCTGGCCCGATCCCTGGCTGGTGGTGGCGACCCTCATCGGCGGAACGCTGTCCGCCGCGGGTGCGAATACCTTGAACTGCGTCTACGACGCCGACATCGACGAATTGATGAGACGGACCCGGGGCCGTCCTCTCGCCCGGCACGAGGTCACTCCTCAGAACGCCCTCATTTTCGGAGTGGCACTCGGAGCCTCCGGGTTCGTCGTGCTCTGGGTGACCTCAAACCTGCTGGCGGCAGCCCTGAGCACTGCAGCCCTGCTCTTCTACGTCTTCGTCTACACGATCTATCTGAAACGGAGATCGACCCAGAACATCGTCATCGGGGGCGCCGCCGGCGCCGCCCCGGCCCTCGTCGGTTGGGCCGCAGTCACCGGGTCGCTTGCAGTGACCCCCAGGGTGCTCTTTCTCATCGTCTTCTACTGGACGCCTCCGCACTTCTGGGCGCTGGCGGTGCGCTACAAGGACGACTACGCGAACGCCGGAGTCCCCATGCTCCCGGTTGTGGCCGGGGTTGAGCACACCACCCGCCGGATGCTGCTCTACACCGGGCTGATGGTTGGGGTCAGCCTCCTGCTCGTTCCCGTTGCCGGGCTCCGCTGGGTGTACCTCGCCTCGGCGCTCGCTCTCGGCAGTTGGTTCCTGGTCGACACCTGGCTCGTCTACAAAGACCCCGGGAAGGCGATGCGGCTCTTCACGACGTCGACCGTCTACCTGTCAGCCTTGTTCGGTGCGGCAATGGTCGACGTCCTGGTTCGATGAGGACGATCCGTCTGGCCGCGGCGATTGTCACCGCAGCTCTTCTGACCGTCGCGTGTTCGTCGGGGCCCGCGCCGCTGGCCTCCATCGCCTCCAGCGGCGCGTCGATCGGCACCGGTGAGCAGCGCATTCTCATCGCCCTGGTCGACCCGGAAACCAACGCGTACCTCGCCACGGATACCGATGCCGCCACCGCCCTGCTCCGCAACGAGGACGGAAGCCCTCTCGGCGAGTATGAGCTCGATTTCGTCTGGACGGTCCCCGGCGTCCGCGGCGTCTACTACGGATACCTCGAGATCCCCGAGGCGGGGGTGTACCAGCTGACTGTCGAGCGGCAGGGCCTTGCGACCTCCGCCCCAACCGGGTTCGTTGCTGTCGAGGAGCCTCCGATGATCAGCCCCGGCGATCCGGCCCCGCTCTCGGAGACGCGGGTCGGGGACGATTTTGACGACCTGTCTCTGATCACCAGCGATCCCCAGCCGAACCCGGACCTGTATTCGATGACAGTCGCCGAGGCAGTCTCGAATGGCACACCGTCGGTGGTGGTTTTTGCCACTCCAGCCTTCTGCAGAACCCAGTCATGCGGACCGATGCTGTCCCAGGTCAAAGTCCTGAAGCTCGACTACCCCGGCTTCGACTTCGTCCACGTCGAGATCTATGAGGATCTGCAGGTGGAGACGGTGGCGGAGTTGGAGGTAGTCGACTCCGTGCTCGAGTGGCAACTTCCCAGCGAGCCGTGGATCTACATCATCGATGCCGACGGTGTCGTGGTGGCAGCGTTCGAGGGTGCGGTCAATGACAACGAATTGACCTCGGTGCTGGACGGATTAGGCGGCCCATGAGGGCGCCCGGGATGAAGTTGGTCGGGCGTCGAAAGACCCCTTATGATGCCGAACCAATGGCAGGTTTCAAGCGGACGCTCGCTCGCACGCTCTCACTGGTTGGGGCGACGGTCTTTTTGGCTTCGTGCTCGCTATTCGAGGAGGTCGACCAGCCGCTCACAACCTTCGACCCGGCGGGACCTTTCTCGGAGCGGATCAACGGCCTGTTCTGGCCCGTGTTCTGGATCGCCGTCGGCGTGTTCGTTCTGGTCCAGGGGGCGATCCTCGCCGCAGTATTCCTCTTCCGCGACCGCGGAGACTCGGACTCCAAAGAGCCAAAGCAGCTCCACGGGAACGCCAAGCTGGAAGTGATCTGGACGGTCATCCCGGCGCTGATCCTGGCGGTGATCGCAGTCCCAACCGTGTCTGCAATCTTCGATCTCACCGAATGCGATCCGGACGCGATGCAGGTAGAAGTCATCGGACATCAATGGTGGTTCGAGTTCAACTACCCAGATGAGGGGATCCAGACCGCAAACGTGATGGTGGTGCCGGCGGGCGAGGAGATCTGCGCGGTGATGACCTCTGCCGATGTGCTTCACAACTTCTGGATCCCGGCCCTCAACGGCAAGAGATACCTGGTACCCGGCCAGGAGACCCTGCTCCGTCTTCAGGCCGACGAGCCCGGGGAGTACTGGGGTCACTGCGCCGAGTTCTGCGGTCTCTCCCACTCCTTGATGCGCGCCCGGTTGCTTGCGGTTGAGCCCGCCGAGTACGACGCTTGGGTCGCCTCCCAGCTCGAGCCTGCCACCTTCCCCGAAGAGGGATCTCCCGAATTCTCGGGTTGGGAGGTGTTTCTGGCCAAGGGCTGTAGCCAGTGCCATACGGTCCGATATGACGACGCCGAGCGCTCCAACATTGTGACTGAGGGTGCCTTCGAGGGCCCGAACCTGACCCATTTCTCCTCCCGGAATGTCTTCGCCGGGGCAGTGCTGCCCGAGGGCGGAGAGACCTATGAGGAAGCCTTGAAGCGGTGGCTTGCCGACCCGCCGCAGGTGAAGCCGGGCAGTTTCATGCCCGACCTTGCCCTCACCGAGCAAGAAATCGACCAACTCATTGCCTGGTTGGGGGGTAACCAATGACAGCCGCAGCAGAACGCCCGTCGACAACTATCTTCAAACGCCCGAGGTCGACGACCGGAATCTGGTCGTGGATCACGACTGTCGACCACAAGCGGATCGGCATCATGTATGGCTACGCGGCGTTCTTCTTCTTCATCATCGGTGGGGTCGAGGCGCTCCTCCTCAGGATCCATCTCGCCCAAGCCAACTCCGAATTCCTCACCGCCGGCGCCTACAACGCGTTGTTCACAATGCATGGGACCACGATGATCTTCCTCTTCGTGATGCCGGTGTCGTCGGCCTTCATCAACTACCTGCTCCCGCTGCTGCTCGGGGCCCGAGACGTTGCCTTCCCCCGGCTCAACGCACTCTCCTGGTGGATCTTCTTCTTTGGCGGGATCTTCCTCTACTCGACCTTCATCTTCGGGACCTCGTTGGCCCCGGTCGGTATCGACGGTGTCGGTGGCAACCTCGCCGATGGAGGCGGCCCTGGCAGCTTCAACTTCTTGTCCGACTCCCCGGACGGGGGGTGGTTCGGGTACCAACCGAATGCAGGCCCGATCTATTCGGCCGGCACCGCGATGGACTATTGGGCGCTGGGCCTGCAGATACTCGGCCTGGCATCGCTGATTTCCTCGGTGAACTTCCTGGTGACCGTGTTCAACATGCGGGCCAAGGGAATGAGGTTGATGCGGATGCCCGTGTTTGCCTGGATGTCGACAGTCACATCGTTCCTCCTCTTGTTCTCGCTCCCCATCATCGCCGTCGCCCTGTTCATGGTCACCTTCGACCGCCAGTTCGGGACGTTGTTCTTCAACGCTGCCGGTGGAGGCGATCCCATCCTCTGGCAGCACCTGTTCTGGCTGTTCGGCCATCCCGAGGTGTACATCCTGATCCTCCCGGCGATGGGCATCGTCTCCGAGGTGCTTCCGGTGTTCTCCAAGAAACCCCTGTTCGGTTACTCCGCGGTTGTGTTTGCCGGGGCGGCAATCGCCTTCCTCGGTTTCGGCGTGTGGGCCCACCACATGTTCGCCTCCGGTATCACCCCGGTTGCCCAGGCGGCGTTCGGCTTGGCGACGATGACGATTGCAATCCCGACCGGGATCAAGATCTTCAACTGGCTGGGCACGATGTGGATGGGCAAGATCAGGCTCAGCACCCCGATGCTGTTTTCTATCGGGTTCGTAGCGATGTTCACCATCGGTGGCCTGTCCGGCGTCACCCACGCCGTCGTGCCTTCCGATTGGCAGCAGACCGACACCTATTACATCGTCGCCCACTTCCACTACGTCCTGTTCGGTGGGGCGATCTTCGGGATTTTCAGCGGTCTCTACTACTGGTTCCCCAAGCTGACCGGGAGAGTCATGAGTGAGCGACTGGGCAAGCTCCACTTCTGGTTGTTCATGATCGGATTCAACCTGACCTTCGCTCCGATGCACTGGCTCGGCCTGCAGGGCATGGTGAGGAGGACGTGGAAGTACGCCCCGGAGATGGGGATTCAGCCGTGGAACTTCGCGGTCACCATCGGCGCGTTCATCATCGCTCTCGGAGTCTCTGTTTTCATGTACAACTGGGTGGTTTCGAAGCGTCGCGGCCAGGCGTCGGGTCTCGATCCCTGGGACGCGCGCACGATCGAGTGGACGATCCCCAACCCGACTCCCGAGTACAACTTTGCGACGGCACCGGTCGTCACCCGGCTCGATCACTTCTGGCATCTCAAGTACGACGAGGACGACGAAGGCCGCGCCCTGCGCAAACCCGATGCCGACAAGGTGGTCGCCGACCTCGAGTACGACGGGCTCAACCCGTCCTCACCGATCCACCTCCCGGCACCTTCGTACTACCCGGCGATGATGGCACTGGGAATCCCGATAATCGCCTACGGCATCATCTACCACGAGGCACTCTGGGGAAAGATTGCGATCGCAGTCGGGGCAGTCATTTCTCTCGCTGCACTGATTGGCTGGGGAATCGAGCCGCTCGAAGAACCGATGGAAAGCAATGTCGAACACCCAGAGCCACCGGTGGGCGTGGTCGAGCATGCCGGAGGAGGAGAGGACGATGCGAGCCAGGAGGTAGCTGATGACTGATCTCGCCCATGAGTCGGACCTCGGCCATCACGACGAGCACGAGTCGACCGGAATCGAGAACCGCAAGCTCGGAATGTGGGTATTCCTCAGCTCTGAGTTCCTCTTCTTCGGCGCCCTCATCTCCAACTATCTGCTCTATTCGACCCGTGCTGGATTTCCCTCCCCGTATCCAGCGGAGATCTACGACATCCCGTTCACCTCGGTCAGCTCGTTCGTGCTTTTGATGAGCTCGCTGACAATGGTTCTCGCCCACAACGCGCTCTCCCGCAACGACCAGAACGGCACCCGCACCTGGCTCTTTGCCACAGCCGCCCTCGGGTCGGTGTTCCTCGGCGGCCAGGTCTTCGAGTTCACCGACTTCATCGTCGAATACGGGATGACCCTCTCCACAAACCCGGCTGCGTCAGCCTTCTATGTCCTCACTGGCTTCCATGGACTTCACGTTGCGATCGGGGTGATCATGTTGCTGGCCCTGTGGAGCATCTCCCGCCGTCAGAACGGGTTGAGCGAGAAGTCCGGTTTGAACCTGGAGCTGGTCGGCCTCTACTGGCACTTCGTCGACATCATCTGGATCGTCATCTTCACAGTCGTCTACCTGCTGTCCGTGCCACCCGTATGAGCGACCATGCCTCCCACCCCGCTCACCCCACCCCGGCGGAATACTGGAAGATCGCTGTGGTCCTCGCCATCCTCACCGCGATCGAGGTGGGCCTGTACTACATCGACCAGGAGCTGGCACTCGGGGCGCTCAACGCAGGGCTCCTTCTCGTGCTTGCCGTAGCCAAATTCATAATCGTCGTCGGGTGGTTCATGCACTTGCGCTTCGAGAACCCCCTCCTCAACCGGTTCTTCACCGGTGGATTCATCCTCGCCTTTTCCCTGTACGCGATCGTGCTCGGGCTGCTCGGAGTCCTGGTCATCAGGGGCGGGTCGTGACCTACCCGGCCCTCCACCTCAGACTTGCACTTACCATCGCCGACAGCTGACAAAGAAAGCAAAACATGACAGAACCAACACCATTCGGGCGGTTTTTCCTGCCGGGCCCGACCGAGGTCCACCCGGACGTGCTGCAGGCCCAGACCAAGGCGATGATCGGCCACCGCGGCCCTCACATCACCGAGCTGATGCAGAGCATCGAGCCGGGACTTCGGGATCTCTTCCAGACTTCCCGCCCGGTCCTGGTCTCGACGTCGTCGGCAAGCGGCCTCATGGAAGCGGCGGTGCGCAACGGGGTCCTCGATGGCAAGGTCCTCAGCCTGGTCAACGGAGCTTTTTCCAGCCGCTTCGCCAAGATCGCGATTGCTTGCGGTCACGAGGTCGAGCGCTGGGAGGTCGAGTGGGGGTCGGTGCATTCACCTGCGGAGCTCGAGGACCGTCTCGAATCGGGAGGGTATGACGCGGTCACCCTCTCCCAGTCGGAGACGTCCACCGGGGCCCTTCAGGACCTCGAGGCGATCGCCGGTGTGGCGGCCGGACATCAGGACACCTTGCTCCTCGTCGACTCGGTGACGGGCATCGGAGGGGTGGAGACGCGGACCGACGATTGGGCCCTCGACTTCATCCTCACCGGTTCGCAGAAAGCCGTTGCCCTCCCGCCGGGCCTGGCGTTCGGGGTGGCATCGGATGCGATGATGGAGCGTTCGGAGAAGGCGACAAACAAAGGCTGGTACTTCGATCTCGTCGAATTGCACGACCTGGGAGTCAGATACCAGAGCCCGGCAACTCCGGCAGTCTCGCTCCTCTATGCGGTCCAGGCCCAGATGGAGCGGATCGCCCGGGAAGGGATGAATGCCAGGTGGGAGCGACACCGTGCAATGCAGCAGCGCACCTTCGATTGGGTCGAGGAGATGAATGATGCCGGGTTTGGAGTCGGGGTCTTTGCCGATGAAGGTCATCGCTCGCCCACGGTCACCTGTGTCTCGATGCCCGACAACGAAGGCGCCGCCGACCTGGTCGACAAAGTGGCAGATGCAGGTTGGATCATCGGGGGCGGCTACGGCAAGCTCTCCGACTCGACTTTCCGGATCGGCCACATGGGTGATCACACTGTCGAGCAACTCGACGCCCTCCTCGATGTGATCGCGGGTGCGCTCAAGTGACCCACAAGGTCGTGGCGACCGACAAGGTCTCCGATTCCGGTCTCCGCACTCTGGTTGAAGACGACAGCTTCGAAGTCGTCTTCGCTCATGATTCGGAGTCGCCCGAATTCGGTTCCGCCCTCGAGGCAGCGCAAGCCCTGATCGTCCGCAGCGCCACGACCGTCGATGCCGCCCTCATGGACGGGGGACCCACTCTGAAAGTGATCGGGAGGGCGGGGGTTGGTGTCGACAACATTGACATCCCGGCCGCCTCTGAGCGGGGGATCGCCGTGGTCAATGCCCCGTCGGGGAACACGATTGCTGCGGCCGAGATGACAATGGCCCTGATCCTGGCGACGATGCGCCACGTCGCTGCAGCTGACGCCTCGCTGCGTGCCGGTAGATGGGACCGCAACCTGTTCAAGGGAGCCGAGTTGAGGGGCCGGCGCCTCGGCCTGGTGGGCGCAGGCCGGATCGGCGCAGAAGTTGCGATCCGCTGCCAGGCGTTCGGGATGGACGTCGTCATCTACGACCCCTATCTGTCGGAGGAACGTGCTGAGGAGATCGGCAGCCGGCTCACTGGCCTCGACGAGGTGGTGAAGACTTCTGATGTCATCTCGCTCCACGTCCCGCTCACCGACGAGACCCGGGGGATGATCGACGTAGCGGAGATGATGCGGATGAAGCCGGGCACGTATGTCGTAAACGCCTCCCGGGGCGGCGTGGTCAACGAATCCGACCTCGCCGCCGCTCTCGAATCCGGCCACCTCGGTGGTGCCGCGCTCGACGTCTACGAAGACGAGCCTCTCCGCGGCGACTCTCCTCTCCGATCGGCCCCGAACCTCACGCTCACCCCGCATCTCGGGGCTTCCACGGTCGAAGCCCAGGAGCATGTCGCGGTCGAGGTGGCCGCGAACGTCGCCGCGGTGTTGGTCGACGGCGATCTAACTGCAGCACTGAACAGAGACCAACTGTCTAGCTGATCACCAATTCGATCGCCGCTTCCTCGTCGGCAGGCTCTTCGACTTCTGCAGGGGGTTCACTGCCGAGGTTGGTGAGTACGGCAAAGAGGATTATCACAACGATTCCGATGCCGGCCAGGGCGACGAAGAACTCTCCTTTGCCGATCTTCATGTTTGGCCGGGATCCGGCCAACGAAGCGAAGGTGAGGATTCCCGTTGCCGTGATGACCGCAACGATCGAGGCGCCGCCCGAGGTCAGATGGTTCGACTCGAGCAGGGTCCAGGCGAATGGCAGCACGAGCAGTGCGAGCACGGCCACTGCACCGAGGGGGATGCCGATTGCGTTGCCCATCCTGGCTCGCACCGCCTCCACTTCGTCTTCGTCGGATTCGTCGACCGCCGCGGGTACCCCGAAGAATTGGGTGATAGCGGTTGTGATCGCACCGAGGAGGGCGCCGCCCAGCACCATGATGATGAGGGTGGGTAGGACCGGGAGCTCGACGAGGCCTTCTGAGCCTTCAATTGGCGTGCCTACCCCTGCAGCCAGCAACGCTCCGGCACCGATCCCGAGGACCAGACCGAAAGCTCCTCCTACCCAGGCGGTCCGCGAATTGGGCGATTTGAGTTGCATCGCAGGGTTGACCCACCCCGCTGCAGCGCGGGCGAAAGCGGCAACGATCGCACCGAAGACCACACTGACCAGGGCCACCCCGATGAGCAGGCCGCTCGAATCGGTGATGAAGATCGGGCTGAAGGTCTCTTCGCCGGTCACCGAGGTGGTCTGTGACCATGACGAGGCCGCCATGACAAACGCAAAGAGGCCGAGGATGGCGCCGGTCCAACTCCCGATTCGTCCGGTGGTGCGAAGCCGTTGCTGGATGGCAACCGGCACCAAAGGCTCTGCGATGACTACGGGCTCGGAGAAGGCCGCAACTGGCTGTTCGGAAGACGCTGCGGGCAGTTCTGGCGCCGGGGCGGGGTCGGCAGCAACCTCCATAGGTGGCTCAGCGGAGTCTTCGCTGGCTACATCCGGTTCTGGTTTGGTCTCAGCAGGTTTCGGAGCGGCTGCGGGAGCACCGCCGGCCCACGCCTCCAGAATCGCTTCCGTGGTGGTGCCGTTGGCCTCGGCGCGGGCTGCCGCAGACCGGTTCACCAAATCGGCCGGCGTTCCCAATGCCTCGGCGGCGGCTGTCAACAGATCGCTCACGAAAGTCGACTTTAGCCAGCCGATGGTTCAACGACTTCTATCCAGACGGGTCAGGCGTTTTTCTCGTCCCGCCAGGCGAGCCAGTCGGCTACAGGGGAGAGGTCGTAGCTACTGCGTCCATCGATCCCTAGCGTGACCAGGGTCGCACCTGCTTCGTGTAGCTCATCCGCAGTTTCCACCCCACGGGCGCTGGCGCCGCAGGAGATCTCGATTTCCGATGGATCGCGATCGATCTCCGCACACCACTTCTCCAGCACCGACCGTTTGTGTCGAATCGAGTCTGCCTTGCCGAATCCGTGCCAGATGTCGGCGTGGCGGGCCGTGTAGCGCAGTGTCTTCTTCTCCCCGCCGCCTCCGATGAGAACGGGGATCTTCCGGGTCGGAGCGGGGTTGAGTTTCTCCCACCGTTCTTCGATTCGGGGTAGGGCCTGCTTGAGGTCGGCGAGCCTATGCCCGGCGGTACCGAACTCGTATCCATACTCGTCGTAGTCCCTCTCGAACCATCCGGCGCCGATTCCGAGAATCAGTCTCCCGTTTGATGCGTGGTCGACGGTCCTCGCCATGTCTGCGAGCAACTCGGGGTTCCGGTAGCTGTTGCAGGTGACGAGTGCTCCGATTTCCACCCGTTCGGTGATCTCCGCCCAGGAGCCCAGCATCGTCCAGCATTCGAAGTGTTTGCCCTCGGGTTCACCGGAGAGCGGATAGAAGTGATCCCAGTTGAAGACGACATCGACTCCCATTTCTCCGGCGCTGATGACGGCACGACGGATCTCGTCGTACTCGGCGTGCTGGGGCTGGAGCTGGATCCCGATTCTGACCTTGTAGGGCATGGCCCTCCTATGTTTCGGCTAGGTCTTCAAACCGTACATCGTGTCGGCGATAAGTTCGTCGACGACCTGGTTCAAGGCTTCTCTGTCGCCGGCCCCGTCGCTCCTCGCCTTCTCGTAGGTGGCGAGCTGGCGGTGGGCGCTGGTTCCTTCGCTGACGATGGTCCTTGCGTGCCGCAGTTCCTCGCGGACCCCGAACTCCGTCGCATCCTGGGCGAGCATCTCGATGAACTCCTCGATCAGGTCGGAGTAGGCAACGAGCTCGCCCCGGCCGAAGTCGACGAGGGAGCCATCGACGCCGTAGCGCTGCGCTCTCCACAGGTTCTCCTCGATCATCATCCGTGAGTATGTCCGCCAGCGCTGATTGTCCCTGCGGAGGCGGTAGAGGTACCCGAGCAGGCACTGATACAAGGCGGCGACTGTCATCGCATCTTCGAGCCTGGTGCAGATGTCGCTGACGCGCATCTCGAGCGTCGGATACCTGGACGAAGGCCGGATGTCCCACCAGAGCTTGCTGGCATCTTCGATAAGCCCCGCATCGACCAGGACTTCGACCGACCGCTCGTATTCACCCCACGAGGCAAATTCCTGGGGAAGCCCGGTTCGCGGCAGGTTCTGGAAAATCACCAGGCGGTACGCGAGCAGGCCGGTGGGCTGGCCCGCCCAGAACGGCGAAGACGTGCTCAGGGCGAGAAGATGGGGGAGCATGTACCTGACCTGGTTCATCAGGTCGATCCGAAGGTGAGGGTCGGCGATTCCGATGTGAACGTGCATCCCGCAGATCACAAGTTGCCGGGCCACCTGCTGATAGTCGGCGGCGAGCCGCATGTATCGAGGGTCTTCGGTGGTCTCCTGTTCCGACCAGTTGGCGAAGGGGTGGGTCGACGAGGCGATGATCGCTGCCCCGTACTCGTTTACAACCGCCGACAGTCCGAGGCGCATCCTGGTGAGGTCTTCGCGGGCTTCGGCGACTGTCGAGCACACCTTCGTCCCCACTTCGATTTGAGCTTTGAGGAACTCCGGACTGACCTGCGAACCGAGAATGTTCTCCAGCGCCTTCCACATCGAATCCGGTGGGCGCTTGATCAGGTCACGGGTCTCCCGGTCGACGACCAAATACTCTTCTTCGATTCCGATAGTGAAGTCGGGGCGATCCATATCGAGGAACCTTAGAGAATTCCCGGCCCCTTCGACCGCAGGGGAACTGATGCGTAGACTCCGCCGATGTTCGATGCCATCGCCGGGACTGACGGTGTTCCCAGGTGCGGCTGGTGCCTCGGTCACGACGACTATGTCGAATATCACGACTCGGAATGGGGGATGCCGGTCGCCGACGACCGCAGGCTCTTCGAGAAGTTGTGCCTTGAGGGGTTTCAGAGCGGCCTCTCCTGGTTGACGATACTGCGCAAACGTGAGGCGTTCCGGCGGGCATTCTCCGGTTTCGAGATCTCCGCGGTGGCCGGTTACCGGGCCGAAGACGTCGACCGGCTGCTCCAGGACCCTTCGATAGTCAGGCACCGCGGAAAGATCGACGCATGCGTCAAAAACGCCCGGCGGGTGATCGAGTTGACCGCGGCCGAAGGCTCGTTCGCCTCATTTTTGTGGCGATACGAGCCAGCACCAGGAGACGCCGAGCGGACCACCGCGCCTGAGGCGATTGCCCTTGCAGGCGAACTGAAGCGGCGAGGCTTCAAATTCGTCGGCCCTACCACCGCGTACGCCTTCATGCAGTCGATGGGGTTGGCCAATGACCATGTCGATGGGTGTGCCTTCCGCCCCGTGTCCGAGCGGGCCAGGGCGGGCTTTGCCAGACCGACCAGTTGAGTGCCTCCCGATTTACCCCTAATTAGCAGCTTGTCTCATAGCCTCATCCCTGTGAAGTCGACGAAGATGCGTGACGGACTGTCCGGTGCCCTTGCTGCGGGGCTCGCCCTCGGGATCTCTGAGTTCGTCGCCGGTCTTGTCGCCAGCCTCCCGTCGTTGGTCGAGAGCTTGGGCAATTTGGTGATCGACACCGTGCCTCCACCGATCAAGGACTTCGCCATCGAGACCTTTGGCACCTACGACAAACTTGCCTTGCTCATCGGGATCGCACTGGTGACTTTGCTGCTCGGTGCGGTGGTTGGTGTCCTCGCCAGGCGCCATTTCTGGGTTGCAATCGTCGTATTCGGCGCTTTTGCGGTGCTTGCATCGATGGCGGGAGCGAGAGACGGAGCGGTTTCAATTGGAGTGGCAATCATCCCCGCCGGGCTCGCTGCCCTCGTCGGCCTGGGTGCTCTGCAATGGCTGTACTCGCTCACCGATACTGAAGCAGCAACCGAGGACACAAGTCTGCCACGGCGGGCCTTCCTCCTCGGGGCCGGTGCCGTCCTGGGCGCCGCGGCCCTGTCTGCCGGCTTTGGTCGGATGCTTCTGGAACGAGGACGGGTCATTGCCGCCGGACGCACCGACGTCACCCTTCCAACTCCGATCGAAGCGGCGCCAGCGGTGCCGGCAGGTGCCGACTTCGAAATCGATGGGCTCGCCCCGGCAATCGTGCCCAACGAAGACTTCTATCGGATCGACACTGCTTTTGCGGTGCCCCTGATCGACCTCCCCGAGTGGCGCCTCAACGTCAAGGGAAGGGTCGATCGCCCGTTCGAGCTCACCTACGCCGATCTCCTCGAGATGCCAATGGTGGAACGGACAATCACCCTGTCCTGTGTCTCCAACCAGGTCGGGGGCAATCTCGTCGGGAACGCCGTGTGGCTCGGGGTTCCCCTGGTCGACATCCTCGATCGGGCCCGGCCGTCGGCGGACGCCGAACAATTGGTGGGGCGCGACATCGATGGATTCACCGTCGGCTTTCCTCTCGAGGCCGCATTCGACGGCCGCGATTCCCTGGTGGCGGTGGGGATGAACGGCGAGCCTCTCCCGTTCGAGCACGGTTTCCCGGCGCGGTTGGTAGTGGCAGGGCTGTACGGGTACGTATCGGCCACGAAATGGCTGAGTGAGATCGAGCTCACCGGATGGGACGAGTTCGACGCCTACTGGGTGCCTCGGGGCTGGTCGAAAGAGGCTCCGATCAAGACCCAGAGCCGCATCGACACACCCGTCACGGGTTCAACGATCGACGCTGCGTCGCGGGCAGTTGCCGGCGTTGCCTGGGCCCCCAACCGGGGAATCTCGATGGTCGAAGTCCAGCTTGGTGAAGATGCCGACTGGATCGAGGCGGAACTCTCGGTCCCTCTCTCGAACGACGCCTGGGTCCAGTGGAAGACGGAATGGGCTGGCCCCGTGCCGGGCCAGCACCGGATCAGTGTCCGGGCCACCGACGGTGATGGGAACACCCAGACCGATGAGGTGCGGCCGCCGGCTCCGGACGGTGCAACCGGCTATCACTCGGTGCTGATCACAGTTTCCTGATCGGCAATGTCGTTGGCCGAGATCGCCCATCCGAGGTCCGTTTCGGGATCTTCCAGCGCCAGCCTCAGCTCCCAACCGCCCGCAGGGCTGGCATCGTCGAACCAGTACCACCGGATGCGGGACGCCGCCGCCTCGATGTCTTCCGGTTCCGCCGGCCAATCGAGGTCCGAGATCGACGCCACCACCCACCAGGCCAGGTAACGCCCAGCGGCAGCCCCGCGCCTCTGGCCATGGGCTCCTCCTGAAGCTGCAGCCCATGCCATCTGGGCCAGGGCTGCAGCGGTATCCAGCGGTGCCATGCCGGCTGAGGAAAGGCCGAGAGCAGCAACAGCATGAAGGGCACTGCCTTCCACTGAGACCGTCTGGCAGCGCCCGTTGGATTGGTCGATCCAAGGCTCGATGAGGTCGGTGAGCGCCGCCTCCGATTCGGGGTCATCGATTGCGGTCACCTCGTCGGGGAGTCCGGTGTTGACCATCGGAGGGAGTTTCGGCCGAGGCGTCTCCACCTTGTCGGCCTTGTAGATCGCCAGCGGGTACCGGGGCTCCCAAGCCTGCAGGCCGGGAAGGGAGCCAGCCTCGTCGGGCTCGTCGCCGCGAACGATGCGTTCGGCGGCGAAAGTCATCCGCTCCGGTCCCGGATCGAGATAAGACGACATCTCCGCCCATGACTTCGTGCTCGCAGCCACTTCCGGGAGCGGTCCGGGGGTGAACCGGGTCCGTCCTTCGGAAACCACCGCCCCCGCCCATTTGCCCGGAGCCTCCAGGGCGAGGCGATAGCGGACGTGCTCGTCGACTCCCCACAGCTGCTTCCCCCGGGTGACAGCCTCCTGGCACCTCACCCGCAAGGCGACAAGCGCATCCCAGTCGCGTGCTTTGCAGTGACCGTCCACGATCCTGATCAGCTCGTCGGTGTCGGAGGCCTCGATTGCATTGTTCGTCCTGTCGTCGGTCACGGTTGGCTTCCGGTGGCGACCGGCCTTCCCGACCGTGACCATTCCGAATACGAGCCGATATAGACCTCGGGAATCGGGCGGCCCGATTCGGCGATGGCGAGTGCGGTGTGACAGGCCACCACCCCTGAGCCGCAAGAAACCACCGGGCTCTCCAGATCTCCGTAAATCCGGGCGAGTTCGGCCGGTACCCGGAACCTGCCCGCCTCTAGCGCTTCCGAGGAAGGGATATTGATGGCACCGGGGATGTGTCCCGGGACCGGATCCACCGGCTCGGTCTTGCCTTCATATCGCTCCGGGGCGCGCACATCGAGCAGGGTGCGACCACCAAGTGCGTCGATGTCAACGACTCCCGTGAATCCGTCTGGAACCGGGTATGAGGTGGTGGCCGGCGTAACCGGTTCCGATTCCACCGGGAGGTCCTGCTCCAACCAGGCCGCGAAGCCGCCGTCGAGGACCCTGACGCGGTCGTGACCGATCGAGCGAAGCATCCACCACATCCGGGCAGCAACAGTGCCTGAGGTGTTGTCATACACCACCACTTCGTCGTCCGGGGTGAGCCCCAACCGACCGAGGGTGGCGGCGAACGTCGCGGGGTCGGGGAGTGGGTGGCGACCCGGTCCCTCAGGGGCGCTCAAGTCGTCGTCGAGTTTGACGAAAACCGCTCCGGGGATGTGCCCGCTGAGATAGGACTCGTGTCCATGCTCGGGGTGATTCAGCTTCCACCTGGTGTCGAAGACCTGGAACCTGCCGGGATTGGTGTGGAGAGTTCGCGCATCGATCAGGTTGGCTGCCACGTCGCCTATTTCAGCAGTTCTTCGAACCCTGGCGCTAATTTCAACTTGTGCTTGCCGGAGATCGACCTTGAAGGCGTACTCCCGCCTCTTCGGCTGGGGTATCGGGTGGTTGGGCGCAGCTTTGGTCGTGTTTGTGGTCGCCCTTCCCGGGCTTCCCGACCGGGTGGCGATCCACTGGGACTTCAACGGAATTGCCGATGCTTCCGCCCCGACCTGGGCGATTCCGGTTGCGGCGGCCGCGATAGTCCTGCTCGGTGCTGTCGTCTCGTCGGTGTTCAGCGTGAGTAGCGAACCATCGATGGAAGCCTTCGCCCTGGTGGGGATGAGTGGTGGCCTGTCCACCGCCATAGTTTTGGTGACAACAACTCTCAACGCGGGTGTCCGTGATTGGACCGAAGCGCCGTCCATTGGAACTCCCGGGATCGTGATCCTGTTCGCGTTGCCGACGGTGGGCCTTGTTGTCGGCGCCCTTCTCGGAAGACTTTGGTATCCAATCAAAACGATTCCACGGCGGGTG
Organism: Acidimicrobiia bacterium; assembly: GCA_041742825.1. Classification (GTDB taxonomy): domain Bacteria; phylum Actinomycetota; class Acidimicrobiia; order Spongiisociales; family ZC4RG35; genus MA-ANB-1. Next base: position 15,145 of record JBGTNX010000001.1, on the reverse strand, counting down.
ACCGAGGTGATCGAGATAGTGCCCGGCGAGCGGGTCAGCTGGGTTGGCCGCGCCCGGGTTCGCGGGGTGGCGCTCGTGGTATTTGGCCTGGCGGTCCTGCTTCTGTTCTTGCGCCCGGGGCTTCCGCTCTGGGTATTCGTCCTGATTGCAGGGTTCGGCGTGGTTTTTTCCCAGGTAGAGGCCCAAGTGACCAATGACGGTATGCGGGTCCGCTTCGGTGGGATACCGGTACGGACTTTTCCCCTCGACCACATTTCGTCCGCCCGGGCACTGGAAATCGATCCGGCCGACTACGGGGGCCGCGGCTGGAAGAAGGTCCCCGGCCAGTCGGGCTTGATCCTCCGGGCAGGTGAAGCGATCGCGATCACTCTTCGCGACGGGAGTCAGTTCGTCATCACCGTCGACGATCCGGAAACCGGAGCCGCCCTGCTCAACGGTTTGATCGAGCGTGACAGCTGAGGAGCTATTCCTCTTCGGACGCTCCGGATTTGCCGCGTTCAGCTCCGAACTCCGAACTCAAATCCGACAACGTCGAGCCGAGCGCACTGGCCAGCGAGCCGGCCGCTCGTTTCAGGCCGTCCCGGGTCTCCGGGTCCCGGAGGATTTCGGAAACGGATCCAGCGATCTGGTCCCATGCTCCGGCAAGGGTGGAGAACGCTCCCTTGATCTCGTCTTCGGTGGGCCCTTGTTCGTCGGCCACCTTCCGGTATGTCGACTTGAGCCTGTGTCCCAAGTGGACAAACCGGTCGGTCACCTCGTCCCAGGGGACTTCCTGGGGATCTGTGTCCTGTGTCTCCACTCGATGAATTGTACCTGTGAGTCGTCCAGTGCCGGCTCCCGGGTGAAGCCCGGGCCGGGAAGCGTGGATCTGTCGTAGGATCTGTGTCGTGAATCTCCACTTGTTAGACGGTACCTACGAGTTGTTCCGTGCCCACTTCGGCCGAAGGGACACGATTGTCTCAGCTGATGGTGATGACATCAGGGCGACGATCGGCGTCGTCGACTCCACGCTTCAGCTGCTCAGAGAGCCAGGGGTCACTCACCTCGCGGCAAGCTTCGACACAGTGATCGAGTCGTTCCGGAACGTCATGTACCCGGCCTATAAGAGCTCTGCAGGGATGGAAGAGATCCTTTTGCGGCAATTTCCCTGGGTCGAGGACGCATTGGAGGCGATTGGCGTTGTGGTCTGGCGCAACATCGAGTTCGAGGCGGACGATGCCCTCGCCGCTGCCGCGGTTCGCTGGGTCGATGATGTCGACCAAGTCGTGATCTGTTCGCCCGACAAGGATCTGTGCCAGGCGGTGATCGGCGACAGGATCGTCACCTACAACCGGAGAGAGCGGAAGATCATCGATGAAGATGGGGTAATGGAGAAGTTCGGGGTTCGCCCCGAGTCGATACCCGACTACCTCGCCTTGGTGGGGGATGCCGCCGATGGTGTCCCGGGACTGCCCGGTTGGGGGGCGAAGTCCGCAGGCACCGTCCTCGCCAGGTATCCACGCCTGGAGATGATTCCCGCATCCTCCGCAGAGTGGGGTCTCAATGTGCGAAGTGCAGAAAAACTCGCCGCCACCCTCGTTGCCCTGATGGGCGACGCACTGCTATTCCGGGAGTTGACGACCCTTCGTCTCGATGTTCCCTTGACCGAGAATCTGGAAGACCTGGAGTGGAAGGGTGTTCCCAGGGACCGATTCGAGGAGTTCTGTGCACGGTTCGGCGTCGAGCCGGACTCGATCAATGTCCATCGCTGGGCGTGAACTCCGACCCGTCGTCGGCTTCCCACACCACATCGAATCGGTCGTTGCAGTCGCTGCATCTATAAGCCAGGGGAGTGCCTTCGTCGATCTCTCCATCGTCCGGGAGGAAGCTGATCAAATGGGCGGTACCGCCGCATTCGATGCAGTCGTATTCGGTTGGGAGATCCTTCATTCAGTCCCTGGAGCAGTCTTCCTCGCGTTGATGAGGATCAGTGATCCGATGACGCCGGCTATCAGCGAACCAATGAAGATTCCGAGCTTCGCCTGGTCTACGAAGAGGGGATCGGCGAAGGCGAGTCCCGCAACGAAAAGCGAGACGGTAAAGCCGATTCCAGCGACGGCGGACAGCCCCACGATATGCCTCCATGTGGTGCCCGGGGGCAGGCGCCCGGCACCGAACCGGACCGCAGCAACCGTGAAGAGGGTGATGCCTGCCATCTTGCCCACCACGAGTCCTACCGCAACCCCGAGTGCCACAGAAGAGGTCGCCGCTTCGGCGATCGAGGTACCGCGGAAGTCGACACCCGCATTGGCCAGGGCGAAGAGGGGAACGATCGCATACGAGCTCCATTTGACGAGGTTGTGCTCCAGCCTGCTGAGAGGTGAGATCGACTCCTGGGCGGTCTGAATCATCAGCACCACCTCATGGTCGCTGTGCTCCTGAGCCTCGGGTGAGTTCTGCTCTATCGGGTATTGGTCGAGGATCGACCGTGCCCGTGCGTCGAATTGGGTGGCATTGAAGTATGCCCTGGCCGGGGTGAGGAAACCGAGGGCGACGCCGGCAAGGGTGGCATGGACCCCAGATTCCAGCGTCAGCCACCAGATTACAAAAGCCATCGGAATATAGAAGATCAACGCCCGGATCTTCACCTTGTTCGCAACCCAGAGGAGAATGAGGCCGCCGATGGCCCAGGCAAGGTATCCGAGGTCGAGGTCGGTCGTGTAGAAGATGGCGATGACCGAGATCGCACCGATGTCGTCGGCGATGGCCAGCGTGAGAAGAAACAGCTTCGCCCCGGAGGGGACGCGTGATCCGAGGAGCGCCACCACACCGATGGCGAAAGCGATGTCGGTGGCCATCGGGATGCCCCATCCGTGGCTCGCAGCAGTTCCCGCGTTGAAGGCGATGTAGATCAGGGCCGGCACGATCATCCCGCCGAGGCCCGCCATGACCGGCAGTGCCGCCGTCCGGGGATCGCGAAGATCACCGTGGACGAGCTCCCGCTTGATCTCGAGGCCCACCACGAAGAAGAAGATGGCCATGAGGCCGTCGTTGATCAGATGGAGCACTGATTCATCGAAATGGAAGCTGCCGATGGCGATCGTCAGATGGGTGTCGAGGATGGCGAAATATGTTTCCGACCATCTCGAGTTGGCCCAGAAGATTGCCACAACTGCGGCTGCGAGCAGGACGATTCCAGACGATGCCTCGACCTGGGAGAAGCGAATGAGCGGCCGGACGAAATTCTTGGGAATCAGGCGATCTGATGTCGCCCAGGTGTGATAGCCGGGTCGTTGGTTCATGGTCAGATGATGGTTTTGCCGTCGGAACGGAGCTGTACACATGCCTCGACGACACGCGCCGCCATCCCGGTTTCAGCCTTCCTCATATACGAGCGCGGGTCGTAAGCCTTTTTGTCGCCGACTTCCCCGTCGACCTTCATCACGCCGTTGTAGTTCGTGAAGAGATGGTCGACGATCGGCCTGGTGTAGGCGTACTGGCAGTCGGTGTCGACGTTCATTTTGACCACGCCATACCCGAGGGTTTCGTGGATCTCCTCCAGGCTGGAGCCGCTTCCACCGTGGAATACCAGATAGTGGCGGGCGGCCGGTCCGAATCTCTCCGCGACTGCCTTTTGCCCGTCCCTCAGGATGGTGGGGTCGAGCTGCACAGCGCCCGGCTTGTACGCTCCGTGGACATTGCCGAAGACGGCGGCCAGCAGGTAGGTCCCTTTGTCGAACGTGCCGAGCACTTCGGAGACCCGGACCATGTCGTCCGGTGAGGTGTACATCTTCGACCGGTCGATGTCGGTGTTGTCGGTTGCATCTTCGACCCCACCGACGATCCCTATCTCCAGTTCGAGGATGATCCCTACCGCAGCGCATTTTTCCAGCAGGTCGGCAGCCAGGGCGAGGTTTTCTTCCATAGGGAGCTCAGAGGCGTCGAGCATGTGGCTCTGGAACAACGGGGCCCCGCGCTCCTCCAGGCGATCGCGGCTCACCTCGAGAAGGGGGCGGATGAAGTCGTCCACCCTGTCGGCGGGGCAGTGGTCGGTGTGAAGAGCGATGTTGACCGGGTACTGATCAGCGACGGCGTGGGCGAACTCGGCAAGGGCCGCGGCCCCGACTTTCATCGACTTGTTCGACTGGCCCGAGGCGAATTCAGCACCGCCGTAGGAAACCTGGACGATTCCATCCGAACTTGCTTTGGAGAATCCTTCGAAGGCAGCCAGCATCGTCGATGACGACGTCACATTGATGGCGGGCAGCGCCCACCCGCCACGTCGGGCGGAATCGAGCATTTCGAGGTATATGTCCGGTGATGCGATGGGCACGGTAGGTGATACTAAAACGTCCGAAGACGAAGGACGCCGGTCCTGGCCGATTTCGCTTTTCCGACTGGCTGTCGGGTCCGGCGGGGAATACTTTCCACCAAGAATGCAGATGACGATGGAGCAGGCAAAGAAGCCGCGGAGCCTTCTGCTTCGTGGCGTCTACCTCGTGCTCGGGCTGATCTGTGTCATGTTTGCGGCACTCAGCTTTCTTCCCGGCATCCCCACCATCGACTTCGTAGTCCTCGCTGCGTTCTTCTTCGCCCGGTCCTCAGACCGGCTCCACGATTGGCTGGTCAACCACCGCTATTTCGGCAAGATGATCGGCGCGTACCAGGGCGGGCTGACCATGAGAATGAAGCTGTGGGCGGCGACCGCGATCACCCTCTCCCTGGGCATCTCCGCCTTCGTCCTCATCGACAACTCAGTAGTGCGAGTGATCCTCGCCGCAGTCTGGGCCTACGCAATCTGGTTCGTCTTCAGCCGGCCAACTAAATAGCAAGGGGGGACGACCCCCTGAGGAGCGGAGCGACGTTCTGCCCCCGGAGGCGGAGCCGAACGGGCGAAGGTGGCCAGTCCGGATAGCAATGGCCGGAAGGGGAAATGAGACTCTCCAAGTTGAGAGATGTTGCGTCCCACCGAGATCTGTTAGAAACTCGGGATGCGTCTTGTGATTGCCAGGTGCACTGTTGACTACTCCGGTCGGCTGACTGCACACCTTCCTGAAGCGGTACGGCTGATCATGGTCAAAGCCGACGGGACCCTCGCCATCCACTCCGACGGCAACGCCTCCAAGCCTCTGAACTGGATGGTGGCGCCGAACATGTTGGTCACCGAAGAGGACCGCTGGGTCGTGACCAACAGGAAGGGCGAGGAACTGGTGATCTCGATCACCGAAGTGTTCGAGGACGTAGTCCACGATCTCGGGGACGATCCAGGACTGGTCAAAGACGGTGTGGAGGTGCATCTTCAGATCCTGCTGGCCGACAATCCGTGGGTGCTCGAAGATGGGCTCACCCTGCTCCGGCGCGAATATCCGACGGCCATCGGTCCGGTCGACCTCCTTTGTGCTTCTGTTGATGGGCAGACAGTCGCGGTTGAGGTCAAACGGCGCGGGGACATCGATGGAGTCGAGCAACTGTCGCGCTACCTGGAGCGGCTCAACGGCGACCCCCGGCTGAGCCCGGTACGGGGAATACTCGCGGCCCAGTTGATATCTCCCCAGGCAAGGGTCCTCGCCGACTCCCGGCGGATCGATGCGGTCGAGGTCGACTACGAAGGCCTGCGCGAGATCGAGGACACCGAGATGCGCCTCTTCGACATCCGCTGATGTTCTCAATCGTCTTTTACGAGCCCGAGATCCCACCGAACACCGGGAATGCGATGCGCCTCGCTGCCGTCACCGGATGCCGCCTCCACCTCATCGAACCGCTGGGATACGAACTCGACGATGCACGACTCCGCCGGGCAGGGATGGACTATCGGGACCGGGCCGTATTCAAAGTTCACTCGACCCTGGAGGACTGGAGATTGGCCGAATCACCCCGGCGGGTGTTTGCCTTCACCGTCGACGGGAAATCCCTCCACTCAGACGTGGAATACCGGGCTGGAGACAGCTTCCTCTTCGGGCCGGAGTCGGTTGGCTTGCCCGACGAGATCAAGCAGCTCTCATGGTTGGACGACACGGTGCGGATTCCAATGGTCCCGGGAGTCCGCTCGCTCAACCTCTCCAACTCGGCGGCAATCGTCGTCTACGAAGCCTGGCGCCAGCTCGGCTACTCCGGAGCGCGCTGACCGGCTCGACTAGGCCCGGCCGCGCTCCGCAAGCATCGAGAAAGCGATTGCTTCCGCCAGGGTGGAGCGGCCCACGTCGGTCAGGTCCTGGCTCTCGTTCGGGGCGTGGATCGCCGAAGTCGGATCCCCGCAGCCTGTCACCAGGATGGGAGCATCAGGGAACAGGTCCGCGAAGGTGGCGATGAAAGGTATCGATCCTCCTGCGCCCATATGGACCGGATCGGACCCAAACGCCTCGCGAAACGCATCCTCCCATAGCTTCACCACCGGGTGTTCGGTGTCGAGGACGGAAGCGTCGCCGGCCTCCTCGTGCAGAAACTCGATCGTGGTTCCCCATGGTGCGTTCGCCACCAGGTGTGACTTCAACTTGTCGAGAGCCTCTCCGGCGTGCTGCCCGGGAGCGATTCGCATGCTGACTTTCGCCCTCGCCGATGGCACCAACTGGTTGATGGCCTCGGCGACCGGGGGCGCATCGATTGCAAGCACCGAAACACTGGTCTTGGTCCAGAGCCGGGAAGGTATCGATCCGGTGCCGATCTCCTGGACGCCATCGACGACTCCAATCAACTCACGGGCAAGCTCGGAGGGAACATCGAGACCGGCTGACTCGGTTTCGAAGAGGCCTTCGACCGCGACTTCGCCGTTGACGTCGTGGAGACTCGCCAGCAACCGGGAAAGGGCGGTGAGGGCGTCGGGATATACCCCGCCGTATTGGCCGGAGTGCACCGCCGACTTGAGGGTCCTCAGCTCGAAGGACACCGCCGCCAGCCCGCGTAGCGAGGTGAGGAGTGCAGGCACACCGACGGCCCAGTTCCCCCCATCTCCGATCACGATCACGTCCGGTTTGAGAAGATGTGAATACTTCTCGAGGAGGCCCTCCAGCGAGATCGACCCGGCCTCCTCCTCGCCCTCGAAGAAGATCTGAACTGCTACGGGCAACGCGTCCCCGTGGGCGGCAATGGCACCGAGGTGCATCACGATCCCCGCCTTGTCGTCGGACGCGCCTCGACCGTAGAGGCGGCCATCCTTCTCGTACGGCTCGAAGGGACCTGTGTCCCATTCGCCGATGGGGCCTGGGGGTTGCACGTCGTAGTGGGCGTAGAGGAGCACAGTGGGCGCCCCCTCAGGACCGGGAATCTCGCCGAACACCGCAGGGTTACCGTCTTCGGGCTCGAGCAAGCGAACATTCTCGAATCCGCCCGCCTCGAGCAATCCGACAATGTGGTCTGCAGCCTGTCGCACGCTGGCGCGGTCGAAACCCGGAGCGCTCACCGAGGGGATCCGGATGAGATCTTCGAGGGTTGCCCGCAGTCGTGGGAGGTCGGCGTCAACTGCCTCGCGTAAGTGGTTGTAGGACATGAACCCACGTTACCTATCTGCGCCTGCACAGTTCTGCCCGGAGTTGAGGCATCATGGTGGCGTGTTGAGGTTCAAACTTCTGGGGATCCCGGTCGAGGTCAGGCCGTCATTCCTTCTGATTGCTGGTTTTCTTGGGTTCTCGCTGCGCCGCTTCGACCTCATCCTCGCCTGGGTCGGCGTCATCTTCGTCTCCATTCTCGTCCACGAATTGGGTCACGCACTTACGGCGCGCCACTACGGGTCGGAGGTTGCAATCGAATTGAACGCAATCGGTGGACTCACGTCGTGGACGGTCCCCGACGAGGGGGTGGCGCCCGGCCGGCGTGCCCTAATCGCCGCCGCGGGCTCCGCCACCGGTCTGCTCTTCGGCGGGCTGGTTTGGGCCATCGCTGCACCGTTCGGCCCGTTCACCGGCGTTGCAGGGTTCACTCTGAGCAACCTGGTCCGGGTGAACGTGTTTTGGGGGCTGCTCAACTGGTTGCCCATTCGGCCCCTCGACGGGGGACACCTCTTTTCTTCTCTACTGGAGAGGATCGCCCCGAAGCGAGGCGAGACCATCGCCGATGTCGTTTTCTTCGTCACGGCAGCGGCGGGGGTGATCCTCGCCATCTACTTCCAGTTGATCTTTGTGACAATTCTCACCGGCTGGCTGCTCTGGGGAGAGGTGTCGCGTCTGATCGGCCCGGGCGGTCCCACAACAGGGGTGCCGGTCCTCGACTTCGACACCCCCGCCGAGAAACTGGCCGGCGAAGACGAAATCGAAGCCACAGAACCCGAGCATCCGGCCGGGCATTAGCCTCCACATCCATGGACTTTGCCTACAGCGATCGTGTCGAAGGGTTCCGGGGACGCCTGCTCGAATTCATGGAGTCCGACGTCTTGCCCGCAGAGGCGGTCTACGCCGAGCAGATCATGGAGTCGGGTAACCCCCACTTCCATCCCCCGATCCTCGAGGAATTGAAGGGTGCCGCCCGCTCCCTCGGGCTCTGGAACCTGTTTCTCCCCGACGAAGAACTTGGTGCAGGGCTCAGCGTCCACGAGTACGCGCCTCTAGCGGAGATCACCGGGTGGAGCCCGTCTCTGGCACCGGAGGCCCTCAACTGTTCGGCTCCGGACACAGGGAACATGGAGATCCTTCACATGTTCGGAACCCCTGAGCAGAAGGAACAGTGGCTGATGCCCCTCCTCGAGGGTGAGATCCGGTCGTGTTTTTCAATGACGGAACCGTCAGTCGCCAGTTCCGACGCCACCAACATCGGAACCGCAATGACCCGACAGAGCGACTCTTATGTCGTCTCGGGGCGGAAGTGGTTCTCATCGGGTGCGGCGTCGGAGCGATGCAAATTCTCCATCGTCATGGGTGTGACCAACCCCGATGCCGACTCTCACCGCCGCCAGTCCATGATCATCGTGCCGATGGACGCACCCGGAGTAAGCATCGTTCGGGAGCCGACCGTCTTCGGATACCAGGACCGCGGCGGCCACCCTGAGATCGACTTCGACGGGGTTGAAGTCCCGGTGACCAACCTGCTCGGGGAGGAGGGCGGCGGCTTCGCCATCGCCCAGGCCAGACTCGGCCCCGGCAGGATCCATCACTGCATGCGCGCGATCGGCGCTGCCGAACGCTGTCTCGATCTCATGGTCAAGCGGTCCAAGGAACGGGTGGCATTCGGCAAGCCCCTCGCTGATCAGGGGGTTATCCAGGAGTGGATCGCCAATGCCCGGATTCGCATCGAACAGACCCGGCTCCTGGTCCTGAAGACTGCGTGGATGATCGACAAGATGGGCACCAAGTCGGCGAGGACCGAGATCGCTGCCATCAAGGTGGCAGCTCCCGAGTTGCTGACCTATGTGGCCGATCGCGGTATGCAGCTGTTCGGAGCGGCTGGATTTACCGAAGATTTCCCACTCGCATCCCTGTACTCGATGGGTCGGTGGCTCCAGATCGCTGACGGTCCCGACGAAGTGCACCGCCGGTCGGTGGCACGGGCCGAATTGCGCGCCTGACGGCACTTCTGACGATCCGGCCCCGAACGTTTGATCGTCCCAGAAATCGGGAACGAAAGCCCTTGAGGCTGCGTTTACCTGGTTCACCTCATGATTGGGGAGAAGATGATCGATTTAGAAGTGACGCCGTGGCGGGAGGCCGCCGCTTGCGTGAAAGTTACACACGAGGTTTCGTTCTTTCCCGACCCCAATGACCTCGCCGGGATCTCACAGGCGAAAGCTGTCTGCGCGGGTTGTCCCGTTGCTGCAGAATGTCTGACCTGGGCGATCGAGACCAATCAGCCTGAGGGAATCTGGGGCGGGCACACGCCAAAAGAACGTAGGGGAATCAGGCGGAGATGGCTCGAGGAGATCAGAAAGGCCTCCTGACCGGCTCCTGGTAGTCAGCTCCTCCACCCTCGATCGCGACATGGACCAGAGCGTCGCCGGGACTCACCTGCGGATTGAGGCTCCGTCCAATCACCCAACCGGTGTATGCGGCCTTCACCGCGGTGGGCCGGTAGCCGAAAGCATCCGAAATCTCCGCGATCGCCTCGCCCCTCTCCACCCGGTCACCCAGGGCCGGGTAGACGCGGACCAGCCCACCCCGCCTCGCCCGGACCCAACGGGTACGGTGGAACACGCGAGTTGGCGGGGCATCCAGCAGGCCGGCGTCGATCATTCCCAGTGACTGCAAACAGCGCAAGATCCCCGCAACCCCGGTTTCGATTGCGGGCTCGTCGAATCGGTGCGCCTGGCCGGACTCGTAGAGCAGCATCGTTATCCCGCGCGACGTCGCCGCTTCTCGCAGCGATCCGTCCCGCGCCCTGGCATGGATCGTGAACGGGGCGCCGAAAGCGTTGGCTAGCTTCATCGTTTCCACATCGTGGGTGTCCGCACGGATTTGGGGTGCATTAGAACGATGCCCTGTGGCGGTATGGCAATCGATTCCTACCGAGCATTGGGCGACGATCTCGGTCATGAAGAGGTGGGCGAGGCGGGCGGCCGACGAGCCGCGCTCGGATCCGGGGAACGCCCGGTTGAGGTCGCGGCGGTCCGGCAGATATCGCGACTCGTGGATGAAGCCGAGCGGGTTGACTATCGGCACCGCAATCAAAGCGCCGCGGAGCCGCCTTGCGTCCATCTGCCGCATCACCCGGCGGACGATCTCCACCCCGTTGAGCTCATCGCCATGCACCGCCCCGGAGATCCACATATTTGGACCGGGGCTCCTCCCGTTGATCACCGCTACGGGAAGCGAAGCTGTCGAGCCTGTCGAGAGTCGTGCAAATGGCAGTTCGATCCGGCCCTTCCGGCCCGGCGGAACGGTGCTCGCACCAACCGTGATGGGCTCGTTCCGGGCCTCAAGCATCGGATCTTCTGGAGCCTCTGATCTCGGCGTTGCCTTCGATGTAGTCGATGATCTCCCCGGCGACGTCTTTCTGGCTTGCCTTCTCGATCCCCTCGAGCCCGGGTGAGGAGTTGACCTCGAGAATCATGGGGCCTGACTCAGACTGGATCATGTCCACGCCGGCGATACTCAGGCCCATCGTTTTGGCCGCCCGGATCGCGGTAGCTCGCTCCTTCGGGGTGAGCTTGACCGCCTCCGCCGTCCCACCTTGATGAAGGTTCGACCGGAAGTCGCCGGATGCGCCCTGGCGTTTCATTGCGGCGATAACCCTGCCGTCGACGACGAATGCTCGCAGGTCGGCTCCACCTGCCTCCTTGATGAACTGTTGGACGAGGATGTTGGCGTCGAGTTGTCGGAAAGCGCCAATGACAGACTCCGCAGCTTTCTTCGTCTCCGCGAGCACGACACCGAGCCCCTGGGTTCCCTCGAGCAGCTTGACGACAACGGGTGCGCCGCCGACGACGTCGAGGACTCCCTGGACGTCCTGGGTCGAGTGGGCGAACGACGTGGTCGGAAGTCCGACACCGGCCCGGGAGAGAAGCTGCATCGAGCGGAGCTTGTCCCGGGATCGGCTGATCCCCTCCGAGCTGGCCGCAGTGAACACATCGGCCATCTCGAACTGACGAACCACGGCCGTCCCGTAGAAGGTGTAGGTGGCACCGATCCTCGGGATCACCGCCTCCGGCAGAACTTCTTCTCCCCGGTACAGGACCCGGGGACGTCCGCCGGTGATGTCCATGTAGCAGCGCAGATAGTCGACAACAGAAACCTCGTGGCCTCTCTCGTGACCTGCTTCGCGCAGACGCTTCGTGGAGTAGAGGGACGGGTTTCTCGACAGGATTGCGATCTTCATTATTCCTTCAAGTCTGGCTGAGGGCCGAGATAACTGCGCCCTGGATTTACCAGGAACCTCCCGCGGAGGGTCCTTCTTCCGATAAGCATACGGAAGGACATCTCATCGCGCTCGGTGAGGTTGATCATTGCTCTGATCAGCACGCCGTTGACGACGACAGGGGTGGAGATCACCGGTCGGAGCTCGGTCCGGCCACCCGGGTTCTTGACCTTTCGCTCCATTACAACGGGTGCCTCGCAGGTTACCGAGGAAGCCCTCGATCGCTTCAACGGATGGATGTCGAAACGGATGTAGTCGATCCCGTCGCGGGTGAATCGGCGCTGGTCGAAAGCGTGCAGCGATGAGCTCTCAGCCCCGGTGTCGACCTTCGCCTGGATTGCTGATATCCCGAATTCGGGTAGCGACACCCACTCCCGCCAACCGATTTCGGTCGGGGCCCTTCTCTTCTTTATCACGAGGGAACTGTATCCGCCCGATCGTCATTACCAACTCGCCACTAGGTTGATGTCGTGCACCGAGCGTCGAAATCGAAACGCCCAGCCTGGCTCATCGGGCTGCTAATCGCCATCGTGTTGATGGCCGCTGCCCTCCTTGTCGCCAACCTCCTGGGCTTCGGTGACGACCCTGCGATTGGGGCCGCAGCAGTCTTCGGAGGCTGAGTCCTCTCCCTTACTCCGACTCGGGGATGGCGTTTCCGTTGCAGTCGATGCCGTCTGCTGGCCGGTACAAGGCCCAGAAAGTGTCGATTACGGTCCGTCCGTCGGAGTAGACCCGTTCCCGGTCGGTCTCGACATATGTGCATTGGCTCCGGCTCGAGGTCCGGGTCGCCACCTGTTCGACTTCGATGTTCTTGGTCGAGTACATGCTCACCGTGATCGAGCTCGGGGTATACGAAGTCCAGATCAGGACCGGGTAATCGGTGGTGTTCTCGAATACCAGATCGGGTGCGGGGTTGGAGATGGTCGCCTCACGCCCAAACGGATACCTCGAGAAGTAGAGGGAGTGTGCCTGGTATTGGATGAAATCGAGCCCGGCGAAATATGCCGCATTGAAGATAGTCGTAGCGAACTGAGAGACGCCTCCGCCAATCTCAGGAACGAGGTGCCCGGATCGGATTGCGCCCGCAGCGACAAACCCCTTCTCTTCCGTCCGCGGTCCGACGTATTCGTTGAGCGAGATGACCTGGCCCGGTACCAGGTAATACCCGCGGACGATGTCTGCCATCCTCTGGATATTGATCACCCGGTTCTCACAGCAATTGTGTGGTGTCGTGAAGGAGGACACCCTTCCGACGATAAGGCTCCCGTCGTACCAGGCGGTCCGGGTCGGGTCGTCGTCCGGCCTTGTCGTGAGGGCAAAGGGCCCGCTGGCGCCGGCGAGAATCGCATCGCCCAACTTCTGCCCCGTGTCCGGCGAGCAACACACCGCAGCCGGGCTCCCCGGTGCCAGGACAGTCACTGAATCTCCGTCGACTTCGAAGGTGGGGCTGACGACGTCGCCGATAGGGCCGGCGTAGATAGATTCGATCTCGGCCTGGAGACCGGGCTGGTCGAAGACCGGGACCATTTCGTCATCCTCGATGGTCACGGTGAGATGACGGCGCAACGCGGCCGGTGCCATCTGTCTGATGTCCCCGTCGATGATGAGCCGGGCACCCGACTGGGTGAGCTCGTTCAACCGATCAGCGACAGCAACCGCCCTCTCGTCGGTGAAGTCCGCCGGGACTTCGGCTGTTACCGCATCCACTGCGAGGTCGTTGCCTGTCGGGTCGAGGCCGTCTATGTCCCCGACGAGGATCCCGATGTCTGCAGCTGCTCCGGGAACTCCCGGGACCACTTCGAGTCGCCATTCCTCGCTAAGTGCGATATCGGGGGATACCGGTGCCTCGAAAACTAAGTCGGGCCGTGCGGACAGAGTCCGGCGGGCAGCTTCTTCGTCGAATGAAATCGGCTCGGAGATCTGCTCGGTTGTGGTGAGGGTTGCCACCCAGCTGGTGAATTGATCGATGACGCCACCGGTGTGGCGCGCTGCGAGTGCCCGATCGACGGCGCGGTCGATGTCATAGCTGAAACCGACCTCGTCGAGTTGCATCGAAACCGTTCCGTCTGGTGTCGCAATCGACACCTCCCGGGAGAGGACCTCCGCACTGCGGGCGACGACGACCTCACGCACCTGCTCAGAGGTGCGGGCGTCGAGGCGCTCGCCGGCATATTCGACGTTTCCGGCAACGGTCTCCCCGCTGGCAACCAAGTGGTCGTACCACGCGTAGGTGAAAGCACCCAGCGAAACAGCCAGGACGATCCCGATGTAGAGGAGGGGAGATCTGAAGGAGAAGTGGTTCGACACCGACTCGACATGTTATGGCACATCCGGTCATTTGCTGTATCAGGAGGCCGTCACCGTTGGGGGCTGATTTGCGATGGACATGAAAAGCCAGGCCGACGATCAGCATCTCGACTGGCTGGCGCGCTCGTTCGGTCGCCCCGAGTACGTGCCCCTGGCAACCTCCGACCTCGAGGTACTCATCAGGTCGGCTGAGCTGGTATCGAAGTATCCCGGCACCCATCTCTTCAAAGAGGGCGACGACGCCAGCGCCGCTTTCCTCGTCGAGTCCGGCGAAGTCGAGATCTATAGAGGCACCGACTCGAGCCGCCGCGTGGTCTCGAGGTCGGGCGCAGGGTCACTTCTCGGCGATGTGGCCATGCTCCGGGACTGCCAGCACTTTGCGTCGGCGCAGGCGGTAACCCGCGTACGCGCCTTCGCCCTCCAACGTAATCTGATGTTGCCGGTGCTCGCCGAACATCCCGACCTGAGCTTGCGCTGGCTGATTGGCGCGTTATCGAGGATGGAGGAGACACAGCGACGGGTCATCCACCTCATCCACAAGACGGTTCTCAGCCAGGTGGCCGACCTGCTGTTGGAAGAATCGCGGGGCACTGGTGAGGTCTACCTGTCCCAAACGACCGTCGCCATGCTCCTCGGTGTGAGCAGGCAGTCGGTAAACGAGGCCCTCGGCCGGTTGAAGGACCAGCAGATCGTCGAGACCGGTTATCGCCACATCAGGGTCGTCGATGGCGCCAAGCTCGCCGTAGTGTCGGACTCATAGCGAGACGGCTCCCCAATCTATTGAGTTTTCGGTCCGCCGAAAATCTCCAATCTCGTGGCCGCCAGGCCAAGAGACCTTGACTCAAAATGTCGCTTTCGGATAGGATGGGCGTGGTCCTCGGACCCGAGCCCGGCTGATGCGGACAACCGATTCAGGCGGTTTCGACATTTGAAGCTTTCGATTGGAGTCATGCTGACGCGTCTGTTAGCATGCTTTTCTCTGCGTTACCTAGTTCTATTCCGCATTTCCAAGGAGGCACCTCTTGGCTTCGCGCGTGGCTGAGCGCTTCTCTTTCGGGAAAATTCCCGAAGTGTTGCCGCTACCCGA